>NZ_JBELAU010000015.1:0-142891 GCF_040253585.1 Emticicia sp. W12TSBA100-4
AAGCTTTTGGTAAATAAATTATAAACGTTGCCCCAACATTTACTTCACCTTTTGCGGTGATAAATCCATTGAATCGAGTAACAATTTTTTTACAAATAGCCAAGCCAATACCTGTGCCTGAGTAGGTTTGATTGGCGTGTAATCTTTGGAATAACTCAAAAATTTTGTTGGAAAATATTTGTTCAAACCCTATACCATTATCCTTAATTTGGATACAATGATAAGTAAGATGATGAATAACTTTTTCTTCATTAATATCACTCCCGCTGACCTCTTTTGAATGAATTTTGATTGAAATTGGCTGATTTGGCTTAGAATACTTGACCGAATTTTCAATAATATTAGCAAATAACTGACTAAATAAAAAGCATATTCCTTTAACAACAGGCAAAGGCGATACATCAAAATTAATGTTTTGCTGTTGAGAAGATTCTTGTATTTGACTTTGTATATTTCCAATAATCTTATTCAAATCGCAGCTTTCAAACGCATCTGTCATTTCGTTTGCTGCTAAATATTTTTGTAAATCATCAAGTAAGTTTTGCATCCGGTGCACCGCTTTAAGCATCTTATTCAGAGACTCTGAAGACCTTTTCGAAAGCGTTTTATCCTCAGTGATAAGCTTGGTAAAAATTTGAATTTTCCGAAGAGGTTCTTTTAAATCATGATTAGCTATAAAATTAAAGCTTGTCAGCTCTTCATACATTTGTTGAAGTTTTAGATTTTTTAATTCTAATTCTTCTGTTCGAACTTTTACTTTTTCTTCTAATGAAGCATTTAGTAAATTCAAAGCCTTTTCTGATTCTTTAACTACCGATACATCTGTATTAGTACCAAACCACTGCACAACTTTATTGTCTTGATTTCTAATTGCAGTAGCCCTTGACAAAAACCAGCGATATTCTCCATCTTTTCTCCTTAACAAAAAAGTATCTTCCCAATTTGTACCTTTTTGAATGGCAGTACTAAATCTTTCTACTACACCCGCTACTAAGTCTGGGTGGTGAACTTTCTGCCAACCCCATCCTTGCATTTCTTCAAATGTTGTACCAGTATATTCATACCATCTATCATTATACCAATAAATGTAACCTTCAGCATCAGTCATCCAAGCCAGTTGAGGGATTGAATTAGCCAATGTTTTGAAACGTTGTTCGTTTTGTTTGGTTTCTTCCTGTATATTTTTTTGTTCAGTAATATCTTGTGCAGCCAGAATACTGTACTTTGGTTTAGGAGGCGAAAGTGTGTGGTCAAAAAAGAGATTCATTCTCACCTTCAGCCATCTGGCTTCGTTATTGGGTAACAAAACCTGATGCTCAACCTCCATAAAATCATTGGCATGGTTACTTAATAATACTTCTATTTTCTTTTTCATTTCCACCTTAAATGCAGGGTGGATTGTTTGGTGAAATGTTTCTCTGCTTATTTGACGTTGATTTGTAGACAACCCGTACATGTGAGCGGCCTCAGTAGATAAAGTAACGGTGTTGGTGACATAATTGATTTCTGCAATACCTACATTTGCAACTTTTAGGCCGGTATATAGTAACTGACTTCCTTTTTCGAGTTTTTCTAAAGTTTCTTTTTGTGAAGTAATATCTCTAGAAGTGGCAATGATTTGTGATACATCGTGACCTTTGTGACGAATAGGCGAAACCATCACATCCCACCATTTGGGAGTGCCTTTGGCTGTTTCACAAAAAGCCGTGAAGTTTGCCGATTCTCCATTTTTAGCTTTTTCAACTGCCGACCTAACAAGGTCACGGTTTTCTTCACCCCATAAATCCCACCAGTACCTATATTTAAATTCACCAAAATCATCGATTTCCATCTGGCACAACCCATTGAAGTTCATAAAATGAATTCTGCCTTCCACATCAATTACTTTTAAGCAATCGGGGCTACTTTCTAGCACTGTTCTATTAAAGTCATTGTCGAGGTTACTATTATTCGAAAAACTTTGCTCGTTTTTTACTGTGATGATAGAAACCCGATAGTTATCTAATGAAAAAGCTTCTATGGCACAGTATATCTCTTTGTTGTGCTTATCGTAAAGAATATTATTCGAAAATTGCTTATCTGAAGAGGATGACTTTTCACTTATTAGCGTAGTATCGGTCTTGGTGCCAAAAAGTAATGAGCAGCTATTGCCTACTAGTTCGTTTGCTGAATAATTGACAATTTCGCAAAAAGCATTATTTACGAATACAATTATTTCATCCGCCGTACTTGCATTGTTTTCTTGTACTAAAACTGCTTCATTAATTGAATGCAGTAGTTGCTCATAAATTTTTAAGTTAGACATATACTTTTGGTGTTTTTAGCTTCAAATAGGCAGCAAAATTTTATTAGTAAGGCATCTGTGGTATAGAGTTTAACTTAAGGATATAAAATACTATGGTTTTAGGCAAACCAATTTTTGGATTTATATATCAAACAATTGAAAAGAACAAATTGTTATACCACAATTTTAGAAATTACCACCGTACCTGCCCATCACCAAGAATTACCCATTTTTCGGTAACGAGTTTTTCGAGAGCAAAAGGCCCACGGGCATGGAGTTTTTGGGTCGAAATGCCAATTTCAGCACCGAGTCCAAACTGTCCGCCATCGGTAAAGCGAGTAGAGGCATTATGATAAACCGCTGCGGCATCAACTTCGGCCAAAAATCTTTCAGCGAGTACCTGATTATTTGTCAAAATGGCTTCTGAGTGTCGAGAAGAAAAGGCTTGCACATGAGCCAATGCTTCATCGAAGCCACTCACGGTTTTGATTGTAATTTTATAATCAAGCCATTCACGACCGAAATCTTCGGGTTGGGCATGATGAAGGTTTTCGTAGCCAATTTTTTCAAAAACAGCATACGATTTTTCATCAGCATAAACGCCAACATTCCATTTCTTGAAATCTTCTACCAACATTGGTAAAAATTCATCAATAATGGCTTCATCAACGATAGCACAGTCGAGCGAGTTACAGACCGATGGACGAGAAACGCGGGCATTAACAATAATTTCTTTCGCTTTCGTTAATTCTGCACTTTCTTCAATATACGTATGCACCACACCCGCACCAGTTTCAATAGTCGGAATGAGAGAATTCTGACGTACATATTGAATAAGCGAATCAGACCCACGAGGAATAATAATATCTACAAAACGAGTCGCTTTTAGTAATTCTTCAGTGAATTTTCGGTCGGTTGGTAAAAGCAAAACGGCGTCGGCCGCAACGCCAAATTTGGCTAAGGCTTGATGAATCAAGCCAACTAAGCAAGTATTCGAGAAAATAGCTTCTTTTCCACCTTTCAGCACGCAAGCATTACCTGAGCGTAAGCATAACGAAGCCACATCAATCGTTACGTTGGGGCGAGATTCGTAAATTACGCCCACAACTCCCATCGGAACAGCTATTTTCTTGATATTCAGTCCATTTTCGAGGTTTCTTTCAATCAATACTTCACCCGTGGGGTCGGGCAAAAGAGCAACTTCTCTCAACGAGTCGGCCAAACCTTGAATCCTGCTTTCGGTTAATAATAAACGGTCGTATTTGGGGTCAGCTTTATCCATCAAGTCTAAATCTTTCTGATTTTCTGACATTATCAGTACCTTCGATTGCTCAATGATTTCGGCCAATTCATTTAATAAATCGCTGCGTTGGGAATCGGTAAAACGTCGAACGGACGCCGAAGCTTGTTGGGTTTGCTGTAAAAGAGGAAGTATTGAATTCATTATTTTTTTTATAAGTCGATAGTCCACAGACGACAGTCAATAGCGTTCTGTGGACTGTGAACTATTGACCGTTGACTCGACTAAATTTTAATTAATCCCGAGCAAAAACATTGCCTTGATTCTATTTTTTCGTAAAATTACATTTTTAACAAAACATTTATACCATAAAGTAGCTGATTAAAACCAAACAACGACAATTTTTACCAAAAGCCTCCTTATCAATAGTTTAAATTCCCTTGAAAACCAACTATTGACCTTGGACTAATTAAATCAACCATATTAATTATGTTTAGCGAAAAAGACCTTAGCCTAATCGAAGCCCGTGGGGCAAAAGTGGAAACGATTCTTGAACAAATCGAGAATTTTAAAGTGGGATTTCCATACCTAAATGTCGTACGAGCAGCCACCATCGACGATGGAATGATTCAGCTTGGCGACGAAAAAGCCAAAGAACTATCGAAGGATTTCGACGACCAAATTTTCGGCAAAAAACTACTGAAATTTGTACCTGCTTCGGGAGCAGCTTCACGTATGTTCAAATCGCTTTTTGCGGCTCTGGAAGAAAATAAATTCGACAAATTGGTCAATGAGGTCTTAGAACACCTACAAGATTTTGCATTCTACAAAAGTTTGATAAAATCAGTCGGTAGCGAATCGGCCGACCATAAAACCATTCTCCGACACCTACTCACGGCCGAAGGACTCGACTATGGTGCTTTGCCAAAAGGCTTGTTGGAGTTCCATAAATACGGCGATTCGACTCGCACACCAGCCGAAGAACATTTGGTTGAAGGGGCAAAATATGCCAGTTCAGGCGGTAATGTAAATCTTCATTTTACGGTTTCACCTGAGCATAGAAGCAAGTTTACGGCCTTGATAGATGCAGTTTTGCCTGATTACGAAGCAAAATATGGCGTAAAATACGACATCAGCTTCTCAGAGCAAAAGCCATCAACCGACACGATTGCCGTAAATCTTGATAATACCCCTTTCCGCACGGCCAGCGGTGATTTACTTTTCCGTCCAGCAGGACACGGAGCTTTGCTCGAAAATCTCAACGACCAAGATGCTGATGTGGTATTTATCAAAAACATCGACAACGTAGTGCCAGATAGTCTAAAGGAGCAAACAATTACTTACAAAAAAGCTTTGGCGAGTTTAGTTTTGAGCTACCAACAAGCCGTTTTTGCGTATTTGAAAATGATGGATGGGGCTGATTTGAAAGAAGAGGACGTAGAAGAAGTGGAGGACTTCATTGAGTTCGACCTTTGTGTAGAATTCCCTGACGGTTATGATGATTATACTTTTGAAGAACGTAAAACTTATTGCCGTACGAAACTCAATCGCCCGTTGCGTATTTGTGGCATGGTGAAAAACGTTGGCGAGCCAGGTGGTGGACCTTTCTGGGCAGAAAATGCCGATGGTTCGACTTCGCTGCAAGTAGTAGAATCGGCTCAAATTGATTTGAAAGACCCCGAACAAAAAGAAATTTTTGATGGTGCAACGCACTTCAATCCTGTTGATTTGATTTGTACACTAAAAGATTATCAAGGAAATAAATTCAACCTTTTGGAGTTCCGTGACCCAAAAACTGGCTTCAATACGCAAAAATCACAAAGTGGTCGTGACCTAAAAGCACAAGAATTACCAGGTTTGTGGAATGGTGCAATGGCCGACTGGAACACACTCTTTGTAGAAGTGCCATTGATTACATTCAACCCCGTAAAAACGGTGAATGATTTGCTGAGACCAGAACACCAGTAATTCAATGAAGAATTGAGAATGTAGAATTAAGAATGAGATTGAACAACAAAATTCTACCGACCGTGGTGCGGAACATCGCCCGCAATTGACTAAAAAATGACATCATTAAAAATAGATACGCCTACGGCAGTTAGGCAAGGAGAAGAATTGGATTTGATAAAGTTGAATGACTTTATCAAATCTCAATTACCTGATTTTGAGGAAATTACCGAAGTTTCACAGTTCCCTGGTGGATACTCGAATCTGACGTATTTTTTGAAAACTGCTAATCATGAATATGTTTTACGTCGCCCGCCAGTGGGTGCGAAAGACATCAAAGGTGGGCATGATATGGCTCGTGAGTATAAGATTCTGACAGCCATCAAGTCAATTGGGTATGAAAAAATACCAAACCCGATTCTTTTCACTGATGATGAGGCCGTAATGGGTTGTCCATTTTATATCATGGAGAGAGTACAAGGCATTATTTTGCGAGCAAAAGATGCTCCTAAACTCATGCAAACCGTTACTCCTGCCGAAATGCGAAAACTTTCGGAAGCACTGTGCGATAATCTGGCAGCTTTACACGCTATTGATATTGAATGCACAAGCCTGATAAATATCGGAAAGCCCGAAGGCTATATCCAACGACAAGTTGAAGGTTGGTATAAACGCTATTTAGCCTCACAGACCGATGAGATTGCAGCAATGGATACGTTGGCCGCTTGGCTCAAAGAGAATCTTCCTACCGAAAGCAAACCTACACTCATTCATAATGATTATAAATATGATAATGTGGTGCTAAATGCCAATAACTTATCAGAAATCATTGCAGTTTTAGATTGGGAAATGACCACCGTTGGCGACCCACTCATGGATGTAGGTACAAGCCTTTCGTATTGGGCCGAAG
Source organism: Emticicia sp. W12TSBA100-4 (assembly GCF_040253585.1). Taxonomy (NCBI): domain Bacteria; kingdom Pseudomonadati; phylum Bacteroidota; class Cytophagia; order Cytophagales; family Leadbetterellaceae; genus Emticicia; species Emticicia sp. W12TSBA100-4. The sequence continues at coordinate 6,382 of NZ_JBELAU010000015.1, forward strand.
CCAATGATGGAGCATTTGAAAAAACATTTAACCTTTCGTGGGTAGAAGGAAACCTAACTCGCCAAGAGTTTGCCGAGCGTTACGCCGAAAAAAGCGGTCGAGATGTATCAAATATTCTATATTTCTATGTTTTTGGCTTATTTAAAAACTCGGTTGTTATTCAACAAATTTATAGCCGATACAAGAAAGGACTAACCACCGACCCACGCTTTGCAGATTTAATTTTTGGAGTGAAAGCACTTTCTAAAAAAGGCATAAAGTCGATTGAGAGTGGAAAAATGATGTGATAGACATCTAAGCTTTATTGCGATAGAATTTACACCGAAGCCTTGCCGTTTGTTGCCCCGATATTGAGCCAATTTTATTGATTTTTCTTGTAATTTTCTTACATTTGAATAAAAAAACTGAGATGGCTATTACATTTTTAGAGAAATCTAACCAATCCATTAGACCCGCTCCTAAAGTTTATACATTGTGGGAATACCTTGCCCGTGAAGAGCGAGCAAAGGAGAAACATGAATTTTATAATGGAATCATCGTAAAAATGGCAAATGCTAAATTTTATCATAATCTAATTGCTTCCAATATCTTACATTTTATGCGTTTGTCTATTAAAAATACTCAAAAAAAGTATTTAATTCTTGGCGATAACCAGAAAGTGTATATTGAAGCTGAAAATGTGGCAGTATATCCTGATGCTTTGGTAATAAGCGAAAAACCTATTTTTTATCAAAATCGTGAAGATATTTTACTGAATCCTGTTGTGATTGTTGAGGTGCTTTCTCGTCGAACGAGTTTGTATGATAAAACTGCAAAATTTGATTTATACAAAAGCATTCCCTCTTTCAAAGAATACGTTTTGATTGACCCTAAAAAAATGAGTGTTGAAACTCGTTACAGAGAAGAAATAGATTTATGGCGGATAACATCGCATAATGCTGATAGCCAAAAATTTAACCTAAAATCATTGGGCATAACCTTAGAAATGAATGATATTTATGAGAATGTAGTTTTTTAAGCCTTAATGATTGATGCAAATGAAGATGATGTTAAAAACTTTAAAGTTTTAATTACCAGCTTTCTACCAGAATGATAGAGGTTTTAAAACAACATATCACCAACAGACTCGGCAATGACCTTGATAATTTAGATATGGTGCTTTCCTCTTTTAAGCATATCAAAACTAAGCGAAACCAGCATCTTTTACAACAAGGCGATGTTTGTAAATATGTATATTTCATTGCCAAAGGTTGTTTGCAAGTCTATGTTTATGATAAAGATTTTAATGAAACAACCCGTGACATAATCATTGAGGATAATTGGTGTTCAGAACTTTTAAGTTTTGGCAGTGGCAAACCAGCCTTAGAAAATATAAGAACCGTTGAACCCTGCGAACTCTTCGCCATAGATAAACCGACTTTTCAAAAACTGATGGAAACAGTTCCTCAGTTTGACAAAGTTTATAAACAAATCCTTGAGGCATCTTATGCCAACTCCGTCTATCGTATCAATACATTCGTATCATTGACAGCATTGGATAGAATTAAATGGTTAATGGAATATCGACCAATGCTCATGACACGCCTTTCGAGTAAACTCATCGCTTCCTATCTGGGCATCAATAAAGATGTTTTTAGCCGTCTCAAAGCCAAACTGTAAAACATAGACTTTTGTCATCATTCACGAAATTTTAATTGCTGAAATTTGTCCCATCATTCACAATTAAAGTTAAAGAATCATGACAGAGTATCTATTGTTATTTCGCAACGCCAGTGCCGAAAACGGATATTTGGCCACTTCAGAAGATATGGCAGAAGACATGCCTAAATGGCAATCTTGGATTGGAAATATTGCCATGCAAGGTAAATTAGTACATACCGCCCCAATGCGTTATGAAGCGTCTATTGTAAGCAATAGTGGTGTTTCCGTCGGCCCACATAAAGAAGCTGATAGTGTTTTAGTAGTAGGATTTTTAGTCTGTAAATCTGATAGTTTGGAAGAGGTGCAAGAATGGAGCAAAACCTGCCCAGTACTAAAATACCCCAATAGCTCGGTTGAAATTCGCCCACTTATTCCTTTTCCAACTAACTAAACAAGCAATACAATGGATAAAATCTTAAATTCGGGTAGATATATATTCCCTCTTTCGTTTTTACTTTACGTTGGTTTGCATTTAGGCAAGCCCGAAGTCGGAGCTTCATTTGTGCCTAATTATATTCCGTTTCCGTACTTTTGGAATTACTTTACTTTAGTTTGCATCTTATTATTTATCGTAAGTGCCGTAATTCGGAAGTACGATAAATTAGCCTACTCATTAATGGCAGTTTATGTAGTCTTAATGGCAGTTTTAGTACATTTACCAAGAGCAATGGGGCAAGAATTAGGCCTTGGAAATATGACTGCTGATATAGCAAGAGAGAAAGAACTTGAAATGGTAAATTTTTTTAGAAATATAATGGTAACTGGGGCATTATTGGCTTTTGCCAAATTTGTAGCCAAAGATAAGCGTATTATTGGGTAGTTACATTATATAAACAAACGAGGCTTGGAAGTTATTCCAAGCCTCGTTTGTTTATATAAATTCTCTATTTATACTGCTCAATAATTCTAAAAAGAGCCTTTTGTGTATCAAGATTCGGGAAGAAATCATAGATTTGGGTGTGGGCATCATAGTTTAAAATCAAGCCTGTTTCGAGGTATTTGTAGGCTTCGTTGTAGCTTCCATCAAAAATCAAATAGGCTGCTGCACGATAAAATAAGTCAGCATCGTCGGGCATTTCACTGATTCCGTCATACACAATCTCAAAGGCTTTGCCATATTGGTTTTGCTCAAAGAAAAGTAAAGACCAATTTAACCAAATATCAGGGTTGTTCGGGTCAAGTGCAACGGCTTGTGTGTAAGCCTCATTGCTTGATAAAAAATTACCTAACTTAGATTCGGTATCGCCCAAAAGCAACCAATAATCAGCGTTTGCTTCGTTGAGTTTAATGGCTTTTTGCGTAAAATGGACACTTTCAAACCAACGTTCTTGCTCATACAAAGCCGAACCCATACCAAACCAAGCATCGTCCCACATTTCATCTAAAACGGTGGCTTCTCGGTAGTTTTTGTAAGCTTCGTCGTATTGTTCCAGTTTCTCGCAGGCAGCCCCCAAATGCGTATAAACCTCGGCCGTTGGAGCTTCGTGTTTCAGCACATTGGCGTAGCATTCTTTGGCATCAATAAAATTATTGAGGTTCATGTAGGCATGAGCCAAATTGAACCATCCCGAAGCAAAAGTTTCTTTGACAGTAACGGCATAATCATACGCAAAAGCAGCATCTTTATGCTTACCAAGGCGGCTGTGGGTCATGCCCAATGCAAACCACGCAAAATGCGAATAAGGATCATTATCAACTAATTCTTGAAAATAGCTGAGGTTTTCTTCTAATTTATCGACTTGCTCTAAGCAAAAAACCAGTTCATAAAAAGCAATTTCTTCTTGAAATTTATTTCGGATAGCTTTTTTGTAAAAATGAGCTGCTTCTTCAAACTTCTGCCAGTTTTGGTAAGTTTGGGCAAGTTGAAAATATACTGTTTCTTTTTCGTCAGATAATAATAATGCCTCACGCAGATGCTCAATGGCTTCTTCGTAATTACCCATGAGATTGCAAATGACGCCTCTCATGTAGGTTATTTCGTTATCGGCTGGATTATAAGTGGCAGCAGTATCCAAAACCTCCATTGCTTCGTCGAACTGCTCGTAGTTAGCGTGAAGTTGTACTTTATCGAGTAGTAATTCGAGCGAATAAGGGTATTGCTGAAGGCCAATTCGGCAGGCTTTCATTGCCATATCCCACTTGCTTTTGAGCAAATAGTATTCGGATAATTGTTCGTATGTTTCTTCGTCGAAGAAAATCGTTTCTTTACTTTTGAGCATTTCCTCAAAGCGTTCAGCCGATGCTTTCACATCAGCGTCATCGAAACCATCGAATCTGTCACTAAATTCGTGTTGCATGTAGAATTCCACTCAAAGGTTAAACAGTCCAACCAAGGACTGCACATCGTGCTTAAAATTGATTTTTTGGGTATTAAAACAGCCCTATCTCTCCTGCTTCTTTAGTGTTATCTATTGATAATCAATCAAATAATAATCAAGAATAGCAGTGTCAATAAAACTATCAATAAATGTAAAAATTATTTATTAAATGTCAATAGTTTTCCAGAAATAAAAGTTATTATGATGGTGATTTGTTATTGGTTGATTAGTGAACCAGTTACTCATTATTAGAAAAACAAACCAATAACCGCACGGGCGGCCCCGCAGTTTCCCAATAACTAATTCTCCAATAACCAATTTATTTTTTCAAAAGAAAATTTCCAACTCGACTAATTGTCTCGTCCAAGTCAGTAAATTGAAAATTAATTGCTTTCTGAATCTTTTGGTTTTTATAAGCAAATTTCGTGCGAGAGTTATGGGCGGTTTCTTTTGTAATTAATGGAGCTTTTTTTGTAAAGAATGCCCTCAGAGCTTCAAGTCTCCACAGGATTTCAATGGCGAACGGTGATAAAGTCTTAGAAGGGGCTTTTTTGCCGAAAACGGCCGCTATTTTCTCGAAAAATACCTTGTATGTGGTAGTTCCTCCATTTAGAATGAAGCGTTCACCTTTGATTTCGGAGGTAATAAGTTTGAAAATAGCAGTTACGAGGTCGTTTACATCGACATAATTGAGATTACCGTTGGTATAATATTTGTGCTGGTCATAAACGTACTTAAAGAGCTGCGTACTACTTTTGTGCCAATCTCCTTCGCCTAAAATAATTGAGGGATTTACTACCACCACATTAAGTCCTTCGGCTTCGCCACGCCAAACTTCAAGCTCTCCTTCATACTTCGATTTTGCATAATTTGAGTTAAGTGGAGAATCTTCCCATTTCTGGTTTTCGTCAATGATTCCTCCATGTACATTTTCTGATGCCGACGTTGGGCGACCCAATGCCGCAATCGAACTTACATGACAGAGTTTTTTGATTTTTTTCTCCAAACAAATATTCACTAAGTTGGCCGTTCCTTCCACGTTTACTTTAAACATTTGGTTGCGGTCTTTGGGTGCAAACGATACCAATGCGGCCGTATGAACGACAAAGTCTTGATTTTCGAGTGCATTTTCAAGTGAATGTATATCTAAAATATCACCTTCGATAATTTTGATTTTAGATATAATATCTTTTAGTAAAGATAAATCGCTGCCAGCACGGCACAATGCCGAAACCTCATAGCCCGCTTCTATAAATCTACGAGCAGTAGCACTGCCAACTAAGCCATTTGCACCTGTAATTAGAACTCGATTCATGCTTTTAATGAGTGAATGTATAAAAGTTTACACTATTTACTGCAAAATAGAACGCAGATATTTATGATTGTTCGGATGGATTATGATTTGCTTTCGTTAAATCATATATCTATCATAAGAACCATAAAAATCTGCGTTCAGTTTTCTTTTCGTATAAAAGAAACGATTATCTCGAATAGTTTGGAGCTTCTCTTGTAATCTGAATATCGTGCGGGTGGCTTTCTTTGATACCTGCCGCCGTGATTTTTACAAATTTAGCTTTTTGTAAAGTGGCAATATCGCCAGCACCACAATAGCCCATACCTGCTTTTAAGCCACCTACCATTTGATAGATAATTTCGGCAGCACGACCTTTGAATGGCACACGACCCACGATTCCTTCAGGAACGAGTTTCTTGATGTCATCTTCAGCATCTTGGAAATAACGGTCTTTCGAACCATCTTCCATTGCTTCTACCGAACCCATTCCACGGTATGTTTTAAATTTACGTCCTTCATAAATCACCATTTCGCCAGGGGCCTCTTCAGTTCCTGCCAAAAGTGAACCCATCATTACGGTACTTGCACCACCAGCAATGGCTTTTACAATATCGCCAGAGAAACGAATTCCACCATCGGCAATTACAGGAACACCGTATTTTGCGGCAGCTTTTGCTGAATCAGCAACGGCTGAAAGTTGTGGCATTCCGATACCCGCAATGATACGGGTAGTACAGATACTTCCTGGGCCTACACCTACTTTGATGGCATCGGCACCTGCTTTGGCAAGGGCTTCAGCTGCTTCTTCGGTTGCAATATTTCCAACAATAACATCAATTTTCGGGAAAGCCGTTTTGATACGTTTGAGGGTATCAATTACACCTTTCGAGTGTCCGTGAGCGGTGTCGATACTTACCACGTCAACCCCTGCTTTGATAAGGGCTTCTACACGTGCCTCAATATCAGGCGTTACGCCTACAGCCGCACCAGCAAGCAGACGACCTAAGCTATCTTTTGCTGCATTTGGGCGGTCTTTTTTCTTTAAAATGTCTCGGTAAGTAATCAAACCGATGATTCGGTATTCTTTATCAACAATCGGAAGTTTCTCGATTTTATAATTGCGTAAAATATCTTCGGCTTCGGCTAATCCTGCTCCTTCATGCCCAACGATTAAGTTTTCTTTGGTCATGATATCGGTGATTGATTTTGAAGCATCTTGTTGAAAACGTAAATCACGGTTCGTGATAATTCCTTTGAGCTTTTGGTTTTCATCAACGATTGGAATACCACCGATGCGGAATTCTTTCATGATGCGAAGAGCATCGCCAACAGTTGCTGTTTCGGGAAGTGTAATTGGGTCGATAATCATGCCACTCTCCGAACGCTTCACCTTGCGAACTTGCTCGGCTTGCTGCTGAATAGACATGTTTTTGTGAATAAAACCAATTCCGCCCTCTTGTGCCATTGCCACTGCCATTTCGTATTCGGTAACGGTATCCATTGCCGCTGAAATAAGTGGAATGTTAAGTTGAATATTTTTTGTTAAAAATGTTTTCGTGTGCGTATCACGTGGAAGTACCTCGGAGTATGCTGGGACGAGCAGAACGTCGTCGTAGGTGAGTGCTTCGTAAAGCAACTTTGAAGAATCTAACATAGCAAATAATTTCGTTTTCTTATTTGCCAAGCAAAGTTACGGCAAATATTTGAAAACGACAATTTTATGCGAAAAATTTAATTTTTGGGTAATGTTAGGGAGAGAGTCCACGGTCGATGGTCGGCAGTCCACAGAATGTAATTTTTAATGCTAAGTTGTAACCAATAAAATTCATTGTAAAATTAGAACGCTGATGACGCTGATTTTTACAGATTTACAATAAAGTTTTGTTTTATCAGTGAAAATCAGCTTAATCAGCGTCATCAGCGTTCCATTTTTTGAAGGTTGTAACTTAAATAATTTCTAACTAAAAAAATTACTCAATCCTCCACTCACCGTTTTTATAAAAATCTAAGATTTTTTTCTGTAATAAGAATTCGTATTTGGCTTGTACGAGGTTAGATTTCGCACGATCGAAATTAGTTTTGGCAAGCATATATTCCAAATAATTGACCGTTCCTGCATTGATTCTACTTTCTACGGCTTTGATATTTTGGTCTAAAATATTTACTTGATTGCTTGCAACTTTGTAGCGGTCAGAGGCGGCAGTGAGTAATTGATAATTCTGCTCGATGGCTTGGCGGAGTTGGAGTTTGGCCACATTTAACTGATTTTGACTGAGTTGTTGTTGGATTTTTACGGCCGATATTCTCGGAGCATTTTGTAAACGACCCAAAATCGGAATGCTAATATCTAAACTCAACGACCCACTGCGAGTACCGTTGATTTGTGTAAAATAGTTTTCTGATTTATTAGATGAAGAATAAAACGTGCCATAATTACCCGATAGACTTATCTGTGGTAAATTAAAAGCCTGTGTAGCTTTAAGCTGACTATCAAAACTTTTTAGGCGGAGTTCACCTGCTTTTATTTCGGGGAAATTATTGGCGGCTTGCTCAAAAATGCCGTCAATCGTCTGATTATCAATCGTGTATTGAAGTGCGTCATCTTTTAAGGCCTCAAAACTTGTTGCATTATTGCTTGATTGGTTCATTAGTTGAAACAATGCAAGGCGGGCAGCTTTGTTATTGTTTTGGGCAGTAACGAGCGAAAACTCATCATTGACCAACTGAGATTGAACTTGGAAAAGCTCTGTTTGACCAACTACGCCAGCTGCCACTTGTTTGTTTACTCTTTCAACTTGCGATTTGGCGGTTTCGACTTGTTGTTTGCTTACCTCAAGCAATTCTTGCGAAGCCAAAACTTGCAAATACGCTTGAATGATTCCGATAATGGTGCGGTTTTTTACGGCTTCGATATTTTTAGCCCCAGCATCACGCAGAAACTCATTTTGACGAATTTGATTTTTTATTTGAAAACCATTAAAAACGGGCATTGATGCCTGCAAACCAAAGTAATTGGTGGTATAAACTTGCTCAATGTATGCGTTCGTGAAACGGTCAATACTTCGCCCTACTCGTACATCTTGACCTGTGCCGAACCCAATGCGTGGGTAAATCTGAGATTTTGCTCTTGCCAGTTCGATATTGGCACTTTCGCCCATTATCTGACTTTCTCGGTAAGTCAAATTATTTTTGATAGCAATATCAACGCATTCTTTTAGGGAAAGTCCTTGCCCGAAAACAAAGCCTCCTATCCCCCGATGGGGGAATAAAATGATGATTGTGAGTGAGATTTTTAAAAATAGCTGTTTCATGATAATAGAAATGTAATTTAGAAAATATAGTAGAAATGAATTACCCCATCGGGGGTTAGGGGGCTGGCTGCTATTCTATCCAACCATCTTTCAATCTTATAATTCTATTACCATATTCGGCGTTGGCTTCTGAGTGAGTTACTTGCACGATAGTCACGCCATCTTTTTGGTTGAGTTCTTTGAAAAGCTCCATGATTTGCTGGGCGTGTTCGGAGTGAAGGTTGCCCGTTGGCTCATCGGCAAAGATAATTTTTGGCTCGGCTACAATCGCTCGTGCTATGCCGACGAGTTGTTGCTGTCCACCCGAAAGTTGAGAGGGAAAAAGGTCTTTTTTGGCTACAATATTGAAGCGGTCGAGTACATCGGCCACACGACTTTTCCGTTCGGCCGATGACTGTCCTTTATAAAGCAGTGGGGTTTCGATGTTTTCGTAAACCGTCAATTCATCAATCAAATGATAAGCCTGAAAAACAAAACCAATGCTTGTGCGATGCAGTTCGGTACGTTTCTTTTCAGAAAGTTTCAGTACTGGATTTTCGCCTAAAATATATTCTCCTTCGGAAGCCTCTTCGAGTAAGCCCAAAATATGAAGAAGTGTTGATTTTCCTGAACCTGATGGCCCCATGATTGATACAAATTCGCCCTCTTTTATTTCGAGATTGATGTTGCGTAAAACATAGGTTTTGCCGAATCCTGCTGGATAATATTTGGAGATATTTTTTAGTTCAATCATTGGTTTTGTTTACGGACTTTCGCCATCTAAATCTTTCGTTTGAGTTGCAAATAATCTAAGAAATAGATGACTTTGATGGATAAATTATTATTTTGGTCGCTCTGAAGCGTATTTTGAAAATTGTCAAAGTAACGTGTATTGGCTATTTCTGAACTCATAACTCCTGCATCTTTCCACACAACATTCAGGAAGCTACCAGGAGCAAACTGCCAAGTATAAACCATATCAATATTAAAGTAATTGACATTACGGTTATATTTTTCGGTTAAACCTGTTTTTGGACTTAACGAACCATCATTGTTGAGTGTGAAAAACTCTTTGTTATCAACCACGCTCATATAATGTCTGGCTCTGAAAGTAAGTCCCATTTTATTGGTGAAATTATACTTTAAGTTAAATACATTATCAATGGTGCTTACTTTTCTGATAGCAAATAAAGTATTTCCATCATCAAGAGTTGTGGTATAACCCAAACCTCTTGGTCTTGGCTGAAAACCAAGTTGAAGCCCAACCGAAAACTTGCTATTGAAACGGTAATTTTGAGCTAAAAAAACATCAAAACCACTGAGTTTATAAAAATTTAAAAATACTCGCTCCACAACTTCTGCATTGACCGAATATTTCTTTGCCGAATTACTCTCTATCCAACCACCAAAAGCTACGCTTCCACCTCTTCTGAACACTTTTCCCATTGTGCGTGGCTCGTAAAAGTCATTCTGAACAGGGTTATAATTAGCAAAAGCACCAAACCAAATCAATTTTTTTGTCTGTGCATTGATATTCACATTGAATCTTGAATTCTGATATTTACTATCTATTTCACCAATTTGGGTGTATAAATTGCTCAAACCAGCATTAAAATTCAAAAATAAGCGATTATACCAGCCTTTTGGTTCGGTGTATCGGTAGCCAACGTGGAGGTTATGATTTATAAAATTATTATTCGTAAAATAACCTAAATCGTTGCTGGTATATTTTTCGTCGGTCAAGGCCTGTGAAAGATGATAATTGAATCGGCCGCTATTCTTTCCGAAACTTAAACTATGACTATAACCGAGTGAGTTTTCACTATTAGGTGTTTTATATTTTAAATGACTGAGCGATGCACTTCCTGCCAAATTATAGGTGTTTTTCTTGTCATAAAAGCTAAAAAGAGCGGCACTCACATTAGCATTGTATTCGTTTCCACCTCGCAAAACGCTGGTGTTGACAAAACTTACGCTCGAATTATTCTTGAGTGTTTGGTCAAGCACAAAAAGGTTATAATTGGTCGTTGGATTGGTTTCAAACTTACGAATTTCACCCGTTTCGATATTTTCGATGGTGGCAAATTGTGCTTGCGTAACAGCATTTAAAAGACCAACGCCCAAGCCGCTTTTGGTACGTCCCGAAATCTTTGAGGCATTAATTAGCTTCGATTCCGACGGATTTCTTAACATTCTTTCATTAGCTTTTACGTCATCGTAGGCATCATACAAATTAATTGGTGTGCCTCCGATTCGGCGAGAATAAAACAAATTTCCCTTGTTGAAAAGCTCAGTACCTTCCGTAAAAAAAGAACGATATTCATTGAATTTCACCTCGAAAGGTGTCAGATTCAAGACTTGATTATCACTTTGTACTTGCCCAAAATCTGGAATCAAGGTGGCATCGAGCGTAAATGCTTGGCTGAGGCCGAGTTTTAAATCTAAACCGCCTGACACTTGATTTGTCCAATTTTTCTGATTGGCCACATCCGTCGGGAAATGATTGGCATACACCGAAAAATATGGAAAAAGCTGCAATCGAAGTGGTGGTTTTATATCCGAAATGCCCTTCCATTGTCCTTCTTGGGTCAGAAAACCATTTACATTTGGGTCAATCGGATTCCAAGTATATTGTTGCTCGGTTTTTCTTCTTCTTCGGGTGATATTCAACCCCCAATTTTGTACTTTATCTTTACTAAACCTGATGGCCGCATAAGGCAAAAACATCTCGAAACTCCAACCTTTATCATGAATCACCACGGCACTTTTCCAAACGGCATTCCAGCTAAAATCTTCGCCACCGTTATTGCTATTTTGGTTTGAGGTCATTTTTGCGTCCCATTGTTCACCAAGTGGAGTCAAGAAATATTCAAAACCATTCAATTTGTCGTTATAAGTATCGAAAATCAAACCGATGTAATCATTTGTTCCGAAACCATCACGGCCTGATAATTCTTTCGCAATGCTATCGACATTTCGCTCGAAACAAGTTCCGCCGAAATAGATTCCTGCATCATCATACATCAAATAAGTTTCGGTATGATTTCCTTTTTCTTCTTTTCGACCAGCGGTTGGTCGAAACTCGGTGTAATCATCGGCTATGGCGGCATCTTGCCAAGCCAAATCATTCAGTTTGCCATCAATAACTACGGGTTTGTTGGTGCGTTTGGCTTCGAGTGAGCGAGGCGTTGGAGTTTGGGCAAACGTTAAGCTGAAGCCAATGCACGAGTGCATCAGAGTTAGTAAAAAGAGCTTTTTCATAATTGTTGTTTGTAAGTACAGTTTGTGTCGTAGAAGCTTAGAGCCTTTGCGGTCACAAATTTATTTTTGTTTGGCTTTCGACAAGTATTAATAAATGTTAAGAGGTGTATTTTTAACAATTATTAATCAATCTGATGTGAATACTTGTCTGAAAAAAAAAGGTTACAAAAAGTAATTACGACAACGACACTATTTTTTCATAAAAGTTGCATGGATGTAGGTTTTGTTTTGAAATAAGTTTTTGTTTTTAATGTGATAATAGCTTTTTCATAATTTTGTGTATCTGATGCTCTAAACCCTAATTTAGACAGCAAATAGTATTTTTCAAAACCTGTGCCAACTTTATAAAATATTGATAGTCAAATATTTGTATATTTTTTATAAAAAGTAAATGTCCGAAAATGGACAATTTAAGTACGCCTTCGGACATTGAGAATCTTAGAAAAAATAGTTTTGGTGAAACGAAATTGTATCTTTTCGGAATCTAACGTATATTTGAATGAGTTAGAAAAATTATGAAAAAGATAAACTAAAAATGAACCGCATAGATAGACTTTTCGGGATTCTTACCTTTTTACAATCAAGAAAATATGTTTCGGCCGAAAAAATTGCCGAGAAATTTAAAATTAGTGTCCGTACCGTTTACAGAGATTTAAAGGCTTTGAGCGAATCGGGCATTCCGTTGAGTTTTGAGCCAAACAAAGGGTATTTTGTAGTGCAGGGCTATTTTCTCCCACCAATTTCGCTATCAACCGAAGAAGCCAACGCCCTTCTTCTGACCGAATCGTTGGTTTATGGTTTTACCGATAAATCTATTCAGAAACATTACTCCAATGCTCTCAATAAAATAAAGTCGATTTTACCAACGCAACAAAAAGAAAAGGTTGAGTTTCTGACCAATAATATCAAATATCAAGTTCCCGAACGCCTCACGCAAGACTACGAACATCTCTCAATTTTGCAGCAAACCATTGCCGCCAAAACCATCATTGCGTTTTCGTATCGAAATAATAAAGAAGAACACAGTCGCCGCCAAGCAGAGCCAATCGGGTTGATTTTCTACGCTTTTGGTTGGCATTTGATAGCGTGGTGTCATACAAGAAACGAATACCGAGATTTTAATGTCTCACGAATGTCGAAAATTGAAGATACGCACCAAGCCTTCAAAAAGACCGACCACATCGAAGTAGGCGAATATATGCCGCAGATTCCTGTAAATTATTGATAACTGCTTCATAAGACAACAAAAAATATTTTAAGAACCCTATACAATTAAATTTATTGATTATAAAACCCATTGAAATGGGTAGCTAAGGGAACAAAGGATAAGAAAATGTATATGTGTCTTTCGACTTAAAGTCGAACAAAGAAAGAAAATATACCTTTGTTCTCTTAGTCAGCGAATAAATTCGCTGAGATACGTCAAAAAGCGTGTAGTTCCGAATAAACTTTCAAAAGTACTGACATAGGGTTGTCAGTGAGGCATATTTTCTTTGTGTCATTAACCAAAAATAACACAAAATTATGTCAATGATTGCAACCTTCCTCAAAGAATTAGAACAAGAATCCCTCGTCACTCGAAAGATGCTATCGCTCATTCCCGATGATAAATTCGACTGGCAGCCACACCCAAGAAGTATGACTTTTCGCCAGTTGGGTACGCACGTCGCCGAATTACCAACTTGGGTAACTTTAGCTTTAACGACCGATGAATTAGATTTTGCAACAACGCCCTACGTGCCAAAAGCAATCAATAATACGACTGAATTATTGGCGTATTTTGAAGAATCGTTGGCTGATGGACGTACGCAGCTTATTCCAGAAAATGAAGAAAAATTGACCGAATCGTGGAAGTTACGTACAGGCGACCAAATTTTTATGGATGTAAGTAAAGCCGAAGCCGTACGTAATGCGTTGAGCCAAACGACTCATCATAGAGCTCAATTAGGGGTTTTCTTACGCCTTTTGGATATTCCGATTCCTGGTTCTTATGGGCCAAGTGCCGACGAGAAAAACTTTTAAGCGAGGGATTTTCTAAAGACTTTTTAGCCAAAGGAAATTCATGAAAGGTATATAACCTACACAAAATTATGAAAAATGCTTTTTTAGGGTAAACGCAATCCACACAACTGAAAAGAGGTCATTAATAGACCTCTTTTTTATTTTTTGTGCTATCCATTTGTGCGGCACTTGCGGTGGCAATAGAGTCTTTCTCAAAATATGCCTTTTTGTCAGCATCGGTTGCTTGTTCGGGCGTACCAAAAGTGATAAAACCAGCAAAATAAGCTATCGCCATAAAGCCAATTAATAGACCGAAACCCCATCCCCAAAAACGCTTATAATCAAGTTTGGTTTCTTCTTTTATCTCAGTTTCGTTTTCTAATGCTTTTTTTTGATTAATATTCATGACAGTGAAAGTTTAGTTATACAATTATTCCCAAAAAAATAATACCACAGATTTTCTTATGAATAATGCAATAAATGGAGGAAATTTGGGGATAAACATCAGCATTTGATGATTATTCCACAGAGAAAAGCTTAAAAGTGAGTATAAAATGACTGAAATTGAGATTTTAGAAAGAAACCTGAATAAGTTTTCGGGAATGAGTAGTGAAGCGTTTCAGCTTTCGGCGAAATATTGGCAAGTGAAAACCTACAAAAAAGGTGATTTTTATAACGATTTTCAACAAGTTTGTAAGCATTTAGGAGTTGTTTTAGAAGGTGTCTTTCGCACTTACTACGTCGATGAAAAATCAGCCGACGAAAAAAATATTTTCTTCTACACTGATAATCAACTGGTGGTTTCGTATGCCAGTTTTATCAACCAAGTGCCGTGTCATTTTTATACGCAGTCGATGGTGGCATCAAAGGTTATTTACATTCATTTTGATAACCTGATGTCGCTTTACAGGCAATCGCACGAGTGGGAGCGGCTGGGAAGATTAATTGCCGAACAAGCCTCCAACGTATCGCTTAATCGAACCGAAAGTTTGCTATTTCAAACACCCGAACAGCGGTATTTAGATTTGATTACCTTCCACCCCGATATTATGAATACCATTCCGTTGTATCATATTTCATCGTATCTCGGTATTCAAGGGCCATCGTTAAGTAGAATCCGAAAAAGACTTTCTGAAAAAAAATAAACATTTCTGTACGATTTTAACTTGGGTTAAAGTTTTTGTTGTGACTGATGCTGACCTTTGTATCATCAAATTCAAAACAAACAATTTAAACAATAACGACAATGAAATTTACAAGACAAGCATCGGCCAATTGGAAAGGTACAGGGATGGAAGGCGTAGGAACAGTTTCTACACAAAGTACAACCCTTGATAAAGCTCAATTATCATTCAAAACTCGTTTTGCGGATGGCGTAGGTACAAACCCCGAAGAACTCATCGGAGCTGCTCATGCAGGTTGTTTTTCGATGAAATTTAGTTTCGTTTTGAACGAATTAGGTTTCACGGCCGATAACATCGACACAAATGCAAAAGTGGTGTTTGAAGATGGAAAAATAACGCATATTCATTTAGAAATGTCGGCTTCGATTCCGAATATTTCGGAAGAGCAATTCCAAGAAGCTGCCCTAAATGCCAAAGCAAACTGTCCGATTTCGCAATTATTCAATGCTGAAATCACGCTAACGGCTACTTTAGTTTAAGTATCATCAAAACACGCATAAATTTACTGAACACAGGCAGCAATGCCTGTGTTCTTTTTTGTATCTCTTACAAATACCGCAACCAAGTTTTTTCGGGGTGTTGGCTTTTATAATGGCTGTACCATCTACAAAGTGGATACATAATTAGAATCACGGCAAACCAAGCTAAATAAACCTGTGGAAGCGTAAGCCCATCATCGTTTTTGGGGCGGCCGAGTGTTTGTTCATGAAATACAAAATCGCTCCACTGATAGCCTTTCGCCAGAAATGTAATGATTAAAAAAGTGCGAATCACGTACCAGTGAATGAGGTAATAAAACAATGGTACACTGCCAAAAACCTTGAAAAATTTGAGTTTATTTTCACCATAAAGTTCGGCCAAATAGAGCATCACAAACGCAATGCCGACCATGCAGAGCGTAAAGTCGAGCGACGGAGCATTTTTAGAAACATTCAGAAAGGATAAAAACGTGTAAACGGGTTTTGCTTGGACACTCCATGGCACGGGGTCGCCGTAAAGATTAATAAAACGCAGCAGTAAGAACGTTCCCAAAAATCCACCAGCCATTTTCATGAAAAATGCTGTTCGTTTGGTTTTTTCTACCAAGAAATATTCGCCCAAACCATAGCCAATCAACATAATTGACCACCACGGCAGTATTGGGTAAGCCAAAATCAACAATCTTTCGCCAAGTGGAAGCACCGTAAGTACAAACAACGGACTCAAGGCATTTCTAAGACCCGATTCGGGAACTAAGGCCAGCAAACCATAGAAAATCATAATAACACTACCAATGCCCAAGGCTATTTTGTGCGATTTTCCAATCAAAAACGATAACAAGATAAACCCAACTCCGATGGCCGCAATGACTTGGAAAAGCAGGGTATGAAAACCAATATCTGACCAGATTCCGAACGAAATAATGCTAAACTCTAAGAATATTAACCAAAGTCCACGAGTTCGCAAAAACTTACGGGTTTCGCTGATATTATTTTGGTTTTTGGCCGAAATATACACCGAAACTCCCGATAAAAACACAAACGTAGGGGCACACAAATGCGTAATCCAGCGAGTGAAAAATAGAGCAGGGTAAGTATTTGATAAATCGGTTGGGTTTTGTGTGAGAGCATTTTGCAATAAAAAATCTCGTGTGTGGTCGAGAGCCATAATAACCATAACAATGCCACGAACGACATCAATCGAAGTAATTCTTTTCATAATTTCTAAGGAAGGTTTTTTGTTTTCAAATATAAATAAAACGGCTGTTTTTTTGAAAGAAATTGACCGCTTAAAGAAAAAAAAGAAATTATCACTTTTAAAAGAACGAACGTTCACTTATATTTGCACCTAATATGAGAATTCGTGACGAACATAAAGAACAGATTGTGAAGCAAAAAGCCATTGAACTGCTCGTGAGTCAAGGTTTTGAGGGTTTCAGCATGCAAAAATTGGCTAAAGCCGCCAATGTGTCGCCAGCTACGCTTTATATTTATTATCGAGATAAAGAAGATCTCGTGATGAGTATTGGCCGTGAAATTGGCAAAAAACTCAATCATGCGATATTCAAAGACTTTAATCCTGAAGCACCTTTTGAGGATGGAATGAGGGTTCAATGGCGAAACAGAGCCAATTTTATGCTGAGCCATGCACTTGAAATGACATTTTATGAGCAAATCAAAAACTCAACTTTTCGAGAAGCGGTGGCGGCTGATATTGTTGCTGAGTTTAAAGAAAAAATGAGTGTTTTTATGAGAAATGCTATTGAAAAGAATGAAGTAAAAGTCATGCCGATTGAAGTTTTTTGGTCTGTGGCGTATGCCCCTTTATATAATCTATTGCGTTTTCATAGTGAAGGAAAAAGTATCGGCGACCGCCCTTTTGTTTTTTCTGAAGAAATCATGTGGCAAACCTTCGATTTGGTGATGAAAGCACTTAAAATTTAAAAAATTTACCTAAATAATAAACGAACATTTATTTAATAATGAATAATAATACAACTTCGACTTTTACTCAATACCAGATTTTTATTATTGCTATTTTGGCAATCTTACAATTTACATTGATTTTAGATTTCATGGTTTTGTCACCTTTGGGTGCGATTTTGATGAAAGAATTGAGTCTTCAACCAAATCAATTTGGTTTGGTTGTGTCGGCTTATGCCTTTAGTGCAGGGGCTTCGGGACTTTTGGCGGCTGGCTTTGCCGATAGATTCGACCGTAAAAAACTACTACTATTCTTTTATGTAGGTTTTATTTTCGGCACAACGCTTTGTGCGATAGCCAATAGCTATGAATTTTTGTTGATAGCTCGAATCGTGACAGGTATTTTTGGGGGTGTAATTGGCTCAATCAGCTTTGCGATTATCTCCGATTTATTCAAACTCGAACTCCGTGGGCGTGTGATGGGCTTTGTGCAAATGGCGTTTTCGGCAAGTCAGATTTTGGGTTTACCGATTGGCTTATATCTGGCCAATGCCTTTGGCTGGCACTCACCGTTTTGGATGATTGTGGGTTTTTCGATAATCGTTGGCATTGCGATTGTGGTGTATATGCAGCCAATTACCGAACATTTGAAAGTGCAAAACGACCGAAATCCGTTTGAGCATTTATGGAAGACACTCTCAAAATCTGACTATTTAAGGGCATTTTTAGCAACAATCTTATTGGCTACTGGCGGTTTTATGCTCATGCCTTTTGGTAGTGCTTTTAGTATCAATAATCTAAAGATTGACATCAAAGATTTACCGATGTTGTATTTAGTGACAGGCATATTTACAATTACGTTTGGGCCTCTTTCGGGCAAATTGAGCGATAAATTGGGTAAATATAAAGTATTTTTTATTGGCTCAATCATCACCGTAATCATGGTTTTGATTTATACTAATTTAGGCCCAACCCCACTTTGGTTGGTTGTTGTTGTGAATGTGTTAATGTTTGCGGGTATTACCGCTCGAATGATTTCGGCATCTTCGCTCATGACTGCCGTTCCGCAGCTGCAAGACCGTGGAGCTTTTATGAGTATCAACTCCTCGATTCAACAGATTTCGGGTGGAGCTGCTGCTGCTTTGGCGGGTGTAATCGTATCGGAAGGAAGCGATGGGACGATGCAAAATTATCCATTTTTGGGTATTGTGGTAGTGGCTTCGATGCTTATCACAATTGGTATGATGTATATCTTGAATCGACAAATTCAAAGAAAACAATTAAATAAATCTCAGATTGACTGACATAGGGTTGTCAGTAACAGGTATTTATTTTGTTTATCCTTCCAAATTCAAACCATAGAATAGTCATGATTTGGGTATTCAAAACTACGATAAAAAATAAAATACAAGTACGAAAAGTAGCTCCATTGCTTGACGAACTTGTTTTGCCGCACGGAAAATGGAATTTTGATTTAGAAGATTGCGATAAAATCTTACGAATTGAAAGCCGAAAAATGGAAATTTGCGAAAGCTACATTGTGGAGCAATTAAGTGCTTCGGGCTATGGAATTGAGGTTTTAGAGTAGGTTAGGATGGAAATTGAAGATTAAGGAATGTAGATTGATGATTTAAGAATGATTGAATTAAAAAAATCTACAATCATTAACTTGAAATCCATAATCTTCAATTTCTAACAGACGAAAGTTATTTATTCATATACTTCTTTCCGTTTGAATATTTCATATCAACGCCAGATTTGAATTTTGTATTATCGAAATTGGCATCGTCTTTAAAATCGGCATATTTGAAATCGGCTTGATTACTGAAAGCAGTATTTTTGAAAGTAACACGCTCACTGAAATCAGCGTATTTGAAGTCAGCGTAATTTTTGAAACGTACATCAAAAAAATCAGCATCTTGTTTGAAAGAAGTGTATTTGAAATTGGCGTAATCATCGAAATCTGACTTCGCAAAAATTACTTCTTGCTTAAAATCTGCATATTTGAAATTGGCATCTTTCGAGAATTTCCCTCCACCAAACGAGGTTCTTTCAGCAAAATCAGAATATTTAAACTCTGTTTTTCCTGCAAAAGAACAGTTTTCAAAAACCACCGCTTTCTCAAAATCAGTCGAATAAGTTATTCCATCGCCGATATTCCAGTTTACACTACCGTTTCCAATTTTACGATTTTTTTCTTCTGCTAAGTTTTTATAGGCAATCACATCACCTTTAAACGTACAGTTCTTAAACGAAATTGGCACTTCTACGTAGCTTTTGTATTCTTCGTAATTGCCTTTGTTTTTGATGCGTTTTTTGTTTGAAAGTTCGGTTAAATCTAAATCTCCAATAATTACAGCATCTTGATAATCAACAGTTTGTCCTTTGTCAATGGCTTCAAAAATAGTTTTTGCCGAAATCTCTTTTTGAGCTGAAGCCGTCGTGCCGACGAAAGCAAAAAGCATTAAAATTAGTATCTTTTTCATAAAATAATTCTTAGGCCGTACGCCGTCCGTTTAGAGTGATTGGATATAAATAGATAACTTTCTTGTTAGATGGCTCAAAACCTTAGTCCGTAGGACTTTCATATTGGTAGAGATTATAATAGGTTCAGTTTTCAGAATGCCGTAGGTATTCAACAAATGACTCAATAGTTGAATACCTACGGCATTCTTGTTATACTTATTTGATGGATGCTACCGATATGAAAGTCCTACGGACTAAATAGCTCAGAATTAATCTATTAATCCTTTTCGATAATTTAACTGAAAAAATGTCTAATACACAAATTTATTCGTTGATATAAACACCGCCAGAGTTGGCGTCCATTCTTACGGCAATTCCACCACCATTAAGCGAGCCTTTCACACGGTCTTTTTCAACAGTTCCGCTGAATTTTGATAATGCTGGTACTTTTACTCTTTGTCCGTCAAGGTCTAAATCCATGCCTTTATCCATTGGCATTCTTACATGAATGCTTCCTGCACTCGTCGAAAGCGAAAGGTATTTGCCAAGCGATTTAATATCGGCACTAATTCCACCACCCGAAGTTGAGGCTTTTACGCTGGCTGTAATATCTTCTAATTTGATTGAACCACCCGAAGTTGAAGTTACGAAATCGCCACTGATTTCTTCGGCTCTGATTCCGCCACCACTGGTAGTTGCTTTGATTGAACCGTCGAGTTTTTTGAGAACCAAGCCTCCGCCCGAAGTGCTTAGTCTGATGTCGCCTTTGCAGCCTTCGGCATCAATTCCACCTCCACTGGTTGCTACGTCAATATTATCACGGCAACCGCTGATATTGATTCCTCCGCCCGAAGTGCGTCCTTTTACATTTCCACCCAAGTTTTGGAGTTTCAGGCCGCCACCGCTGGTCGTGAAACCTAAATTTCCTGTCAGGTTTTTGAGAGAGATTCCACCGCCGCTGGTTACTAAATCAGTAGAGATTTTTTCGGGAGTGTAGATTTTGAAAGAAATACTGAGGCCATTTTTCCAGTTGTTCCAGCCTCCTTCACTTTTGCGTTTGGCTACGCACGAAATCGTTTCGCCTTCTTTTTTTACACTTAATTCGTATTCTTTTAGGCGGTCTTCGATTTCTTCTTTGCTGAGGTTACTTCCACCGTTGTTTCCTCTTACATAAACCTCTACACGAGCTTCGTCACCTGCACCGCCAGTTACCGAAATTCCGCCACCCGATGTGCGAACATTAAGGTTTTTTACTTCTGATGATTTGTAAGTTTTTACGAAGTAAGGCGTTTCTTTATCTTGAGCCCAAGAAACCGTTGAAATGGATAATCCTAAAATAAATAATGAGAGTAGCTTTTTCATAAATTGCGTAATGTTAAGATTTCATAATTATTGTTGTCTGAACATAAGATGCAAAACATGAAACGAGCGTTGCAGAAAAGGCGAATTATTTTCAGAATAAATCCATTGGGTCTTCGACGACTCTTAGATTTTCGTTGAAAGTATCAATGAAACTCATGTCTGTTTGACTGACTTCGAAGTCGAAAATATCAAAATTCTCTTTGATTCGCTGCAAATTAGCTGATTTTGGAATACTCGAAACGCCATGCTGCAAAGCCCAACGCAAAATAATTTGGGCGGGAGTTTTATTATATTTTTGAGCAAGACTTTGAAGTTTTCGATCATTCATACGCATACCTCGCACGAGTGGAGTATAAGCTTGCAGTTGGATTTTCTTTTGTTTGCAAACTTCTGCCAAATCTTTCAAATATAAATACGGGCTAAATTCAACTTGATTAACGGCAGGAATAATACTGGCGTAAGATTCGAGTTCGGTTAAAAAAGGCACGAGATAATTTGCCACGCCGATTGCCTTAACTCGACCTTCGGTATAAATTTTTTCGAGAGCCAGCCAAGTGTCTTTTCTGGTTGCTTTGATTGGCCAATGAACCAAATAAAGGTCGATGTAGTCGATGTTGAGTTTTTTTAGACTTTCATCAAAAGCCCGCAGTGTTTTATCAAAACCTTGGTCGCCGTTATTTACTTTAGTTGTCACGAAAATATCGCTTCGTTTAATGCCACTTTCACGCACAGCGTTACCAATTTCGGTTTCGTTTTTATACATTTCGGCAGTGTCTATGAGTCGATACCCAGTTTCTAAAGCCCACAATACGGCCTGTTCGGCTTCACGGTTATACATATCATAAACGCCCAAGCCGAGTAGTGGCATTTGATTACCGTTGTTGAGAGTAGTATAGAGTTGGTTTTGCATAGAGTGTTTGGTTTTAGCAAAATTACGATGATTTTTGAAGAAATGAACGTTGAGTAATGACGAGCCGAAAATCCTGAAAGGATGATATTATTATAGAGAAAGAAGCAAATCTGAGCGTTTTTAAAACTCCGAAGGAGTGATATTATACAACATATAATATCACTCCTTCGGAGTTTTGATTGTTGGCGAAATATATACTGCTATAATCTTTCCACCCCTTCGGGATTTAAAATCATCTTTTATTTATTTCGCATTTTTTCTCAAATTACCATTTTTCTAAACCCAAAAGTTTTTTGCCTAAATCGTTTAACTGTGCTGTATTATATTTAGTTTTTTCCCAATTACGAGGGTCGCCTGGGAACGCATAGCCTTCGGGAGAAATACGGTTTTTCCAAGAATTTACTCGCCAGTCACGCAAATCATCGTTTTCTTCTTCGGCTGGCATCATCGAAATATATTGGGCGATACGCACCTTGTCAGTCGAATTATTCGGACGAATTCCGTGCGGTTGACTGCTATTAAAAATCAATAAATCACCAGCTTCGAGTTTTACTTTTACCAATTTATCTTCAAAACCTGTAATATCGGGTTTGAAACGATTGCGGTCTTCTGGTTGGGTTAATTTCCAAGTATCATACGTGCGGAATAACTCAGGAATACACTGAAAACCGCCCATGTTTTCGTCGGTTTGGTCGGCTAAAGCCAATACTCCTTGTACGTTTTGTGGTTTTGTTTCGGGGTCATAGTCCCAGTGAATAAATCCTTTATATTCAAACCCAGGGCGAAGCGGAAAGTTCAAATTTGCACGGTCGATGGTTACCCATAGTTTTTCGGTTCCCCATACATCTACAAAAGCATCATACACTCGTTGAGACTGGCGGTTATTCCAAAGGTGTTGGTTGTTATACACTTCCACCATTCCCGTACCCGTGAGTTCCTTCATTTGCATTTCGGCACGTGGGGCAGTGTACCAAGTGCTTTGGTCGTTAGGGTCTTTTTCTTCAAACTCCCAAATAAATTCAGCTGTGCGAAGAGCTTGTTCTCGTGGTACGGCATTTTTGATAATTACGTAACCATTTCCTATCCAAAAATTCCAGTCTTCTTCGCTCAAAACTCGCAGTGGGCCGCCTTTGTTGAGGCTTGTACGAAGTTTAATTTGGCTACTGGTAGCGGTTGAAGGATTCCCAGGTTTATCCGTATGATTTTTATTGGGCATCATCGTTGGGGTTGCCATTGTCATTTGCATAGCGTATGTTTTTTTGTGAATGATATTGAGTAATTATTACTTCTATTATTTATTGCGGCGATTGAAATCACCGACTAAAAGAACAAAGGAGTTTTTTAGTAAATGTGGACTTCAAGTCCGCATAAAGTATCGCCACAGTTCCTTTGTTTCTTTAGCTGGTGAATTTATTCACTCGCTGATATGACATTATTTAGTTATATTTTTAATCAAAATAATGATACAAATGTAGCAGCTAAAATTAAACTATTCTTAACCTATAATTGCCAATTTTTGAACAATATTGATTTTATGTAGATAATTATATAGACAAATTACGAAAAATGTGCAAATTTGATAGAAGTGTGTCACCTAACTTGTATTTTGAAGTGCAGCAAAATGAAAATTGTTTTAGAAGAGTTTACGATTGATTCCGAAAGTTCATTTCGGGTTTTTAGGCCACGATTGGGTCAGATTTTTTATTGGCATTTTCACCCTGAATTTGAGTTGGTTTTTATCGAAGGAACGGACGGTACTCGGCACGTTGGCGAACATATTTCTCGATTCGAGGGTAGCGATTTAGTTTTCATAGGCTCAAATATTCCGCACCTCAATTTTGACTATTTAGTAAAAACTGATTATGAAAAAGTTGTACTGCAAGTTCGACAAGATTTCCTGCAAAATGCCATGCTCGAAACTCCTGAATTGGCAGCTATTCAGCAACTTTTTCAACGCTCGCAGTATGGAATTGCTTTCGGAAAAAAAACAAAGAAAATGATTGGCGAACGAATGAAACTGCTCGACGGACTAAGTTATTTCGGACAGTTTTTGGAGATATTGAGTGTTTTTCAGCTTTTGGCAACTACGCAAGATTATGTGTTGCTGCACGAACAACCCGTTGAAAATCAATACAATAAGAAAGACCAAGAACGCATCAAACGCTTGTATCAGTTTATTGATGAGAATTATCAGCGAAAAATAGATTTGCAGGAAGTAGCTGCTTTGAGTCATTTGAGCGAAGCGGCTTTTTGTAGATATTTCAAGAAAATGACGAAGGTAACGTTCACCGAATTCCTGAATCATTACCGAGTCAATCAGGCTAAAAATTTGCTTTTACTTGATAAAAACGTAACTGAAACTTGCTTTGATTGTGGTTTTGAAAGTATGTCGTATTTCAACAGAACTTTCAAAAAACTGACAGGAGAAAATCCTTTGGCTTTTAAGAAACGGTATTTTACGAAGTAGATTTTCGGGGAAATACTATTTATTGCCGTCAGTTAAAACTGACGGCAATAAACTCTTCTTATAATAAAATTCGGGATAAGCTATGTTCATTTATTTCCCCAAAACAATCCAACGATTGAGGGTATTATAGGGCATTTCAATGACAATTTTATAAAACTGCGAAGGCAATTTACTGACATCAATCGTAGCTTTTTCGGCATCAACGGCTACTTGTTTGACTAATTGGTAAGTATCTTTTCCGCCAGTTTCAAAATTATTGGTAGTGGCGAGCCAAATCTTTGCTTTTCCTTTTTTGTCGATGGCTTTCCAAGTTAGGTCAATACTACCATCTTTTAATTTTGCTTCGGGCGAAATGGCTGAAACTTTGCCAGTTAATGGAACTCCGTCGATTTCGAAATGTTGCTCACGAGGCAAAGAAATCTGCATAAACGATGCAATTGAAGGCATAATATCAACAATGGCAGGTTGATTTTGCTTAAAATATGGATTGAGGTTTTGAGCATTTGTTACAATCCAAGTAGCACGCTCTCTGTCCGATTGTCCGCCATGACCTTTGCCTGTTTTGGCATCTCGACCGTGGTCGGTCGTAATGTAAATTACCCAATCTTCTTTAAAATTTGCTTGGCGATACTTGATAGCCTGCCAGATTTTTCCCACTTGTTTATCCATCGTTTCGATAGCCGCATAAAACTCTGGACTATCGCCGTGTTTATGCCCCATATCGTCCGTAAATTCCAAATATACCCAACTCAAATCGGGGGCATCGGTTCTAATAGATTTTGCCGCAGCGGCTGTTACTTCTTCATCAATCAAATTGATGTATTTGCTTTGTTTATCGTGCGGGTAGCGAGCGGTATCGAGTTCTAAACCATCGAAATGGAAATCGGTTTTGAGTTTGCCAGTTTGTGGTAAATCATCACCTACGAGTTTGGTTCTGTTATCAAGCCAAGTCGAAAATACGGCGGTTTTCTTTTCGGGGTATTGTTGTTTGAAGAATCGAAAGATTGTCCAATAATTATAATTCGGTGCTTTGATGTCGTTGTCCCAAACGTTGTGCTTGTTTACCCAAGTGCCAGTCAGTAAACTATTGTAGCCAACGGCCGAAATCGTCGGGGTCTGGGAATAACTTTTGCGTTCGCCACCCACATACGCACGGGCGTAACCACCCACTTGGGCGATTGAATCAAGGTGTGGCTTTTTGAGTTTTTCAATCACATCGGCAGGAATACCATCGACAATGATAAAAACGGCTTTTTTCTTGATTTGGGCTGAAAGATTTAAAGAGACAAGCGTATAAATTAAAATAAATACTTTTTTCATGCGGAAGATTTATAGATGTTGACACCACAAATATAGATACGCACTTTTGATTTTGAGATAAAGGATTTGTTAAATTAGAGAAAAACAAAAAGTGCCAGTATTCTGAACACTGGCACTTTTAAAAAAGGTTTTTTTATGCTATTCATCCAAAATACTCTCTTCCATTGTGGTAGAGTTTCCACCTTGCATAATTTCAATGAGTTGCTTGATGTTATAGACCGAGCGGTTATATTTATTACTGAGTAGAATTATCACAAAATCTTCACGAGGGTCGAAAAACATAATGGTGTTGTAGCCTTTCCACCAACCCGTATGATACACGTAGTCGGTCTGTTGTTTGGCATTTACCCAGAGTCTGAAACCGTAGCCATAATTCCTCAGCCCTGGAAACTCAAAACTACGAGGCATAATCATTTCACGGAAAGATTCTTTGCTAATGATAGCATTAGTTTTTAGAGCTTCATACCATTTTAGTAAATCACCCAAGGTCGAATAAACTCCTTTATCACCCGAAATATCATCATAATAATCTTTCGGTAATTTTCTGCCAAACTGATACCCAATCGTACGATTGATATTGATAGAATCATTTTTGGTAGTTACGATATAAGAATCTTTCATGCCAATCGGACGAAAAATGTTTTCTCGCATATATGTATCAAAATCTTTGCCCGTAACTTTCTCAACCAACGCTGCTAAGATGGCAAAATTGGTGTTATTGTAACCAAAATAATGGTCGGGTTGATTAAACATTCTTGGCGTTGGCTGCACGGTTGCAAACCATTCCATAATTTGCTGATTAGTTGGGTAAGCTTTGGTTTCTCTAACCATCTTATCAAAAGTATATTGATAAAATGGCAAACCCGAACGGTGGCAAAGCAAACTACGAATCGTGATACCATCGTATGGAAAATTTGGGTAATAATCTTTTACAGTGTAATCAAGGCCGAGTTTTCCTTGTTCAGCCAATTTCATGACCGCAACTGCCGTAAATGTCTTTGAAAGTGAAGCAAGTTGAAACTTCGATTGTAGGTTATTTTTAACTGAGTCATTAGCAAAACCAAAGGCATTTTGATACACAATTACACCTTTTTGGGCAATCAGCACATTTCCATTAAAACCCTGAGTTAATTTTTGCTGAATAACTTGTTCAATCAAAGCCGCTTTTTTATCTGCATTAATTTCTTTTCTAATACGAGCTTCCTCTTTCTTTAGAGCAGCACTATCCACTTTTTTCTCGCTTTTACTTGAGCCAACATTCTGACACGAAAAAACACTTGTAGCGAGCAAACAAACAACAATATAGTAGTAACTACTGAAAGGAAAGCTTTTAGTCAATTTCATCATAATATCTCACAAATCCGAATCAAACAAACGAAGTAAAGTAGCTGTAATTTAAGTAGGACAGAAAGCAAAATCTGCCAAATTGTGTCGAAAAAATAATAGGTGATGTTTTAGAAGTAGTGTAGAAAACTGTGCATGGAAACTTAATTTCCACGCACATATTGCAAAATGATAATCAAAAACGTAGTAAAAATAACGCTGCAAATGATTTTCAGAACCGTAATCAAGAAAAACTGAAAACCGCCTGCTTCTACAAAAAACAGCATTGAGTGGTGAATTATTGTAAGAATAGCCACGTATCTTACAAAACGCTCACCGCCCATATCTTTCAACGAAATTGTAATATCGTTTTCAACACCTTTTGTTGGGAATAAAAACTTGATGATGTAGCCTCTCAAATACCCAATCATCACACTGGCGGAGGCGTGTACACCTGCGGTATTGTAGAAAATATCAACTAACAAACCTATCAGAAAACTTATCAAAATCACCCAAATTGGATCAACTTCATCAGGTAAGAGTAAAATACACGCAATATAAACAAAGCAAAACGCCACATCGAAGAACACAAAATTGCGGAGAATCACAATTTGTAGTACTAAATAAATGACGAATGTAAGGACTAATTTTATGACCGTCTGAGAATTCATTTCTTTTCTTCGGTGGTTGATTGCTCTAATAAATCTTGTTCTTTTTTCAGCTTATTGTTTACTATGTAAACATAAGATAAATTGCGGAAGTCAGTTGCCAACTCCACTTCAATATCAAAAAACGCTTGGTCTTGTTTGGCACTTAGCTTACGAATTTTACCAATCATTGTTCCCGACGGATAAATTACGTTTTGCTCAGAAGTAACCACCGAGTCGCCCTGTTTGATTGGCTTAAAGCGGTCAATCGTATTCAAATTAATGATTTTTGGATTCAGACCACCCCATTCGGCAATACCTAAGGCTTTATCGTTTTTAGTACGAAGCGTCAAGTTTTTGATTTCTGACGAAACCTTCGACTCTGAGTGTAGAATCGAATAAACACGAGAGAAATGCTCAGAGCATTGCATCACCGTTCCAACAACTCCTTGCGGACAAATTACGCCCATTCCAGGTTCAATGCCATCAAGTGTACCTTTATCGATCGTCAAGTAGTTTTTCGATAAACCAACTGTATTATTGACAACCTTCGCCACCTTAAACTCGAAACGGAGTGCAAAGGCTGAATCAACCTTATAATAATCTCCCTCTCTTTGCTTAAACGATTGCATGGCCGACACTGCTTTTTTGAGTTGAGCATTTTCAGCAATCAATTGGTCGTTTACATTGCCAAGATTCATGTAGTTTTTTACATAATTTGAGCTTTCGAGGGTCTTGGCTGCGTAGAAATTGGAAGTATTAAAAAACGAAACATCCCAGTAATGATTGTTCTTGACGAGCAACCAAAAGCTGACGAGTTCGAGAATAGCAAACAAAAGAAAATTTCGTATGCGAAATATAAGTCGGAAGAGTTGCGACATATTTTTAAGTTCTGAGTTCTGGGTTCTGAGTTCTGAGTTGTCTAAACTAAGCCATAATCACAATTAAAGTGAAAGCAGTTGAATGTAGAAACCATTCAACTGCTTTTTGTAATTTATACTTAGAGAACCTGAGTGATATATTTAATTACTCAGAACTCAGAACTCAGAATTCAGAACTAATGAATTACTGAACTATAACTGCTCTATATTTTTCGATATTTTTCAAAATCTCACCTGTTCCACGCACAACCGCACGGAGTGGGTCGTCAGCTACGTGAATCGGAAGTTTTGTTTTAATAGCCAAACGTTTGTCTAAGCCATGAAGCAATGCTCCACCACCTGTCAGATAAATACCATTTTCGTAAATGTCGGCCGAAAGTTCTGGTGGCGACATCTCCAATGCACGCATGATGGCTTCTTCAATTTTTGAAATTGATTTATCAAGAGCGTAAGCAATTTCGCTGTAAGTTACCTTGATTTCTTTCGGAATACCCGTCATTAAGTCACGACCACGAATCTCGATGTCAGCTGGTGGATTATCCAAATCTGGTAAAGCCGCACCAACCTGAATCTTGATAAATTCTGCCGAACGCTCGCCAATAAGCAAGTTATGCTCACGACGCATATAATCAACAATATCTCTCGTAAATAAATCACCTGCAATACGAACCGACGCTTCACAAACGATGCCCGAAAGAGCAATAACCGCAATCTCAGTTGTACCACCACCGATGTCAGCAATCATTGAGCCATTGGGTTGCTCAATGTCGATACCAATACCGATAGCTGCAGCAATTGGCTCGTGTACCATGTAAACTTCTTTTGCACCTGCGTGTTCGGCTGAATCTTTTACGGCACGTTTCTCAACCTCGGTGATACCTGATGGAATACAGATAACCATGCGGTGAGAAGGTGAGAAAAACCAACTACGCCCCGTCTCAATCATCTTAATCATACCACGAATCATTAATTCAGCGGCAGTAAAGTCAGCAATTACACCATCTTTGAGTGGACGAATAGTTTTTATATTTTCATTGGTTTTTTCGTGCATTTGCATTGCTTTATGACCTATCGCCAACACTTTTCCAGTAATTTTGTCTAAAGCAATAATAGAAGGTTCATCTACAACGATTTGGTCTTTGTAGATAATGAGGGTATTTGCCGTACCCAAGTCAATCGCGATGTCACTCGTGAGGAAGTTAAACAGTCCAGCCATTTTGAGCTTTATGGGTTAATTTTTTTTAAATTGTCCGCAAATTTACAACTATTATTTACAAAATATTTCTAAAAAGTTGAAAAAGTATTGAAAAAGAGAAAAGTATAATGTCTATTAGATTGCTTTGAGAGGTAATACGACGCTTTTTCAATGAAAAACTTGTGTTTTGAGCATATTTACTCATAAAACTAAGGATTTAGCTCGAAAAAAACGTTTTGTTGATATAGTTCAAAAAATACTTGCTATCGTAATATTATGGGTTTTCTGCTCGCCAAAACCCGCAATAAATAGCGAAACAAAAAAAACTATTATCTTTGCCCCATAGCAAATTATCTAACCAAAGAACAGAAACATAAATGGGAGTTCGTTCGATACTCAGTAAACCCATAGCAGCTTATGTGGTTGCACAGCAGAAAAAGTGGATGGCTCGCTCGGCAGAAGTACAAGCCGAATGGCGAGAAAAGTTAGTAAACCAAGCTGCTCAAACGGTTTTCGGTCGTGACCATCATTTCAATGATATTCGCTCTTACGATGACTTCAAACAGGCTGTTCCTGTTCGTGATTATGAAGACCTAAAACCTTATGTAAACCGAGTGGTTGAGGGCGAAGAAAATATTCTTTGGGCAGGAAAACCGCTTTATTTTGCCAAAACTTCGGGTACAACTTCTGGAACGAAGTATATTCCTATCTCGAAAGATTCGATTCATAATCACATCAATTCAGCCAGAAATGCCCTGCTCAATTATATCAACGAAACTGGTAAATCGCAGTTTTTAGATAATAAACTCATTTTTTTATCGGGAAGCCCAGAAATGACCGAAAAAGCGGGCATCAAGACTGGCCGACTTTCAGGAATTTCTACGCATCATGTTCCTGCCTATTTGCAGGCGAATCGCTTACCATCTTACGAAACAAATTGCATAGAAGATTGGGAAACTAAACTCGAAAAAATCATTGATGAAACCATCAAGCAACCCATGAGTTTGATTTCTGGAATTCCGCCGTGGGTGCAAATGTATTTCGATAGAATTCAAGCTCGCACTGGAAAAAAGATAAAAGATGTTTTTCCCGAATTTGACTTGTTTGTTTACGGTGGTGTAAATTTCGAGCCGTACCGAGCAAAACTTTTTGAATCCATCGGTAAAAAAGTTGATTCTATTGAATTCTTTCCTGCGTCCGAAGGCTTTTTTGCTTACCAAGATAAGCAAAACAACGAAGGAATGTTGCTGCTGCTTGATACGGGTATTTTCTACGAATTTATTCCAGCCGAAGAATATTTCAACGAAAACCCAACTCGTTTGAGTATCGAACAAGTAGAACTTGGCAAAAACTACGCCCTCGTTATCAATAATAATGCTGGCCTTTGGGGATATTCGATTGGCGATACTGTAAAGTTTGTTTCGCTCGACCCTTATCGTGTGATTGTTTCAGGAAGAATCAAACATTACATTTCGGCTTTCGGCGAACACGTTATTGGTGAAGAAGTAGAAAAAGCCATGAAATACGCTTGTGAACGCCAACCCGAAGTGGAGATTGTAGAATTTACGGTTGCTCCGATGGTTACGCCCAATGAAGGACTTCCTTACCACGAATGGCTCATTGAGTTTGCCGTTCCGCCACGAGACATTGTGCAATTCAATAATGATTTAGATAAAAAAATGACGGAGTTAAATGTTTACTACGATGATTTGATTGTGGGTAGCATTCTGCGGAAATTGGTTATTACACCATTGCAAAAAAATGCCTTCATCGACTATATGCGTTCAGAAGGAAAACTTGGCGGACAAAATAAAGTTCCTCGTCTATCAAACGACCGTAAAATTGCCGATGCCTTGAAAAAGTTCTGACGGGGCCGCCCGTGCGGTTATTTTTGACTCAACTTACTTTGGGTCTAAACTCAGCACTCATAATTCATAACTCATAACTCATATCCTCCATCTATCAAAAACTAAGATAATTTTCTGTACATACATATATTTTTGTATTCAGATATAAAAAACTAAACTATAAGCCGTATATGTTACAATTTTTGAAATACGTTTTCGCTACTATCGTCGGGATTTTTCTATTCACGATTTTGAGTTTTATCATTTTGATTGGAATTGGCAGCTTGATGTCAAGTTCAGACACAAAAACCCAAGTTGAATCAAACTCTGTTCTTAAACTCGACCTTAATCAAGTTATCAGAGAAAACACTGCTGAAGATGACCCATTTACCGAAATCCTATCGGGCGGAAATAGTCCGGGGCAAGTGAGTTTACCACAAATCAAAGAAGCGTTAGCGAATGCTAAAATTGACCCAAATATCAAAGGGATCTACCTAAAAGCCGAAAATCCAATGGGTGGTATGGCAACTTTGAAAGAGGTGAGAGAATATCTTTTAGATTTCAAAAAATCAAAGAAATTTATCTATTCTTATGGCGAAACCATGACCGAAGGTTCAATTTACCTTTGTTCGGTTGCCGATAAAAGTTACCTAAACCCAGCGGGAGGCTTAGATTTCAATGGTTTGAGTGCTGAGTATTCTTTTATGAAAGGCTTGTTTGAGAAAATCGGTGTAAAACCTGAGATTTTCAGAGTAGGAGATTATAAAAGTGCAGTTGAGCCATTCTTCTTGACAAAAATGAGCGATGCTAACCGTGAGCAAACACAATCATTTATTTCTGACATTGCCAACAGCTTTTATGGAGATATTGCCGCTTCTCGCAAGATTCCGATGGAAGAATTGAACAATATTCTGAATAATGCCTTGATTCAAGAACCAACTGATGCTGTAAAGTACAAGTTGATTACAAATACTGGTTATTGGGATGAATTTGAGACTGCTCTTCGTCACGAATTAGGTTTCAGTGCCGATAAAAAAATCGAATACATTGGCTTAAATAAATATTTGAAAGCCGATAAATTGGTAGAAGAGGGCAGTAACTCAAATCGAATTGCAGTAATTGTGGGTGAAGGAGATATTCTTTCGGGCGAAAGTCAAGACGGAACAATTGGTTCGGAAACCATCGTAAAAGAATTACAAAAAGCTCGCAAGGATTCAAAAATCAAAGCTATTGTATTGCGTATCAATTCGGGTGGTGGAAGTGCCTTAGCTTCTGATGTCATGTGGAGAGAAGTTGAATTGACCAAGAAGGTAAAACCAGTTATTGCTTCAATGGGTGATTATGCTGCTTCGGGCGGTTATTATATGGCTATGGGTTGCGATACGATTGTAGCTCAACCAACAACGCTGACTGGTTCAATTGGTATTTTTGGTGTATTATTCAACGTAGAAAAACTAATGAATGAGAAATTGGGCGTTACGTTTGATGGTGTAAATTCACACAAATATGCCAACTTCCCATCGGCAACTCGTACAATGACCGATGCCGAGAAAAATATGATTCAGAATAGTGTAAATAAAGGCTACGAAAGCTTTACCGCTAAAGCTGCCAAAGGCCGTCACATGAGTGTTGAGAAATTGAAAACCCTCGCCAGCGGCCGTGTTTGGACAGGAACACAAGCCAAAGCAAATGGCTTAGTTGATATTTTAGGAGGTGTAGATGATGCTATCAGAATTGCTGCTAAAAAAGCTAAATTAAAAGATGGCGACTACCGTGTGAAATATTTACCCATTAAAAAGTCAAGTTTTGAATCAATTGTTGAAAAATTTGGCAACGACCAAGAAGATGCAAAATTAAAAGCATATTTAGGCGATTTTGCACCGTATGCTAAGCAGTTGAAAAATCTTCAAAGCATGGATAAAGTTCAGGCAAGAATGCCTTTTGAATTGGAGATAAAGTAAATTTATTGAGTTTCATGAATGAACCAAGCTACCCATTCAGTAGAGTTGATGATAGATTTGTCTTTGAATTCGATAGTATAAGCGATACTAAGACTGTAAAAAAACTGGTCGAATTTCGGTTGCTTGATGCTCAGATAGCACTCTATAATCTTGCGTTAGTTGATATTTTGCCAGATGGTGCAGCAAGTGACTTATCGGTTAGTAATAACCAAGATATGCCTAAAGTTCTTGCTACTGTTTTTCGAGCTTTACTTTATTTCTTCGAGAGAAACTCACAAGCAAAAGTTTTGATTCAAGGAAGTACAAAATCCCGAACAAGACTTTATCAAATGGCAATTGTGAAATATTTAGCAGAAGTAGAACATAAATTTTCAATTTGGGGTTTTATAGAGGAGGATTTTGAAACTTTTGTGAGAGGTAAAAATTATGATGGTTTTATAATTGGACAAAAATAAATTTCGGTTATGAAAAATAAACAACCAATAGTAAAAGATAAAGACCAAAAAATCTATAAGACAGTAGAAGAAGCCTTAGATGCAAAGCATGATTTAGCAAAAAAGTTTCTTGCAAAAATTGATACCACTAAAATTGCGACATTGGGTCAAAAGTTATAGTATTTAAAATAATATTAAACACTTTTGATAGTCATCGTAAAGACTATCAAATCAAACTTTATCATCAAAAGGAGAAAGAAATTAGTACCTTTGTACGAAATTCTTTCTCCTTTTTGATTTTCGTAGGACAAGTTACAAACCTATTACAGAGCAAGAACAAGAAATAAAAAGATGATATTTTAGTAATATGAAAAATACAAAATTAATAGAAGCAAAATTTGTCACGAGTGCGGCAGATTATCGTAAATGTCCGCCACCCGAAAAACCAGAATATGCCTTTATTGGCCGCTCAAATGTAGGTAAATCTTCGTTGATAAATATGTTGGTGGGCAATAAAAACTTAGCAAAAACCTCTCAAACCCCTGGGAAAACACAATTAATCAACCATTTTGAAGTAAATAAAAAATGGTATATTGTCGATTTACCGGGCTACGGTTTTGCCAAAGCACCAAAAGGCGAGCGAGACAAGTGGGGCGAAATGATTGGTAATTATTTGGTCAATCGTGAAAACCTCATGTGTGTTTTTGTCTTGATTGATATTCGCCACGAGCCACAAAGAGTTGATTTAGAGTTTCTCGACTTTTTAGGCGAAAAAGATGTGCCTTTTTATCTGATTTTCACAAAAGCTGATAAAGTTGGAAGCGTGACGGCTGAACAAAACGTTGAGTCTTTCAAGAAAACCATGCTTTTGAGTTGGACGAAAGTTCCTCAATATTTCATCACGTCGTCAGAGCGACGAACGGGTCGTGAGGAATTATTGAAAGCAATCGAAGAGTTGAATCTGTCTTTTACGAAATAATTTGTACTTTTGCAGCGTTGTAAATGAGATTTACGAATGACTCGAACGGTTCGCCGCTGCGATGACGATTGACGAATAAGTAGTAGTGAGTCAGCTATTTACACTATCAAGAAAAAACAATAAAGCTAAATAAAATATTCTGTTGACAGTCGTCTGTCGACCATAGACTAAACAAAAACAATATATTTTTCAAATGGAATTATTAAGAGATATTGCCCACATTTCTGGAAAAAGTGGTTTGTATAGAATTTTGAAGCCAGGGCGTGGTGGCGTAATCGTTGAAACACTTGACGAGAAAAAACAAAAAGAAATGGTAAGTTCAAATGCTCGTGTATCGGTTTTGAAAGACATTTCGATTTATACTGAAGACCCAAACAAATCAACTCCGCTCGGAGATATTTTCTTGAAAACTCGTGAACTTCACGGAGAAAAAGTAGAATTTGACTTCAAAACAGCATCAAACAATCAAATCTTTGATTTATTTGCAACCGTAATGCCAGATTTTGACCGTGAGCGTGTTTACGCTTCCGACATCAAGAAAATCGTAAGTTGGTATAATATTCTTTCGGCTACAATGCCTGAGCTTTTCGTTCCTGCGGCAGAGGAAACTAGTACTGAAGAAGTTGCTACCGAAGAAGCAAAAGCATAATTCCTGAAATTAAGATATAACAGAAAACCCATCGTTTCCTATGGGCTTTCTGTTTATAGAAAATTGTCATGCTGAAAGCATCTGTTATTGTGTACAAGTTCAACGTTAACGAATGCTTACAGCATGATAGAAATTTAATCATAAATATTGCATACTTACTTCAATACAACCGTCTTCCCAGTTTTTGAAGATTTCACCGCCGCATCTAAAATTTCCATAGCCACCATATTGATTTTCAGCGAACCCAAATCATTTTCTGATTTCACTTTACCACGAGCCACTGCTGCAAAATAAGTAAACGCATCATTCATGGGTGTTTCGAGTGGTTTTACTGCAATTTTCTCCTCGGGTAAGGCATTTCTATCGCCTTTTCTGACGGTCGTTTGGGCAGATTTATCGGCAAAAATATAGCCCGTTTTACCATAAACTTCAATATCTTTTCTATCGAAAGGCCAGTTCCAAGAGCCTTGAAAAATACCCTGTGCTTTTGGGTAAGTTACTACGATAGTTGCTTCATCATCTACATTTGGGTAGGTTTCGGGCTTGATAGTTTGTGTGATTGCCGTTACCGAATTTGGCCTTTCTCCTTTCATCAACCACGCCATAATATCGGCTCCGTAGCAACCAAAATCAATGATTGCACCACCGCCATTTTTCACAGGGTCGGTTAGCCAACTCAAAAACTCTTTACTCACACCAATTTCTTTTGGGCCACGGTGTCCGTCATGAATTACTACTTTTCTAATATCGCCAATCGTATTTTGTCCATGAATCATTTCGTAGGCTTGATGGTTACTTGCATACCACGTGGTTTCGTAGTTTGTCAAGAGCTGAATATTGTGCTTTTTTGCTAAAGCAGCCATTTGTGTAGCATGTGCAAAATTCACGGCCAAAGGCTTTTCAACCATGACATGAACGCCTTTTGGTGCACATTTTTGTACCGTTTCGAGATGCTCAATGATACTTCTGAAATCACAAACGGCTTCGGGTTTGGCTTTTTCGAGCATTTCGTCGAGGCTGGCGTACAAAAGGCTTTCGGGTAGATTATATTTTTTCAATAATCTTAGAGCCAATTCTTTATTTGGCTCAGCAAAACCAATGATTTCTACACCCGCACGATTGGGATTATTCAAAATCTGATAAACGTGGTCGTGTGTCATGCCCGCAATGCCCATTCTGACGGGTTTTTCTTGGGCAAATACAAATGTTAGGCTTAGGAATAAGCTCAAAAAGAGGAGTTTTTTCATGTTAGATAGAAGGTTGAATCAATCAAATTTAACCAAAAACCATCATTAAGACTATTTTTTCAGAAAAGTTTTCATCAGAAAACCTATTTTTGCGTTATAAAAGAAAAATCTTAATCCTATTGACTGTTGTCAGTGGACTATCGACTAAAAAATGTCAATAAAAATCCAGAATCTAAGTAAAGTGTATGGCACTCAGCGTGCCGTTGATGATATATCTTTTGAAGTTGCCAAAGGCGAAATTGTCGGCTTTCTTGGTCCTAACGGTGCAGGAAAATCAACAACAATGAAAATCTTGACTGGCTATTTACCCGCCACCGATGGCTCGGCCGAAGTAAATGGTTTTGATGTGAAAAATTCGCCAATGCAAGTCAAAAGTAGTATTGGATATTTGCCTGAGCATAATCCTTTGTACTTGGATATGTACGTGCGTGAGTTTCTTGAATTTGCGGGTTCGCTTTATGGTTTAACAGGCAAAACACTTCAAATAAAAGTGGCCGAAACCATAGAAATGGTGGGTCTGGGCTTAGAAAAACACAAGAAAATCGGACAGCTATCGAAAGGCTATCGCCAGCGTGTAGGACTTGCCCAAGCCTTGATTCATAACCCTGATGTGCTGATTTTGGATGAGCCAACTACGGGTCTTGACCCCAATCAGTTGGTGGAAATCAGAGATTTAATAAAATCAGTTGGTCGAAATAAAACCGTTATTTTCAGCACACACATCATGCAGGAAGTAGAAGCTATCTGCGACCGTGTGGTGATTATCAATCGAGGGAAAATCGTGGCAAATGGCACGCTTTCCGAACTTAAACAAGGTGGAAAAGGTATTGAAGATGTTTTCCGTGAATTAACAGCGTAAAAGTGAATGACGAATAAATCGAATTACGATTTACGAATATGTTATTTCACCATAAAAACTAAATCCAATAATCTTACAAATCTTTTTAATCCTGTCGAATGCTCGAAATTTGTAGTTTTTCATTAGAATCTTGCCTAACTGCCCAAAAAGTAGGTGCTGTTCGTGTTGAGTTGTGTGGTGGAATGTTTGAAGGTGGCACAACACCTTCGGCTGGTTTGATAAGTTTGGCTCGCCAAAATCTGACTATCAAAATATACGTCATGATTCGCCCTCGTGGTGGAGAATTTTGCTATTCTGATGCCGAATTTGAGGTAATGAAAGTCGATATTCAGACCGCCAAAAATCTGGGTGCGGATGGTGTAGTTTTTGGAATTCTGAACCCCGATGGAAGTGTAGATAAAAAACGTACCACAGAACTCGTAAATTTAGCCGCTCCACTCAAAGTTACTTTTCACCGAGCGTTT
Organism: Emticicia sp. W12TSBA100-4; assembly: GCF_040253585.1. Classification (NCBI taxonomy): domain Bacteria; kingdom Pseudomonadati; phylum Bacteroidota; class Cytophagia; order Cytophagales; family Leadbetterellaceae; genus Emticicia; species Emticicia sp. W12TSBA100-4. The sequence goes on from NZ_JBELAU010000015.1 coordinate 44,844, forward strand.
GATGTAGCAAACGACCCCATTCAAGCCTTGGAAGATATTATCGACTGTGGTTGCGAGCGAATTCTGACTTCTGGACAGAAAAATACAGCCATCGAAGGAATTGATTTACTGAAAACATTGGTAGAAAAATCTCAAAATCGCATCGAAATAATGGCTGGAAGTGGTGTTTCTGCTCAAAATGCTCAGCAGTTTCTAAATATTGGTGTTCATGCTCTACACATGACAGGCAAAGGAATCCAAGAAAGCAAAATGATTTTCCGCAAACCTGATGTAAGCATGGCAAGTGCTGCTCTTACCAACGAATACGAAATTTATGAAGCCGATTTTGAGAAATGCAAAGCGGTAGTTGAAATCATGAGTCATTGATTTATCATCAATTTTTTACCACGGAGTAGCACAGAGTGAATGACACAGAGTTTCACTATGATTTCTATGTGAAACTCCGTGAAAAACTCAGAGTAACTCAGTGGTAAAAAATAGTACGATGTTATTTTTCTTCCATTGGAATTTTACTCAAAATCTTATTGTCGATATAAAATGTGCCGAAAGGTACAACGCACGCCAACAGCACTTTCCAAGTAGTTTCTTTAAAACGCCATTTTTGTTCTACGCCCACACTTAGCGTATTGAAAACAAAGAGCAAAAACAAAATACCATGAAGCTGCCCCACAATTTTTACGAGTGCGGGGTTTCCATAGAAATATTTCAGGGGCATAGCGATAAAAATCAGAATCAGTAACGAAATTCCTTCAAAAAATCCAATGATACGAAGGCGGCCGATATTGGTAGAAAAATAGTTGTTCATAATCAGAATGTTCGGATATAAGGACGATTAGCAAGTGGTGAAAAAGGCCACGGAATGGCTATAAAGATGATAAATAGAGCCAATGAAAACCACACTAACATAGTTTTAAACTTCTCTTTATCGGTTGATTTGCGTTTAGCCATTGCCGAGCCAATTGTGAGAATGACAATGGCTACCAACATCAAGAAAATATGGATGATTCCGAAGAAAAGAACCTCTAACTGCTGGCTCATTTCTTTGAAATTTGCCCAAAAATATTTGATGACTGGATTTTGAATATAAAGCGTCATACCGACCACCAACTGAATGTGAGCAATGGTCGCCGTCCAGTGTCTAATTAAATTATCGGTTTTTGTAAAAATCGTGTGTTGAGTAAAACCACGATATGCCCTAAAAATGGCTAAAATCAAACTGACTAACACGAGCCAACGGAGTATCGAATGAAGCGATACGAGGAAAATTGAACTTGAAAACATACTTTTTCATTAGTTTTGATGCTGCAAAGTTCGGTATTGTATCGGCAGAATAGTTAGGACGAGTAAATCTAATTTTAGGATTTTTCAATCATTTTCCTAAAAGTCAACGGACTCACTCCTTCATATTTTTTGAAAAGTCGACTAAAATAAGATTGGTCGAAAATGCCAATTTCGGCGGCTACTTCGCTGATAGAAAGCGTGGTTTGATAGAGCAATACTTTCGCTTCCAATACAATTGCTTCATCAATCCATTTGGTCGGAGATTTTCCAGTAATTGTCTTAGCAATTTTATTCAAATGATTAGGACTTATATTAAGTAACTCGGCGTAATCGCTTACTAAATGCTTGGTTTTGATATGAATAAAGAGTAATTCTTTGAATTTATTGATGAGAGATATAGCTGAGGTTTGATGACTGTTTGAAAGTGGTTGATACACCCGATTGATTTCACAGAGTAATGCGATAAAATAAGATTGGATAATTTCGATATTGTTCAGCCCATTTTGTGAATAATCACGAAAAATTCGCTCGAAAAGCATCCGAACAAAACCAGAGGTTTGTTCATCTAATTTAATTGTTGGATTTCCCCAAACATTCAGAAACTCAAATTCTTTTAACAGTTCATTTTTACCAAATTTGCCTATAATGAAATCGTTATGAAAATTACAAAGAAACCCTTTGTTGATGTCGTGTTTGGCAAAAGAATAGACTTGACCCGCTGGAACAATTAGACATTCATCTTTGAAAATCTTGTAAGATTGACTACCTATTGTCATGTTGGCTTCTCCTTCTGTAAGATAAATAAACGAGTGTGTAGTAGCTCGTGAAGGTGGTACAGGTAGTTTGATGAGTCGTATTAAATCTTCTACCTTGACAAGAAAAAACTTCCCAAAATCTGCTTTTAGCATTTGTTTTTGGGCGATTTCGGGTTTTATATATTCTTCCCGAAACGCTTCTGTATTATGTGTTTTGATTCTATTCTTTGCCAAGTTTCTTGATTTTTTATACAAAAGACTAAAAAAATAGGCATACGCCAAAAACGTATGCCCATTTTATAACTCTGAAATATTATTGTAGAACGTTTACTATACTTCCTACTATTGTCCATCGACAGTGGACTATTTACTTATTCTCAGCCAATTCTGCGATTTTTTGGTGAATCATCACTTGGTTCGACATGATTTTCGAGAAACCTCTTACGTCATCTCCGCTCCAAGCATTGTTCATTTCGCCGTAGCTACCAAATACTGGCGACATCAAATCATAGTCAGATTTAATACCCAATAATTGGAAGTTATACGGTGCTAAATGCACACGAACTTCGCCACTTACGTGCGACTGCATACTTTCTAAGAATTTCTCAATATCACGCATCAACGGCTCTAAGAATTGACCTTCGTGAAGCATCATTCCGTACCATTCAGCCAAGTTTTGCTTCCAATATTGTTGCCATTTCGATAGTACGTGCTTTTCGAGTAAATGGTGAGCTTTAATGATAATCAATGGAGCGGCAGCCTCGAAACCTACACGTCCTTTGATACCAATGATGGTATCGCCTACGTGAATATCACGCCCGATGCCGTAAGGAGAAGCCAATTCTGATAATTTACGAATAGCATCAACTGGGTTTTCAAAACTTTCACCAGCTACACCTTTCAATTCTCCATTTACAAATTGTAGAGAGATTTCTTCGGTTGCGGTTTTAGTTACTTGTGTTGGGAAGGCACTTTCTGGTAAAAATTCATACGAATTTAGTGTTTCACGACCACCAACCGAAGTTCCCCACAAACCTTTATTGATTGAGTAAGCCGCTTTGTGCCACTCACGCACCACACCTTTCGACTTCAAGAATTCAATTTCAGCCTCACGAGATAATTTCAAATCTCTAATCGGCGTAATGATTTGTGCATTTGGCAATACGATTCTGAAAACCATATCGAAACGCACTTGGTCGTTTCCTGCACCTGTACTTCCGTGAGCTACGGCTTCGGCACCGATTTGCTTAGCATATTCAGCCACCGCAACTGCCTGAAACATACGCTCGGCACTCACCGAAAGTGGATAAGTATTATTTTTTAGGATATTGCCATAAACCAAATAACGAATACATTTTTGGTAATATTCATCAACCATACGAGCCGTGTAGTGGTTTTTTACTCCCAATTCGTAGGCTTTGGTTTCAATATCCTTCATTTCTGCTTCCGTAAATCCGCCCGTATCAACTAATACTGAGTGAACTTCATGACCTAATTCTTCGGTCAAATATTTTACACAAAAAGAGGTATCCAAACCTCCACTGTATGCCAAAACAACTTTCATAAGCCCAAACTGGCAAAGCCAGAAAATTAAGAATTATAAATTAAGAATTAAGAATTTTTGAAGATTCAGCTTCTGAAATTCAGCTTTTTTGAAGTTTTCTTCAGAAACACAACAAAATTTTACGCAAAAATAGGACTTATTAATGTGAAATCTCGAATAATATTTAAAATTATTGTACTATTCAAATAAAACTAATTTTGAGTGATTGAATGATAGAATGTTTTGATTTTCAGTAATATTTATTCTGTCATTCATTCATGCACTCATTCAAAATTATCGAGGAACGGTAAAATACATAATCGTACCGATGCAAGAAAAAACAATATTGGGTAGCCAAACGGCCAACATTGCTGGCATATTGCCCGATTCGGCAATGCCTTTCGACATGATGAAGAATAAAATATAAACAAATGCCAGCACAAACCCGATGGCAATCTGAAAACCAACTCCACCACGAGCCTTTCGTGCCGATACAATCAAGCCCATTAAGGACAAGATAATTACGGCAAAAGGCGTAACGATTCGTTGGTAAAGTTCAATTTCAAAAGATTCGATTCCCTCAGCTCCTCGACTCCGAATTAGCTCAATTCGTTGGCGTAATTCTGGAATCGTAAAGGTTTCATAAACGTTGCGGTCGCTCTCAAAATCACTCGGTGAAAGATTAATAACCGTATCTTTTGTTGCCGTATTATAAATGAGTTTATCTTTCATGATGCCCAACGTGCGAATCTTATAGTCAGAAATTTTCCAGCGTTTGGTGCTGTCATTCCACTCGATTCGTTTAGCCGAAAGTTTTTCAATTAGCTTATTATCAGCGATTTTTTCGAGCGTAAAATCATAGCCAGTTTTGGTTTCGTTATTATAGCTCGACATGTAGGCGTAGGTATTCGGAGCAACGGCCGTATGAAAATCTCGGTCGGAGAAGTAAAATTTATCGTTGATGTACGTAGCCTCAAACCCCAGCCTGACTTTATTGGCTTTTGGCAAAATCCAACCAACCATCACAAACGATAAAATTGCTACCATCGAAGAAGCCACAAAATATGGAAGCATCAATCTGCGAAAACTCGTGCCACTACTCAAAATGGCTACGATTTCGGTGTGGGCGGCCATCTGGGCTGTGAAGAAAACCGTTGAGATAAAAATCATCAACGGACTGATATAGTTTGCCCAATATGGGGCAAGATTGGCATAATATGAAAGCAAAATAGCTCGCATCGGAGCATTTTTCTGAATAAAGTCATCGTTTTTTTCTACGAAGTCAATCACCATGATGATAAGCACGATGACCAAAACCGCAAAAAAGTATGTTTTCAGAAAACGTTTGATTAAATATTTATCGAGAATATTCATACCCCTAACCCCTAAAGGGGAATTAGATAATTTTTAATTAATAATGCAAAGGTACGCATTGTAGATTTTCTAATGGCTTTATTAAGAAGTATTAACACTCACTGTCAAGAATTCTGCACTTGCACCAATAAATTTCTCGCTACTTCATTACTCACAAAAAGTCTTATGTCATTGTTCAGAAGCAAACCATACGATTTATCAAAATCACTTATTTCCAAAACTTTTAGGTCGCACCCGAGCGTAATCTGTTGTTTATCAAGGTGTTGCAGAAAAGCAGGTGAATGCACAGAAACTCCCATCATAACCACCGATTGATTGAGCGGAATCTCTGAAAGTTTCAGATAACTCACCGAAGGCATTTTGCCCTTTGCATCAGGAATTGGGTCTCCATGGGGGTCAAATTTTGGATTTTCCAAGAAATCATCTAAACGTTTGGTCAATTCTTTCGAGTCAATATGTTCGAGTTGCTCGGCAATATCATGAATTTCGTCCCAGCCAAAACCCAGTTTTTCTACCAAAAAAACTTCCCACAGACGGTGTTTTCTAATCACCCCCAAAGCAATTTGCTCGCCTGCTTCGGTGAGCGTAACACCCTGATACTTACGATAATTTATATAATTTTTCTCGGCCAATTTGCGTAGCATATCCGACACCGAAGCCGCTTTGGTCTGCGTGTGTTCAGCCAACTGATTGGTACTCACCTCATTACCGTTGTATCGTTCGGTAAGTAAATAGATGATTTTTAAATAATTTTCTTCGGTAAAAGAGATAAGTTGATTGTCCACAGTCGATAGACGATAGTTAAAGAAAATAGCCATAAGCTAAAAGCCAATAGCCAACCACTAAACAAAAGTACATTTTTAGCCTAATCAAACAAAATTTTAGACTAACCTAAAAATATATTTTGATTGACAAACTTTTTGTTTTATGTTTGTATTGAAATTTTTGGATTTACAGCAAATGGAAAAAAACATTGACATAAAAAATAAAGCATGGCGTTCGACGACGAGTAGTCTTTCACTACCAGAAGTTCACGGAAGCATTACGGTTCATACAAAAGGAAGTTTTTGGAAAAAAATGTCAGCTTTTATTGGCCCCGGATTGATGGTTGCCGTTGGCTATATGGACCCTGGCAACTGGGCAACCGATATTGCTGGAGGTGCAAAATTTGGCTATACGCTACTCTCAGTTATTCTAATTTCTAATCTTTTTGCGATGCTTTTGCAGCATTTATCGCTCAAACTGGGCATTGCCACGGGTAGAGATTTGGCACAGGCTTGTCGAGATTCTTACTCAAAACCAGTATCATTTATTTTGTGGATTTTGGCCGAGGTTGCCATTGCCGCCTGTGATTTGGCCGAGGTCATCGGAGCGGCAGTTGCTCTTAATTTGCTCTTTAGTATTCCATTAACTTACGGAATTCTGATAACGGCCATCGACGTAATTTTTATATTATTCCTCCAAAACAAAGGTTTCCGCATCATTGAAGTAATTGTTGGAGGGTTGATTTTGATAATTTTACTATGCTTTGGCTACGAAATTTTGGCATCTCAACCCGATTTTGTAGCAGTTACAAAAGGTTTGATTCCGAGTAGCCAGATTGTGACCAACCCCGAAATGCTCTACATTGCCATCGGGATTTTGGGAGCTACCGTGATGCCTCATAATTTGTATTTACATTCGAGCATTATTCAAACCCGCAAGATAGAAAACACACACGCCGCCAAGAAAAGTGCTATTAAATATGCAACTATTGATTCTACGGCTTCGTTGTTTATTGCATTCTTTATCAATGCCGCTATTTTGATTATGGCCGCCGCAACTTTTCACTTCACAGGAAACAAAGAGGTAGCCGATATTACCGATGCTTATATGTTGCTCGACCCAATTTTGGGTGTAAAATTGGCAGGGCTTTTCTTTGCTGTTGCCCTGTTAGCGGCTGGACAAAACTCGACACTCACAGGTACTCTTGCTGGGCAAATCGTGATGGAGGGTTTCTTAAATATTCAACTAAAACCGTGGCTTCGACGATTGATTACTCGACTTTTAGCCATCGTGCCAGCTTTGATCGTAGCAATTATTTACGGAGACAAAGGCACTTCCGACCTACTCGTACTAAGCCAAGTGATATTATCTTTGCAGTTGAGTTTTGCTGTTGTCCCTTTGGTAATGTTCACATCCGATAAACTAAAAATGGGCGAATTTGTAAATCCTGCCTATGTAAAATACACAGCTTGGGTAGTTACAATTATCATTATCGCCTTGAATAGTTATTTGTTGTTTGATACGATGTTTTGAGGAGAAAAATATAGTTTGTCAGTAGTAGAGACAGGGTAATGCTCTGTCTCTTATATTTTGATGACATTGTAACAACAAATTCAGAGTCTGAAGTTTAGAGTTTTTTAAATATTATTTTAGAGTAAATCCACCTTCTTTACCAAATAAAGAGCAAATACCTTGCTTATATTGATAAAAAATTTTGGAACCCATGTTATCAAAACTACAATAATTGTAATACTACCTACTTGAGTAGTATTTCGTTTTCTAAGATTAGGTTTTCTTTTGTTTTGCTATTTTCTTCATCAACAATTCGATTAATTTCTTTAATTACCTCAAAAAAAACGGCCAATTTCTCAGCAGGAATTTGCTCTTGAATCATTTTATTGAAAATGATTACTCCTTCACGAGAAAAATTTCTCTTTTTGCGGCCTTCTTCGGTTAAAAATACTCTTACAAAACGCTTATCATCGGGGTCAATTTCACGGTAAATCCAGCCCTTTTCTTCCAACGTTTTTAGCATTCTGGTTAGGCTTCGGGGCTCCATTCCAATCGAAGGACCAATTTTTGTGGCAGGTGTACCTTTTTCTGAGTCAATATTTAGCAACACATAGCCAATCGCCATCGTCATATCGTTGGGATTCGCATAGGCATTGTACATTCTTGAAATTGAATGCCACGCCCATTTTATGTAGAAATCTATCGTTTTTTCCTTTTTCATTGGTGTTTTTTGCTTCGAACCTACACAAAAGTAACAAAAAAACAGTATGCAGGCATACTGTTCTGTGATTTTTTCTACTAAAACTTTATATTTTTACATGATTGCTATTCAATCTCAGCAATTTTGGTTTTTGCATTGAAAACATACGTTTTCTTCCCATTTGGTTGAAGGAAATTTACGAGATTAGTTTGGTCATCAAAAAGCTCCTGCATAATGTTATTGTAGAGGATATTTCCTTTAAAATCCTGTGCATTAGGTATTTCTACATAAACCCAAGTAGCATCACCTTCGGTTTCTTTTCCCAAGACAGTCATCGCTCTTTTTTGCTTTTGCGAAACCAAGATAGCAAAGTGCTGCTGCACGTATTTATTCAAGATGGCATCGCTATTATCATTCTTCCCTCCTACCATAACCTTCTGCCCATTATTGGCTTTTGTCAAGGCAGTTTCTAAATCATCAGTAAACATTCGGATACTTATCTCCAAGGATTTCTCTTTGGCGTTATACTGAATTTCGGTCAAAGAAGTATGAAAGGCGTGAGCAGCCCCCCCCATCGAAACGTCGAACCGCCCCGATGGGGGAGCTTTTTCTACTTTCCTAACGGAAAGTAGGTTTGTCAAAGCAAAAAATGCCAAAAATATCTTTATCATTTTAGAAAATCGTATAATAACTCCCCCATCGGGGGCAGGGGGGGCTATTTAAACAAAGCCTTAAAAGTATCATTAAACAAAACAAGCACCATCAACGTCAATAAGATGAATGTACCTACTTGTTGGGTGCGTTCCATGAATTTTTCTGATGGCTTGCGGCGTGTAATCATTTCGTAAAGTAATACTAAAACGTGTCCACCGTCGAGGGCAGGAATCGGCAAGGCATTCATAAAGGCCAAACCCATTGATAATAAACCAGTTAAACCCCAAAACCTTTCCCAATCCCATGACTTACCATACATTTGAGCCAAACCAACTGGGCCACTTACGGCATTTCCTGCCGAAATATGTCCTTTGAAGATTCTACCAAATCCTTGAATTTGATTCGGAATCACCGAAAGTGCATCTTTCGCTCCTGTGATGAATGACTCACCAAACGAAAGTGTGCGTTTGCTTGAAGTAAGGGTCATTTCTGAAGTAAAACCAATTGTTCCTTCTTCAGTTACTGTTGGATTTATTTTGACAGTTTGGTTTCCACGCTCAACGGTCAGCTCAACTTTTTTGCCAGCTTGTTTCTTGATTGCCGCTTGAAAATCTTGGAAACAAACAATCGGAGTGCTATCAATTTTTACAATTTTATCACCTTCTTTCAAACCTGCCGCTCCAGCGGGCATTCCATCAGCAATTTTACCCACTTTGAAAGGCAAAATTGGCTCCATGAAAGGTACTTTGCTGGCTACTTTATCAATCAAATCGTTTGGTACTGGAATCTCTTTTACTTCACCATTACGCTCAATCGTAAAGTTGGTATTTTCTTGCATCAATGCCGCACGCACATCGCCCGAAGATTCATAATCTTCACCATTTACTTTGATAATTTTATCGCCAGTTTTCAATCCAATTTCTTGTGCTAACGGGTGTGCATAATAGCCCAATTTGTTTACTTCTGCTTTCGAATAATATTCTTCACCCCAATAGTATTTTACGCCCCAGAAAATCAAGACTCCAAGGATAATATTCACAATAATTCCACCTAACATTACAAAAAGGCGTTGCCAAGCTGGTTTTGAGCGAAACTCGTAAGGTTCAGGCACAGCCGCAAGCTGCGAAGCGTCTTTGGTTTCATCAACCATTCCCGCAATGTCCACATAGCCACCCAACGGAAACCAACCTAAACCGTATTCAGTATCACCACTTTTCTTTTTCCACAAGGCAAAGTTTAATACATTGGGCAATGGAAAAAGGAAATCGAAGAAAATATAAAATTTATTAACTCTAATACCGAAAATACGAGCAAAAATAAAGTGTCCAAATTCGTGTAATCCGACCAAAATAGTCAATGCCAGCAAAAGCTGACCAATCATTGTTAAAATTGCCATTAGTTGACGTTGATTTGTTTGATTTGGTTTTAGCCTAAATCAGTTTTTTAATTATGAAAAATATAATATTTTTTTTTACTTCTCCTCCTTTTTTCAAGGAGGGAGAAGTTTCTCTTTACTAAACTTTACTCCAAAACCACCGTTCCTTCCAGATAATCGGCGGCGATATTTGGGTCATTAACTGACCACATTCCGATATATGAACGATAAGGAAACAAAAAACGATTGTCATTGACCGAAAAAAGGATCTTTTTTCGATATTCTTCTAGCGTCTCCATCCCATTTTGCAAACGCATTTCGTTGATTCTTTGTTCATCAACCTTATCAATTTGCCTAAAAACCCACTTATTTAGCTTCACTGCAAAGGGTTTTCCCTGCATTGCGAGCGATTCATCAGTTAAAATTTTGAATACGTGTCGGGCAAAAAACACATCATTACCATTGATTGTTGCCATGATGTGCGTAGCCGAATGCGGAGAAGTTTTGCCATTTCTTACGGCTGCCATCAAATAATTAGAAAAATTAATTGTCTGATTTTCAGGCGTTTGACGACGAATAACGGTATAGAATGGATATTGAATTATCGGCATTCCACCATCGCCACAGCCAATCGCATCTTCTCCTGGAAAGCCATATCTATCAAAAATATAATCAAGTTCGGTTGCATTTTGGCGGTCAATTTTCACAATAGTATCGGCAAAAGCCTCTGCCCCTCGTACCCTAAACCACTGGTCACGCTCAACTATTTTCGCCAATTTATCTTTTAATCCTTTGTTGATTTTCTGGTCAAATTCACGCTTTTTTGCCAAATATTCTTTCTCAAAATTACGCCAATTTGGGTCTTGCTGAATACCCATAAAAGCGGTTTCATCTTTAATAAAATCAAGACTTATACCTTTTCCTGCCACTTCAAGTAAATATTTGTAAGTATTGGTGGCATCGCCCAAATATGTAGCACAAACTGCGGCATTGAAATAATCTTTCATAAAGCCACGTGGTACTGCCGCAAAAGCTTGTTGGTAGTTTTCGAGAGCCGCTTTATAATTGGCATCAACCACCAATAATTCAGCTTTATTGATCAAAGGATGATAGACTTTTACAAAATTTACATCTTGTGCAACAGCAATCCGAACAAACAAACTGAGCAACAAGGCAAAAAATAACCTCATAGAAATAAGTAATTGATTCAAAAATGTTGCTTCCTGATTTTCTTTAACGAAACTACTTTCAAAATTAGCATAGTTTTAGCAAAAAGAACGAATTTTAGTGAAAACTTTGTTGTTTCTTAACAGACAAAAGCCCTGAGACACGAGACAATAGATATTAATTTTGACTAATGAATACTCAAAAATACGACATTATTATTATTGGTGGCGGGCCGATTGGCCTTGCGTGCGGACTTGAAGCCCAAAAAGCGGGTTTAAATTATTTGATTCTGGAGAAAGGATGTTTGGTCAATTCGCTTTATAATTATCCAGCAAATATGACCTTTTTCAGTACATCGGAACGGTTGGAAATTGGCGATGTGCCTTTTGTATCAAACAATGCGAAACCAACTCGTAGTGAAGCACTCGAGTATTACCGTCGAGTAGCGATTCATCGAAAACTCAATGTTCGGTTGTTTGAAGAAGTTTCGGAAGTGACAAAATCGGATGAAAACTATTTAGTGCAAACTCGCAAGAAAACGTATGAAGCTACGCACGTAGTGATTGCATCGGGTTTTTATGACATCCCACATAAAATGGGCGTAAAAGGCGAAGAATTGCCAAAAGTAACGCACTATTATACAGAACCACATTTTTATGCTTTTCAGAAGGTATTGGTAGTTGGAGCAAACAATTCGGCGGTTGATGCAGCTCTCGAAACTTGGCGAAAAGGTGCCGATGTAACGATGGTTATTAGAGGCGAGGGGGTGGGAGAACGAGTAAAATATTGGGCAAAACCCGATATTGAAAATCGAATTAAGGAAGGTTCGATAAAGGCTTATTTCAATTCGGAAGTAGAAGAAATTACCGAAGATTCGGTTATCGTAAAAACTCCTGAAGGTTTGGTTACAGTTGAAAACGATTGGGTGATTTCGATGACTGGCTACCAACCCAATCTTGATTTTTTAAGAAAAATAGGCATTCATCTTTCAGCCGATGAAATTATGAAACCGCAATACGACGAACACAGCATGGAGACAAATCTGCCAAATATTTATCTCGCAGGCGTAATTTGTGGCGGAATGAATACCCACAGTCTATTCATAGAGAATTCAAGAGTTCATGCTGAAAAAATTATTCAGAAGATAAAATCCAATTTTGAATGATAGATTGATTGAATAAAAAATATCATTTTTGATTTATACCGAAGTTATTTCTTAATTCATAAATCAACATTCCGAAAACCAATAAATATTCAAGTGTAACCAACCAAAGGTTTTCTCGATAGAGATTGGTCTGATAAGTGGCATAGCTGAGAAAAATAGTATATGACCAGACAATTGGATAACGGAAACTCGTAAAAATGGCAATCACCAAAAGATTGGTTACATACCACGGATGAACGGTGGTTGCCATTGCGAAATAAAGCGTCAGAATAGCCAACGCTCCTACAAACAGGTTTTTGCATTTCCACGAAATGAGAAGCACTCCTGAAAATGTCAAAAATGCCATGATTTTCCCCGCCGTTCCGATAATATTATAGCCGAAAATCTTGAAGCCAACGGCACGTACTAAATAATAAATGCTGGCATTAAACTCAAACTTTTGAAAGTAAAGATTTACACTCGAAAAGAGTTTTTCGATAAGCATTCGGTCGAGAAATGGCAGAAAAAACAATGTAGTAAATATTCCAACCAAAACGGCATAAGTAACTCCTTTTTCCCAACCCAATTGTCTGATAATCAAAGGAATAAAAATAAGTGGCAACATCTTTACACAGACCGCACATGCAAACAAAAAGCTACTGAACACTAACGATTTTCGGTTCTTTACTCCCACATAAAAAGCCAAAACCAAAAAGCACATTACTACTCCTTCAAAGTGCAAATTACCTGTTAGTTCGATGATGATTAAGGGGTTGAAGGCGTATAAAGCCATCCTTTTGACAGGGTTACATGATTCTATTTTTAGTTTCCCCTCCTTTTGAAGGAGGGGCGACCGACGCTTCGGTGGCAAAATTCTGACGAAGTCGAATTTTGACGGGGTGGTCTGTTCCAAGTGTGCATTTTTTAAAGCATCAATAGGCCCAAAACCACCCCGTCCGACTTTGTCAGGACACCCCTCCTTGAAAAAAGGAGGGGAAACTAAAACTCCCACCTCTGCCAAAAGAATAAATATTCTCAAAGCAATCACATTTCCAAATAAACTTCCTTGTGATAAAGCGGCCGAAGCGGCAAAAAAGAGCTGGTTGAGCGGCGGATAAACCGTGTAATAATTTGGAGAATTTAGTTTTTCAAAAATCGATTTGTCTGCGATAATTCTTTGAAAATCAACAGTTTGAATGAAGTCCTTAGGTAAAATCGTGTAAGGATTTATACCATTGAAAAGCAAACGACCATCCCACACAAAGCGGTAAAAATCATCGGATAAAGCAGGAACTGCAAACAACAAAAGCAAACGAAAAAAAACGCCCAAGAAGATTACTTCACGAGCGTTTTTGAATGTTTTTACCAAGAAAAAATATACAACAAAAAGTACTGAAAATAAGCTAATTAATTGCCCAAACGATTGGCGTGGCGTGAAATATCCGAGCCAAATTAGAAGGCATGAAAAAGCTAAGACTAATGATGTTTTCTTTATCACTTGTTATCAACACAATGACAATTTAGAAAATTGTCGTACAACTTATTTCAAAACCAAAGCTACTACTTTTGGCTGTACAATAGCAAATTCGGCTACTTTTCCAAGTCCCGAATAGCGAACTCTGAAACCTTTGTTTTCAAGAATGTGCATGGCATCTCGCAGAGTCATTCCACCTACATTTGGTAAATCTTTGCTATCATCATTGACTTTTTTCCACGTAATCGTGTTGCCATTTTTCGATGCTTTTACCCAACCTGCACTACTTGGAGCATTTTGTAAGCCCAATTCTTCTCCAACCGTACGAAAATCTTCAGCATAACCAGCTTGTTCTTGCATTTCGATTTTCTGAATATTCGATGGTTTATTTTTGGCAGGATGCAGAGCTACATCATACGCAAAAATCTTATCGGCAATGGTTCTAAAAACTGGTGCAGCCACATCACGGGCATAAAGATTTACACCTTGCGGCTCATCAATGATTACTGCACAACTATACTTTGGATTATCGGCTGGAAAAAAGCCAATAAATGCCGTATAATATTGGTTTTTCACGTAACCATTTTCACGCTTACGAGAAGTTCCTGTTTTTCCTGCTACTTTACAAAAACCAGTGTTGATATTCTGAGCCGTACCGTTTTCTACTACACCTTTCATCATTTCTTGGGCAAGTTTTGCTGTGCGTTCTGAGCAGATTGGCGTTGGGTCTTGGTTAGCTTCAAATTTTTCGATAATACGGTCGGCTTCACGTACTTCTTTAACTATCAACGGCTGTACCCAATGCCCATTATTAGCAATAGCGTTATAGAAAGTAAGCATTTGCAGCGGCGTAAGACGAGTTTCGTAGCCTATCGACATCCACGGAATAGTTGTATTACTGAAAGTCGAACTTTTACGATTTTTGATAATCGGTTCGGTTTCTCCTTTTAGCTGAAAACCTACGGGCTGGTCGAGTTTAAAGCGAGTTAGGTAAGAAACAAAATTATCAGCATTGTTAAAACCAAAGTGGTTTTTGACCAAATTATAGATGCCAATATTGCAAGAATGCTCAAAAACCTGTCTAACTGTCTGATTTCCGTGTTCTTCTGAGCAAGTCATTTCGGTTTTGTTGTGCATGATGCTCCCATCGCAGAAACCCGCATTATCATCTAAATCAAGTTTTGCTTTTTCGAGCAACGCTACCATTGTTGCGAGTTTGAAAGTCGAACCAGGGTCGGTTCCACCACGAACGGCATAGTTGAAATCTTCTAAATAAAATTTCTTGGTCGAATCCGAACCACCACGACGAGACAAGTTGGTAATTGCCTTGATTTCTCCCGTAGCAATTTCCATCACGATGGCCGAACCGTATTTGGCATTGGTACTGATAACTTGGTTACGTAAGGCACTTTCAACAATATCTTGATAATTTACATCAATGGTCGTAACGACATCTAAACCAGCTTCGGGGCGAACTTCTGGCGAATCGCTCACGGGCTTCCAAACTCCACCAGCCAAACGCTGAAAAAATCCAACGCCATTTCGGCCAGCCAAATAATTATTGAAACTAAACTCAATTCCAAAGTCTCCTTTGGTTTGGGTGTTGCGGTCGAGCTTTCCAATCGAACGCAAAGCCATATCATCAAAAGGCATCACCCGACGCTCCAATTGCTCAAATTTTCCGCCACCTTTCATTGGCCCTTCCTTGAAAAAATGAAACTTTTTAATTCTCTGACGTTCTTGATAATCAACCAAACGATTTCCCAGAGCAACAAAAATCAGTTTCTTCTCTTTTCGAGCATTTGAAATCAACTCTTTGTACTCAGCCGCCGAACGGTCTTGAAAGAAATTCGACAATGACATACTTAATGAGTCGATTTTTGCCTTAAAGTATTCAGGTTTTGCACGAGTCACGTCAATACCAACCCGATAACGTGGTACAGAAGTAGCCAACAAACTACGCCCATCGGCAGCAAAAATATTACCACGTTGAGCTTTGATTTCCATTGGTTTGCGTTGTACTTTCTCAACTTTGCCTATCCACTTTTTCTTCTGAAAAACCTGAATCACAAATATCTGAGCAGCTACCAATGAGCCAATCAAGAAAACTATTCCAAAAGTGACTTTAGCACGCCACTGGATTTCATCACGTATAGAGCGTTTTGGTGCCATGAGCTTTTGATTTACGATTGATGAATGACGATTGACGAATAATTTGAATAAAAAACACATCATCAAATGACGTTTTTAAATCATAACTCGTCAATCGTAACTCGTCAATCTTTTGATTATTTTACAACAATTTTTGTGGGAGGAGTAATGTTTTCTTCTAAACCATCATCAGTTAGCTTTTTAGCTATCTCAGATTGCTTGCTGGCAAACATATACTTTGATTTTTGCGAGATATAGGCCGCACGTTTTTCTTCCATGTCGTTGCGAGCTTTGTCGATTTTTTTGATAAAACCTTCGTAGCTATGCTGCACATAAATGTAGAAAATACCCAAAAATCCCAACCAGATGATTCGTCGGAGGGTTTCGGTAGGAAGTTCATCACCAAGTTCTAAGCGATTGGTAAGCCAAGTGTTGAGGCGGTCAAAGATGCCTGTTTTGCGGGGCGGCTTGGGAGCGGCCATAGTAACAGGCTCAGGACGGTCCCGAAAAGTATTCGTTGCCATTCCAGTAATGAGTTATAGGTTTATTATTAAAGCACGTTGATTGAGCTTTTGCTCAATAGCAAGACAAATTTATAAATTAGGTGGAAATAAAAGCGATATTTTATCAAAAATTTATTTTATGGGCATTGGTTCAGCAATTCTCAACTTTGCACTTCTGGCACGTGGGTTTCGCTCAACTTCTTCAGGTGTGGCTTCTACGGCTTTTCTCGTAACCGATTCGAGTGGTTTTTTATCATTCCCGAAAATATCTTTTTCTACTTCTCCGCTAAATTTTCCGCTACGAATAAAGTTTTTCACCAAACGGTCTTCGAGCGAATGATACGACATCACCACCAAACGACCTTCGGGAGCAAGCACTTCGGGGGTTTGTTTCAAAAAGTCTTCCAAAACTGCCATTTCTTCATTCACAACGATACGCAAGGCCTGAAAAACTTGGGCAAAATATTTGTTTTCTTTACCACGAGGAGCGAGTTTCTGCAAAATTCCTTTCAAATCATTAATCGTTTCGATTTTTCGGTTGAGTCGAGCCGTATAAATCGTTTGGGCGGCAGTTTTAGCATTTTTTATTTCGCCATACATTCCCAAAATCTTGTGTAATTCATCAATCGAATATTCATTGACAATATTTTTGGCCGAAATTGGTGCATTTTGATTCATACGCATATCCAGTTCGGCATCGTAGCGAGTCGAAAAACCACGCTCGGGCGTGTCTATTTGGTGCGAAGAAATGCCTAAATCGGCCAAAATTCCATCTACTTTTTTTACGCCGTACAAACGTAAATATTGCTTGATATTACGAAAGTTAGCTTCGATAAAAATCAAGTTTTTGTTCTCTATCAGTTTAGCTTGTTCTTTGGCATCGGCATCTTGGTCGAAGGCATAAAGTTTACCCGTTGTAAGTTGCTCCAAAATCGCTCTCGAATGTCCTCCACCACCGAAAGTGACATCTACATAAATGCCATCGGGTTTAATATTCAGACCTTCGAGACATTCTTTGAGCATTACGGGCGTGTGATAAACTGACATAAACTTTTTATATATTTACAATGTTGAAATGCAAAAGTACTAAAAAAATCAACGCTGGCAGGATCCTTCATGCAGCCAACGTATATCGAACCAAAGAAAACCTTATGAAAACACTTACCCAATTACCCTTCATCGTAGCCTTATTTTTCACTTTAAATGCCTGTAAAACCTCTAACGAGCCTAAAATCGGCACGTGGCGAGCGGTAATTCCAACAAAAGGCGGAGAATTACCTTTTAATTTTGATATTCAGAAAGAGGGCGATGCTTACGCCGTAACGATTCTGAACGGTGAAGAAAAACTAAAAATGGATAAATCATTCATCAAAAATGACTCGCTGCATATTCCAATCGAATTGTTCGATGCCGAAATTGTAGCAAAAGTTGAAGGTGAAAAAATGACTGGTTACTGGAAAAAAATGCGTTCGGATTTTAGCTTTTTACAAGGAGATTTTACGGCAGAATTTGGCAAAACCTATCGTTTTACTAACAAAACCGATAAACCAGAAACACTTTTAGCCCCAAAATATAGTGTACTTTTCCGCTCAGAAGATAAAAAGGATTCTACGGTTTCGGTTGGTTTGTTCTCGACCAAAGGAAATGAAGTAAGCGGAACGTTCTTAACCACAACGGGCGATTATCGCTATCTTTCGGGCAATATCATCGGCGATTCATTGAAACTTTCGTGCTTTGATGGTACACACTTATTTTTATTTAAAGCCAAAATTGACGGTGGAAAACTCACAGGCGGAAGTTTTTGGTCGAGTTTGAATAGTTTTGAATCTTGGGAAGGCGTAAAAGATGATAACGCCAAACTACCTGATGAAAAAACGCTCACTTATTTGAAAGATGGCTACAAAACCATTGATTTTACATTCCCAAACGAGCAAGGAAAAAAAGTTTCGTTGACTGATGAGCGTTATAAAGGAAAAGTAGTAGTAGTGCAAATCATGGGTTCTTGGTGTCCGAATTGTATGGATGAAAGTAAATTTTTAGCTCCGTGGTATGCTAAAAACAAGCAAAAAGGTGTTGAAATTATAGGTTTGGCCTACGAAAAAAGCACCGACCCAGCCTTTGCTTACCCAAAAATAAAACGCTTAAAAGAACGCTTTGGCATTGAATATGAAGTGCTTCTGGCAGGAACAAATGATAAAGCCGAAGCCTCAAAAACACTACCAATGCTCAACCACGTTTTGGGCTTTCCGACTACGATTTTCATTGATAAAAAAGGGCAAGTGCGTGAAATTCACACAGGATTTTCTGGTCCAGGAACAGGCCAATATTACGATGATTTCGTAAGTGATTTCAATCGTTTGGTCGATAAATTAGGTGCCGAATAAAACAATTTTGTTTTGGAGCAGTTATAGAAGTAAACAATTCATTTTTGGGGTGCTTATGACTGAAATCATTGTAGTAAACGAACAAGACGTAGAAATCGGAACTGGCGAAAAGCTTTGGGTACACCAACAAGGCTTGCTTCACCGTGCTTTTTCAATTTTGGTATTCAATGAAAATAATGAGTTGTTGATTCATCAACGAACTTCACACAAATACCATTCAGGCGACTTATGGACGAACACTTGTTGTGGACATCCTAACGCCAACGAAGAAATCAGTGCGGCTGCTCATCGCCGTTTGGGCGAAGAAATGGGATTTGATACAGATTTAGAGTTTCTTTATAAATTTCAGTACCGTGCCGAATTTGAGAATGGTTTAGTTGAAAATGAAATCGACAATGTTTTTGTGGGAACTTACAACGATTCGTTTGTGGCGAATTCCGAGGAAGTAGCTGACTATAAATGGGTTACGGTCGATGAGTTGCTCGACGATGTATCGAAAAAACCACAGAATTATACATTTTGGTTCAAAGAAATATTAAAGAGCGACGAATTCATGGCATTCGTCGCTTCTAATTTAGTATTGGTTTAAACACTACTAATTTTACCCTACAATCAAAAGATTTTCGTTCTCAGAAGTCTCTTTAAATATTTATTGTATTTTTGTGCTTTATCCATAGCCTTTATCTGCATGAAGAAGCACTTTTTTATTTATACTTTACTGCTAATCAGCACTATTTCGTTCGCTCAGAAGAAATCAAAAAAAGATTATTTAGTTACTTTAAAGACCAAATATGGTACAACACATTTAGTGTTGTTTGATGATACTCCACTTCACAAAGCCAATTTTATAAAGTTAGTTGAGCAAAAATTCTACGATAGCCTTCTCTTTCACCGCATCATTGATGGTTTTATGATTCAAGGTGGCGACCCAGAATCTAAAACAGCTAAAGCTAATCAACGTCTCGGTGGTGGTGGCGGAAATATGGAGCGTATTCCGTTTGAATTTAAGTCTAATCGTGTCCATAAAAAAGGTGCTTTAGCGGCCGCTCGTGATAATAATCCCGAAAAAAAATCAAGTGCATGTCAATTTTATATTGTGCAAGGCAAAAAAATGACTGATGAAGAAATTACGCAAGTTGCACAACGCAATGGAATGAATTATACAACTCAGCAACGTGCCGAGTACATGATTTTGGGCGGAACCCCTCGACTTGATAATGCCTATACAGTTTTCGGCGAAGCCATTGATAACCTTGATTTGATTGATACAATTGCCAAACAACCAAGAGACTCTGCCGACCGCCCAAAAGAAGATATAAAAATGAGCATGACGGTCAAGAAAATGCGTAAAAAGAAGATTACTAAGCAATTCGGATATAAATATTGACTTTCGATAATCCCATTTAGACTTCTCTTAAGTTGTGGAGAGTTTTAAAAAAATATAAAATGAAAAAAATTTTAATTACAGGCTCAAACGGTTTACTTGGTCAAAAACTCGTTGAATTACTGCTAAATACAAAAGACCTTCAAGTCGTTGCCACTGCTCGTGGCGAAAATCGTTTGCCGTTTTCTGAAGGCTACGAATACCTATCAATGGATATCACAAGCCGAGAACAAGTGCAAGAAGTTGTGGGGAACGTTAAGCCAAACGTGATTATTCATACCGCTGCCATGACCAATGTTGACCAATGCGAGAGTGAAAAAGATACCTGTTGGGCTCAGAATGTAAGTTCAGTCGAATATTTAATTGAGGCTTGCTCAAAAATTGATTGTTTCTTGCTCCATGTTTCTACTGATTTTATTTTCGATGGAAAATCTGGCCCTTACAAAGAAGATGCAGAAGCAAATCCGATAAGTTTTTATGGTTGGAGTAAATACGCCGCCGAAAAACTGGTTACGAATAGTAATATCCGTTGGGGAATTGCCCGCACAGTTTTGGTATATGGTATTGCTCACGATATGAGTCGCACGAATATTATTTTGTGGGTGAAAAAGTCATTGGAAGATGGAAAAAACATTAAGGTCGTAACTGACCAGTGGCGAACACCTACCTTGGCCGAAGATTTAGCAAAAGGTTGTGCCTTGATTGCCGAACAGGAAGCCGAAGGCATTTTCAATATTTCGGGAAAAGATTTCTTGACACCCTACGAAATGGCAATCATGACAGCCGATTATTTCAAACTCGATAAATCGCTCATTTCACAAGCTGATTCTACAACATTTTCACAACCAGCAAAACGCCCACCAAGAACAGGCTTTGACCTTTCAAAATCTCGTGAAGTACTTGGTTATGAACCAGTTAGCTTTAAGGAAGGAATTGAGGTTTTAGCGGGGCAGATTAGTAAATAAGATTTTCTCAACCGACCCTATTTATAATTTATGGAAATCAATAAATACGCATCATTCACCGATGAACAGCTTCTTGAAAAGCAACGTAAGAATAAAAACACTTCCAATTTACTTGTGGCCTTATTTATTCTTGTATTTATATTGCTATGTTTTTCTTTTGGATATTATATCGGAGCTGATGCTGCAACGGAAGGGAATGGAAAGTTCCATGGTACACCTTTTCTTTTTCCTCTTTTTTTCCTTGTACTTCTCTATTTTACGACTAAAAAAGACCGAAAAGAAATTGACGAAGAAATCAAGAAAAGAAACTCATAAAGAATGCAGTAAATGCGATAAATAAATGTGGCACACCTGTTGAAGTGTGCCACATTTTCTTTCTATAAATAAAACTTCTTCCAGCGGATATATTCATCGACCACATCCAAAACCATATAGCGGATGGGTTTTCCTGCCTTGATTGAGTTTCGGATAAATGTTGCTGAAATATCAAGCAATGGAGCCTCAACAAATTTTACCTTTGGGTGAGTTTTGAAATTATGCTCGGCCGTATTTGGTCTTGGATAAACATACAATTCGTAATATTCCAGAATCTTGTCGTAGTTTTTCCAGTTTTCAAACTGCACCAAATTATCCTCACCCATGATGAGCTTAAACTCATGATTTGGGTGGCGTTCGGATAATTTCGTTAATGTATCAATCGTATAACTTGGTTTGGGCATCGAAAACTCAACGTCGCTGGCTTTTAGTTTATAATTGTCCGAAATGGCTTTTTCGACCATCGTCAGTCGGTCGAATTCGTGCAGCAAACTTTTGTTTTTCTTGAATGGGTTTTGCGGCGAAACAATAAACCAAACCTGCTCCAAATCGGTGCAATTGGCCATTGTATTTGCAATAATCAAATGTCCAACGTGAATGGGGTTAAACGAACCAAAAAACAAACCTATTTTCACACTTCCAATGGTTTTTGGGTAATCACTAATTCGTCTTTCGTAAATTTCTCGTATAAATCTTCTGCTTTTTGCCAAGAATGTTCGATGTCATCATTCAATAAAATCACATCAAATTTATTCTGAAATTCCATTTCAAACTTCATTTTGTAGATTCGGCGAGAGATACTATCTTCATCATCCGTACCTCTCGAACGCAAGCGTCGCTCTAATTCTTCCATCGAAGGCACTTTTACGTAAATGGCTAAAGCATTATCTCCAAAATACTTTTTTAGATTCATTCCGCCTTTTACATCTACATCAAAAATCACATTTTTGCCTTCATCCCAAAGTCGTTCGATTTCGGTTTTTAGTGTTCCATAATAGGCTCCTGGATACACCTCTTGCCATTCGACAAATTCATCACGGTCGATTCTTTCTTTGAAATCATGAATATCCAAGAAATAATAATCTTTGCCGTTTTCTTCGTTGCGTCCACGTTTGTCACGTGTGCAAGCCGAAATCGAAAATCCGAGATTAGAATATTTGCCAAGTAGATGTTTGACAATGGTGGTTTTGCCCGAGCCAGATGGGGCACAAAATATGATTGCTTTACCTTTCATGGGAAGTTTCTCGCTTCGCTTTAAAAACGAGGCACATCTTCAGAGATGTGCCTCGTTTGATTTTATTAAAAAAGCCATCAAATTTTAAATTTGACGGCCGAATATTTTTGCAAAGATACTAAAATCAACAACTAAATAAGATATGATAGAGTTTTACTTCGATAAATATAAATCCCAGCAACAAAAGTGCTAAACCTATTTTTGTTCTAATATCAACGATTATCGACTGTGGGCAGCATTTTTTTTCTACTTTCGACTGCATCGCTTCCTTCACGCTTTTCTCCAACTTGTATGTTTCGATACAGGGCATACAAGCATCCATGTTCTGTTTGAAGTGTTCCACTTCCTCAGCCGATGCAGAACCGTCAAGAACGGCCTGTATCATCTTCATGCACTTCTGATGATTTTCACACTGATACTTCATTGATTTAATAATTATAGGAACAGTAATTTTATTTTGTTTACTTTAGTTTGTAAAGTATTTTCTCTTGACATTCGACTATTCAAGCAAAAATTATTTGGCTGAAGAATCTACCTTACCAAGCTTTTGAACAAATGGACAACAGTAATCTTTCAAAATTTGTTCATTTGTATGAGTTTATCTATTAAAATTCTTCTTCTTCGCTCTCCAATTCTTCGGTTTTGTAGCCCATTGAAGTAGCATATCCTTTCAATTTTTCTTTCAAAAGGTTTCTGGCACGGTGCAATCTCGAACGAACAGTCCCGATTGGAATATCCAAGATTTTCGCCATTTCTTCATACGTAAATCCCTCAATATCACATAGAATGATAACAGTTCTGAAATCAACGGGCAAGCTATTTAAGGCATTGGCAACTTCGTCGCCAATCATATCTTGCACAGTTTCAGTACGCAAGTCGGTTGTGGCATCCATTTCGGCATCTTCTGTCGAATTGTAGGTTGTCTCAACGTCTTGGTAATCTACCTTCGATGGTTCTTTGCTTTTCTTACGATAATCGTTGATAAAGCTGTTTTTCAAAATTCTGAACAACCATGCTTTTGCATTAGTTCCTCTCTCAAATGAATTGATAAAACGGAATGCTTTCAGATAGGTATCTTGTACCAAATCATTGGCATCATCTTCATCATTTGTGAGGCGAAAGGCAAAGTTGTACATCGAGTCTATGTGTGGCATAAACTCTTTATCAAAAACGGCGTATTTTTCTTTCTCCGAATACCGAGCTTCTACTTCTACAATGTCTTCTTCTTCTTCCATAGACTTTTAATTATAGTCGGGCAAAATTACGATTTTTACACCAAGATTAAAACGATTTGTCAGAATACCAAGATTGATTTTTTAAGTTTCCTGAAAAACACTTTTTTAATCTCGATAAATGGCTTTGATAATGCAGGAATTCTTTTCTGATGTATATACGACAAAGAAAAGAAGAATAGCTTTCGTCAGAAAATATTATTTGTGCGAAACGACTGATTTTGAGGATAAAAGGAGAGTTTTGGTCAACTGTCCAAAGATTTTTAATTTAATAGGCTTTATTTTCTTTCTGTGGACCGAAAACTGTATTTTTTTTCTCTATTTTCTATTATCGCCACCTTCCATCATGCTCAGATAGCTAAAATAGCGACTTTGGGCTATCCGTTCTTCCATAACGGCCTCTTTTACAGCACAATTTGGTTCGTCGAGGTGCATACAGTTATGAAAACGGCATTCTCTCATTATTTCCAAAATCTCGGGAAAATAATGCCCAATTTCTTCTTTTTCCATATCGGCAAGCCCTAATTCCTTGATTCCAGGTGAATCAATGATGAAAGTTTCGGGTGCAATTTCAAACATTTCGGCAAAGGTTGTAGTATGCACACCTTTATTAGCAAATGTTGAAACCTGCGAAGTGCGTAAATCTAAATCAGGAGCGATGGCATTGACCAAAGTAGATTTTCCGACGCCTGAATGTCCCGAAATTAGCGAAACTTTCCCTTTTAAGATATTAAAGAATTCATCAACCCCAACACCGTCTGTGGCAGAAGTAAAAATACATTTATAATTGAGGCTTTCGTAGAGGTCAGCTAACTCTTTTTGGTATTCGATTTGCTCTTCGTTCAACAAATCTAACTTATTAAAAACCAAGACCGTAGGAATACGAAACGATTCAGCCGCTACTAAAAAACGGTCGATAAACCCAAGTGAAGTGCGAGGAAAATCGAGCGTCGCAATCAGCACCGCTTGGTCGAGATTAGTTGCCAATAAATGACCGTGAGCCGTTTTATGTACCGACTGACGAATGATGTAATTTTCACGAGGAAGAATATCACTGATGATGCCCGTATTTCGCACTTCATCTTCTATTTCGTAAACAACTTTATCGCCAACAGCAATCGGGTTAGTCACTTTCAAACCCTTGATTTTGAACTTCCCTTTTAGCCGACACTGCATAATAGTCCCTTCATTGGAACGAACATCGTACCAAGAACCCGTCGAACGCATCACTAATCCAATGTTTTGGCTCAAAATTTGATAGAGTTAAAATGTAAAAAACTATTCTTATCTTAAAATAGACTTAAAGGCGAATTTCTATATAAAAATTATCCGTTAGATAATTTTTATATGAATAATTATATTTTTTCTTTTTAAGAAAATAATTTGATATAATTATTCCTGTATTTTCCCTAATTTTGTTGTTGGATAAGGTATCAAGCGATAATATTTACCGTAAAATAAATTTTTAAGTAATTTTTAAGCGTTTGTTGCAACAAATATTAAGTTTTTTCCGTTATTTAGTTGTTCAAAAACACCAAAAAAAGACACACTTTAAACAAATACGACAATGAAGAAAGGAGTATTATTCGGATTAGCCGCTGTTGCTGTTGGAGTTGTAGTTTATTCTTTAAACAAAAAAGGAAAACTAACAATACCATTCAAGCCAACCACAAAATAATTCAGTCACAATGAATTGTAGCCATAAAAGCCGCCAATTTGCCGACATTCTGAATTTTTAGCACCACACATTATTTCTAAGAGAAAAAAATGTCGGGTGCTTTTTTTTGTGCTACAAACCAACTTTGAAACGTCCAATTTGGACGTTCCTACGAATTCTTCTGATACTCTGCTTTCAATTTCTCCTTTTCGATTGGTACCACGCCCACATATTCACACACAAGTCCGCCTCCTAAGTTTGACATTTCAGCAATTGCTTTCGGCGAAAGTTTCAGAGCTAAACACATAGCCGCAATGCTCACTACAGTATCGCCCGCCCCCGAAACATCGGTAATACTACGTAAGTGTGCCGCAACATGGTGCGTTTCATTGGCAAAGTCTATAAAAACTCCATTTTCGGATAAAGTCAAAAATACGCCGTTCACGCCCAAAGTTTGTTTGGCTGAAGCAACTGCTGCTCTTACTTCGTCTAAATTTTTGGCATTAAAATCAATTTTTAAACCTTCTTTTAACTCTTTCAGATTTGGCTTAAAAATATCAGTTCCTTGATAATGCAGAAAATTACGTTTCTTAGGGTCAACGATTGTCGGAATACCTTTCGACTTCGCAAAGCTAACGATTGACTGAATACTTTCTGCATCTAAAGCACCTTTATCGTAATCTTCAAAGATAATCACATCGCACGATTCAGCCAAAATTTTTGCTTTTTCTATGAGTTGCGAACGCTCACCGGCATTGATAAGGCCGTCCATTTCTGAATCAATCCTCACAACATGCTGCGAACCTGCCAAAACACGTTGCTTCACAGTCGTAATACGGTCGTTGCTTCTGATGATACCTTCGGTCGGTAAATCATTATCTGTCAACAATTTAACCAAATCATTTGCATCCGAATCATTACCAACAACGGTACATAAAATAGCAGTTCCACCCAATGATTTGATATTCATTGCCACATTTCCTGCTCCGCCCAAACGAATTTCTTTACGTTTTACATTTACAACGGGAATCGGAGCTTCGGGCGAAATACGCTCAACTTTTCCAAAAATATACGAATCTATCATCACATCGCCCACAATCAATACTCTGAGTTGAGCGAAGGCATCAAAAATTTGGTTTGCTTGCACGAGTTTAAAATATTTTTCATGGAAGACTTCGCTTAGAGCGAGTGTCGCCCAGCAAAGCCTTCTGTTTTCATTCGGGTACAAAACTACGGATTTTAGAATGATTTTTTTAAGAATTAATACATTTTGGCTCGGAGATTGCGTTATTTGCAAAGCGACTTGTATGATTATTCTTAAAAATAAAATAGATTTTATGCGTAAGGCTATCCTATTCTTACTATCCTCTTATTTATACTTTTCTCCAAATGAGCTTTTTGCTCAATCAATGGAGCAACTCGGTTCGGCACTTAATACCGAATTTAATGAATTAAATCCTGTGATTTCACCCGATGGAAAAACATTGTATTTTGTGCGTGTGAGCCACCCATCAAATAATTATGGTGCAAAGGGAAGTCAAGATGTATGGTATTCTGAAAATAGAGATGGTTCTTGGACTATTGCTCGAAGAATGCCCAATAGCATCAATAAAGACCAATATAACGACCTTTTTAGTATTACTCCTGATGGAAATACGATTCTGATTTCGGGGGTTTATAATGGTGGTCGCCGTGAAAACGAAGCTGGACTTTCGACATGCAAGAAAACAAAAACTGGTTGGAGTGAGCCACAAAAAGTAATTATTCCGAAATTTGATGATATGTGTAAAGGTCAATTTCTGACGGCTTGCTTATCAAATGATGGAAAAACACTGATTTTGGCTTTCAGTGAAAAGAGAAACAGCAAACAAGATGATTTGTATGTGAGCTTTCTGGGGAAAGATGGCAAATGGACAAAACCCGAAAGTCTCGGCGATAATATTAATACTGGAGATACCGAAACTACACCATTTTTGGCATCGGATAATTATACGCTTTATTTTGCAACCGACCGCAAAGGCGGATTAGGTGGCACTGATATTTGGGTATCGAAACGCTTGGATAGAAGTTGGAGAAAATGGTCAAAACCCATCAACATGGGCGATAAAGTAAATAGCGATGCCAACGAACTTTCATACACCATTTCGGCTTCGGGCGAATATGCGTATATGAGTACCAAGAAAAACTCTGTCGGCAAAGGTGATTTAGTACGTTTCAAACTTCGTGAAGAGAAGAAGGTTGAGCCAACTGTAGCGGGCGTACAAACTTCAAATAATCGAGTTGAAGAACAAAAAAGTTTAACCGAAGGAAAAAGCCCTGTAAATACTGACACAACTGCCCCAACACCCGTTGTAATGATTAGCGGCAAGGTAGTTGACCAAAAAACAGGTCGCCCGATTGAAGCAAAAATTGTTTATCAAGACTTAGCCGATGGAGAAGAACTCGGCGAAGCTTACACTAACCCAGCCACTGGTGAATACAAAATCGTATTGCCTTACGGAAAGAAATATTCGTACCACGCCATAGCCAAAGATTTTATTGCGATTGGAAAAAACATTGACCTCACGGAAATAAAAGAGTTTAAGGAAATCAATGGTGATGACCTCAAGTTGGTGGCCATAAAAGAAGGTGAAAAAGTACCTCTCAACAACATTTTCTTTGAATATGCTAAAGCTACGCTACGTTCGGAGTCGTTTCCCGAATTAGACCGTATTGCTGAAACCTTGAAGTCGAACGTAAATCTGACGATTGAGATTCAAGGACATACCGATAATGTGGGTTCAAACGAAAGTAACTTAAAACTCTCACAAGACCGTGCCGAATCGGTTCGTACTTATTTGTTATCGAAGAAACTTCCTGCCAATAGAGTTACGAGTGTAGGTTTTGGTGAAACTCGCCCAATTGCTACCAACGACACCGAAGAAGGCAAAGCCCAAAACCGCCGTGTGGAGTTTGTGATTGTTAAGAAGTAATAAAGTTTTACAGTTTACAGTAGGCAGTAGGCAGTCAAAAAATTGCCAACTGTGAACTGAAAATTGCCGACTCAAAGAATCACCGTTCGATTTCCGAAAATGAATACTCGGTCATTAAAAACGAGTTTCAGTGCCTGCGTAAGCACCGATTTTTCTACTTCTTTTCCTTCACGAGCCATATCGGTTGCAGCATAGCTGTGGTCAACGTCTTTTACATTTTGGGCAATAATTGGCCCTTCGTCCAAATTATTATTCACAAAGTGAGCCGTTGCTCCGATGATTTTTACACCTCGCTCATACGCTTGTCGGTATGGGTTCGCTCCAATGAAAGCTGGTAAAAATGAGTGATGAATATTGACAATTTTATTGGGGTAGTGCGATACGAATTCAGGTGAGAGAATTCTCATGTATTTTGCCAAAACCAAATACTCAGGTTTGTAAATCTCCAACGTTCTTAAAATTGCTTCTTCGTGTTCTTCACGGGTTTTGTGTTCATGCGTGATGTAATGAAACGGTATCCCGAATTTACTCACAAAAGGTTGAAGCGTATTATAATTACTCACCACGGCTAAAACATTGGCGTCGAGTTCATCAAAATTGTAGCGTATCAATAAATCCGAAAGACAATGATGCTCTTTGGTGGCCAAAATCACTACATCTTTTTTCTTCTTGGGACTTATTCGTAAACTAATTTCGGGCGTGGCGATGGTTTCCTGCAAATCTTTCAAAACCTTTTGTGGGTCGAGTTTATCGGGCGAATCAAACTCGGTTCGCATAAAAAACTGACTTTCAACCCCATCGGTGGCAGGGCTTACGTATTCATCTTGCGAAATAATATTACACTCGTTGCGGTACAGTACGCTTGTTACATGAAAAATCAAACCTTTGGCATCGGGGCCATCCATCAAAAGAATATGTTTTGCCATTATTTAGCACGCTTTAAAAGTTTTTAGATGGCGAATATGTGTCACACCTTGTAATCGCTTACAAACAGGTGTAGCATAAATTTCGACTACTAAAATTACATTAATCAAAGTTTAAGATTGCGAATTACGGATTTTAAAATAAATTTACGAACAACTTCAAGCAAAGAATTGTGAAAATATTCAGAATATATCTTTTATTCACACTTTTATCAACATTTTATGGCTCTTTTGCTCAAAATAACATTGAAGTCATCAAGTTTACGGACTTAGAGCAACTCATAAAAACAGAAAATAAAATTAGTGTAATAAATTTTTGGGCGTCGTGGTGTAAACCTTGTGTGAGCGAAATGCCAGTTTTTGAAGCTTTAGCCGATAATTTTCGTCAGAACAACGTTTCTGTGATTTTCATTAGTCTTGATTTCAAACGAGACTTAGAAACAGTAGAAAAATTTGTGTCCGAACATCAGATAAAATCGAAAGTATATTTGATTGACGAACCCGATTATAACAGCTGGATTGACAAAGTAAGTCCGCAATGGTCGGGGGCGATTCCTGCCACGCTGATAAGCAACGGCACAAGACAAGAGTTTTACGAACAATCTTTTGAC
Organism: Emticicia sp. W12TSBA100-4; assembly: GCF_040253585.1. NCBI lineage: Bacteria > Pseudomonadati > Bacteroidota > Cytophagia > Cytophagales > Leadbetterellaceae > Emticicia > Emticicia sp. W12TSBA100-4. The sequence goes on from NZ_JBELAU010000015.1 coordinate 74,919, forward strand.
TATCAGAGTCTTAGCGATAAAATTCGGCACTTTTTTTGAAATACTTTTGTTTTATTAACGTTAGTGAACAACACAGTTTGACACAACCATTTTTTTAATATTTAAGCAAATGAAAAAGCAGTTTTTAATCTTCGGAGCAGTGTTTTTGAGCAGCATTTTCGGGGCAACACAAATGGCTATGGCTACGCCATTGACAGATTTGTCAGAAATTACCGCACCAGCACCCACTGGCTACGCTTTAGGCGATGCTGTATCGGATTTTAAACTCAAAAATATTGATGGAAAGATGATGTCTCTGGCTGATTTCAAATCAGCAAAGGGGTTTATCATTGTTTTTTCCTCAAACCACTGTCCATTCTCGAAGTCTTACGAAGACCGAGTGATTGCCCTCGACCGTAAATATGTCTCACAGGGTTTTCCAGTGATTACAATTAATCCTAACGACCCCGACGCTTACGAAGAAGATTCATTTGCTAACATGCAAGTGCGTGCTAAAGAAAAAGGCTATCCATTTCCATATCTGACCGATGACACGCAGGTAGTTTCTAAGGCATTTGGTGCGATGCGTACACCGCAAGCGTATGTTTTGAAAAAAGAAGGTGGAAAGATAATCGTGAGCTATATTGGAGCCATCGACGATAATGCCCAAGACCCTTCGGGTGTAACAAAACGCTACGTTGAAGATGCCGTAAATAACCTTTTAGTAGGAAAACCAGTAGTGACGACAAGCACAAAAGCTGTTGGTTGTGCTATTAAATGGAAAAGCTAAAGCCCTTCCCAGCGTGGGTCGCCCTAAATTCCTTCCCAGTAGGAAGGGACTTAAAAATATTGTCTGCCATCTGCGAAAACAGGTGGCTTTTTCTTTTTTATTGACGAACTTTGTAAAATGATAGCATGAACGAATTCTATCATTCACTCATTCAAACATTCACTCATTCAAACATGAGCAACAAACTTCCCCCTATATTTCCTCCGCAACGAATGGAGAAACTCATGGCTTTTGACAGACTTCTGACAATCATGGATGAACTTCGTGAACAATGTCCGTGGGATAAAAAGCAAACAATGGATACCCTTCGCCATTTAACGATTGAAGAAACTTACGAACTTTCGGATGCGATTTTGGAGAAAGATTTGCCCGAAATCAAGAAAGAATTGGGCGATATAATGCTGCATTTGGTATTTTATTCAAAAATTGCTTCCGAAACTGGCGATTTTGATGTGGCCGATGTGCTTCACGGTATTTGCGATAAATTGGTTTCTCGACATCCGCATATCTACGGCGATGTGAAAGTAGAAAACGAAGAAGAAGTAAAGCGAAATTGGGAACAATTGAAGCTAAAAGAAGGAAATAAATCGGTTTTGAGTGGCGTGCCAGGTTCCTTACCAGCTTTGGTAAAATCAATGCGTATTCAAGAAAAGGCTCGTGGTGTGGGTTTCGACTGGGAAGAAAAAAGCCAAGTTTGGGCAAAAGTAGAGGAAGAAATGGGTGAGTTTAAAGAAATGTTTGATGTAAAAACTGACCAAGCTATTGATAAAGAAAAAGCCGAAGGCGAATTTGGCGATTTACTTTTCTCGTTAGTCAATTACGCTCGTTTCATAGACATTAACCCCGAAACTGCTCTCGAACGCACCAATAAGAAATTTATCAAGCGTTTTCAGTACTTGGAAGAAAAAGCCAAAGAAGCCAACAAAAATCTGAAAGATATGACCCTTGCCGAAATGGATATTTTTTGGGAAGAAGCGAAGAAGTTGTAAACTAATAAACTCTTTGGTTAATTTCCTCCCCTTTTTTCAAGGGGAGGTGGCAAAATTCTGACACAGTCGAATTTTGACGGAGGGGTGGAAGGTTGCTGAAGAGCTTTCAAAATAAGTTCCACCCCTCCGTCCGACTTCGTCAGGACACCTCCCCTTTTCCAAGGGGAGGAAATTAAAAATACGTAACATCAGTTCTAAGTCCACATATATTGATAATTATATGAATCATTACTAAATAAAAGAAAAATTGCCAAGAATACTCGCTATTGACTACGGTGCTAAACGAACAGGTTTGGCCGTAACTGACCCATCAAAAATTATCGCTTCGGCACTCGAAACCGTTCCGACCGATAAATTGTTGGAATATTTAAAGAAATACACCCAAACCGAAGTCGTTGAGGCTTTTGTTGTAGGAATGCCTAAAAATCTTGATGGCACAGCCACCGACGGTACAGCCTACGTAGAGCGATTTGTGATAGAATTAAAAAATATTTTCCCCGAAACACCCATACATCTGCACGATGAACGTTTTACTTCAAAAATGGCTATGCAAACCATGATTGCGGGAGGAATGAAGAAAAAAGACCGACAAGTAAAAGGAAATATCGACAAAATCAGTGCTGTAATTATTTTGCAGAGTTTTATGGGGAATTGACTAAAGATTTAACAAGGCCACCCGTGTGACTAAAACCTTGTCTTAACTATGGACCATCGACTATTGACCGTGGACTATTAAAACATGTTTCAACAATTATTTAAAAAAGTGAATAACATTGTGGATAAAAATCCGACTTTGCCCACAATAAACAAGCCTGATACAATTACTGCCAAGAAGATGGGAGAAATTTTACTCAAACATCTTCCTGCAACCACGGTTATGTATTGTTTTGAGTTGTGGAAAGAACAACCCTTTTCGTTTAAGATTTCACGCACCCGAAGCAGTTGCTTTGGAAATTATATTTTTCGTGATGGGCAGCACAAGATTACCATCAATCACGACCTAAATTCTTATGCTTTTTTGGTGACATACATTCATGAAATTGCTCACCAGCGAGCTTGGCTCAATAAAGGTCGAAAACGAATAGAACCCCACGGAAAAGAATGGAAAAAGAGTTTTCAAGATTTAATGCAGCCTTTGCTCAGCGAAGAGCATTTGCCTAAAAAACTGCTTTTACCTTTGAGTGCCTATATGCAAAATCCAGCGGCTTCTTCGGTGAGTTATGCACCTTTGGCCGAAGCTTTGAGAAGTTTTGATGCGGGTGAACAAGTTGGTGTTTCTCTATCAGAATTAACTGATAACCAATGGTTTGAATTTCGTGGAACAGTTTTTCAAAAAATAGAAAAACGCCGTACGAGAGTGTTGTGTTTAGAAAAACAATCGAAACGTCGATATACAATTTTGGCATCGGCACTTGTCAATCCTCTGTGAGTTTTTGAATGAACGAAGTATTAAAAAATATAAAAAATCGAGCATCTTTCCCGCCCCTCGACTTCGCTCGGGGAACGGGGAAAAGTATCGTATTTTCGTATTTTTCAAAACTTATTTTTCTACTGTTTTTCTCTGTTTTTTCTTACGCTCAATCATCTGTATTAGCCACTGGTGAATGGTATAAGATTGCCACCACTCGCACGGGCGTACACAAAATTGATGCGACCTTTCTGAAAGATACAGGTATTGATATTACCAAACTAAACCCTCAAAATATCCGAATTTTTGGAAACGGTGGCGGAGTTTTACCGCAAGCAAACAACGCTCCTCGGGCAAAAGATTTAACCGAAAACTTTATTGAAATCGTAGGCGAAAGTGATGGTAAATTCGACGCTTCTGATTACATACTTTTTTATTCAGAAAGTCCACACAGAGTATTGTATAGTGCTAATAATCAACAATTTACTCACCAAAACAATCCGTATTCCGACACCACTTTTGTTTTTCTAAATATCTCCGATACTAAGGGTTTACGCATTAAAAATCAAACTTTGGTGAATTCAACCAACAATATCAGAACTTTTGATGATTTCACTTTCCACGAACTTGACCAAAAGAATGTGGTAAGTTTGGGCGGGCGAGATTTGGGCGGTTCGGGGCGTGAATGGTACGGTGAATCGTTTGGCCTAAGTCCAGATATAAGTTTTGATTTAAAGACCGAAGGAATCATTCCAAACTCAAGTATTAAACTCACTTCCGCCATTTTGGGGGCATCATTCACTGCAACAAAAGTCAGCCTAAAACTCAATGCCGACTCTCTCATCGGTGAGCAAAGCCTCCGAGCAATCGGCACAGGTACGTATGACATCAAGGGCAACGAAAGTTTTCAGACTTTTACAGCTATTTCCAACGGAAAAAGTACGCAAAAACTTACTTTTAGTTTCAATAAAAATAACCAAAGTTCGTCAGTAGCATATTTGAATTATTTTGAGGTACAAACCAGACGAAAACTACAGTTTTATGAGCAACAAACACTCGTTCGTTCGATTGAAAGTCTCGGAAATAAAACTTCTAACTTCATCATTAGTCAAGCCAGCAATACACACAAAATTTGGGATGTAACGAATCCTCTTTTACCCGAAAATATTCTTTTCCAATTAAACAATTCAGAAGCCAGCTTCGGAGCAGAAACACAAAATAAACTCAAAACTTTCGTACTGTTCTCAAACAATAATCTACTCGAACCAAACTCTATTCAGAAAGTATACAATCAGAATCTTCAACAAACCCAAACACCTGACTTACTAATACTTACCATCAAAAACTGGCATGAGCAAGCGGAACGTTTGGCCGCATTCCGCCGAACAAACGATGGTTTATCAGTTGCGGTAGTTGATATTGAGCAAGTTTATAACGAGTTTTCATCGGGTAGCCCAGACCCTACCGCTATTAGAGATTTTGGGCGTTTTTTATGGCAAAAAAATCCAACAAAATTAAAATACCTTCTACTATTTGCCGATGCCAGTTTTGATTATAAAAATATTATACAATACGCTTCAATTGATACAAAATTACAGATTCCAACTTATGAAAGTCGAGAATCTTTGAACCCTGTAAACAGCTACGCATCAGACGATTATTTTGGATTTTTTGAAGATAACGAAGGCGAATGGGCCGAAAATAACGTAGGAAATCATTCGATGGAAATCGGCGTTGGTCGTTTGCCCGTGAAGAGTATAGAAGAAGCAAAAAATGTGGTTGATAAGCTCATTTATTATGCCCGAACGCAACGAACAGCAGGCAGTTGGCGACGAAAAATTAGCTTCGTGGCTGATGATGGTGATTTTAATATTCACCAACAAGATGCTGATGATATTTCGGAAGTAACCTTAAAAACAACCAAAGACCTGATTATCAATAAAATATATTTAGATGCTTTCCCACAAATTGCTACGGCCAACGGAGCAATTTCGCCCGAAGTAAACAAAGCTTTGAATAAAAGTGTCAATGAAGGGGCGTTGATAATTAACTATAGTGGACACGGTGGCACTGATGGCTGGACAGAAGAGAAAGTACTGACACGTGACCAAATTCAGTCTTGGCGAAATTTGAATAATATGCCATTGTTTCTCACAGCCACTTGTTCGTTTGGGCGTTTTGATGACCCTGGTAACGTTTCGGGTGCTGAAATGGCAATGTTGAGTCCAAGAGGAGCGGCTATTGGTCTGCTCACTACTACTCGACCTGTTTATTCAAACACTAACTTTTTGTTAAACAATGCTTTCTATCAGGCATTTGCACAAAAAAATACGAATCCGAATCTGCGACTGGGAGATATTTTCAGAATCACCAAGAATAACTCTTTGAGTGGTGTTTTCAATCGAAATTTTTCTCTCTTAGGCGATCCTTCCATGCAGCTTGCTTATCCAACGGATAAAGTTGTTTTGAGCAAAATCAATGGCAATACTCCTGAAAAGCAAATCATCAAGGCTCTATCGAAAGTGAGTTTAGAAGGAGAAATTATTAATTCAGCAGATGGTTTGAAGAAAAACAACTTTAATGGAAAAATTCTCGTCTCTGTTTTTGATAAGCCTTCTGAGGTAAATACTCTTGGACAAAAAACTGAGAAATTTCGCTATAAAACTTACCGAAATCAGATTTTTGAAGGCTTGGTTGAAGTGAAAAATGGAGCATTTAAAGTAAACTTCGTAGTTCCTAAAGACATTAATTATCAGGTCGGTGCTGGGCGGGTAAATTTTTATGCAATTTCGGTTGATAGCACACTTGATGCTTCGGGAAGTTATAACGAATTGATGATTGGCAACAGCGAAATGAATATTTTAGGCGATATAAAAGCTCCCGAAATAGAGCTTTCAATTGATAAAAATAACATTCTCGAAGCCAAAATTTCGGATGAAAATGGGATTAATATTTCGCAAGCGGGTGTAGGTCATGAGATGATTCTCGTGTTAAATGATACGCTACAAATCATTGCAAATCAATACTTTACAAATAAGGATGACTATACGAAAGGAGTAATAAAATATAACTTTGGGAAATTGCCAGCGGGGCAATATACCGTTAGATTAAAAGTTTGGGATACCTATAATAATTCAGCCGAAGAAGCGTTAAAGTTTGTAGTAGAAGATGAACAATTAAAGATTTTAAGGGCGTACAACTATCCAAATCCTGTTGAAAGCAGTACCAGTTTCTATATTGAGCATAATGCTGAAAATCAAGATTTAACATTCACATTAACCATTTTTGATGGTACTGGAAAGCAAGTTTTTGAGCAAACCGAGACTTGTTATCTATGTGATAAATCGCTGAACCTTGGCATGAAAATTGAGCCTAAAAACTGGAAAACTGGCATATATTTCTACCGTATTTCTGTTGATTCTGTCTCCGAAAAAAGCATCTCATCATTTTCTGGCAAAATGGTTTTTTGGAAGTAATCAAGAAAATAAGTTATATTTGAACTTGTAAAACTAAAGACTTAAATATATTCTGAACCGATAAGTACCCTTTGTGTAGGGTAGAATATTAAAAAATCTCACATGAAACGCAAATTAGTAGCCGCTTTGGCAAGTGTAGCTTTAATAAATTCTTTGACCATTCAGGCACAAGAAAAAAGACCCCTAAATCCATCTGTTCCGTTTCTAACAATCTCTCCAGATTCAAGAGCAGCAGCAATGGGCGATGCGGGTGTAGCTTCTTCACCAGATGCAAACTCAATCTTTTGGAATACTGCGAAATTAACATTTATCGATAAAAGTATTGGTGCTACGGTTTCTTACACACCTTGGTTACGTGATTTGGTTGATGATATGGGTTTAATCAATGCGGGTATGTTTAAGAAAATTGATAAAAACTCGGCATTTGGAGTTTCAATGACCTACTTTAATCAAGGAGAGATTCAGTTTACAACCGCAACAGGACAACCAAACGGAACTTTCCAATCGAGAGATATGAATATAACGGCTGGATATTCTCGTAAGATTGGCAGGGATTTCTCGACTGGTATCAATATTAAGTATATTCACTCGAACTTGATTGGAGCTCAAGTTGTAAATGGAATTTCGAGTAAACCAGCCAATAACGTAGCAGGTGATTTATCGTTTTTCTACACAAACGAAAAACCAAGTGCAAAAAACAAAGACCGAGGCACTCGATATTCAGCAGGTGCAGTTATTTCAAACATTGGTGGTAAAATTAATTATGGCCGAGGTACTTTTTATATTCCTACAAACCTAAAAGTCGGTGGTGCTATCAACTTTAAAATTGATGCTCACAACCAATTCAACTTCTTACTTGATGCTAATAAATTATTAATTCCAACCCCTCCGCTTTGGAATAATGGTGTTATCGTAAAAGGGAAAGATCCTGAAACAACAGGTGTAATTTCTGGTATTTTTGGTTCGTTTTCTGATGCACCAGATGGTTTCCAAGAAGAAATAAGAGAGGTTACTTTATCAACTGGTGTCGAGTATTGGTACAATAACTTTTTTGCTCTTCGTGGTGGTTATTTTATGGAAAGTAATGCGAAAGGCGGCCGCAAGTACGTAACAACTGGTTTAGGATTTAAAATTAACAATTATAATCTTGATTTGGCTTATTTAGTACCAACATCACAAGGTAGCCCACTTTCTAATACTTGGAGAATTACCTTAATTTTTGATTTAGATGCTAAGAAAGTAAGTAATCCAACGGAAGTTCCGACTGAGAATCAGTAATAGATATTTGAAATTAGTTATTGGTTAACTGGTTTCTCTAACAAAAAAGCTCAATGATTGATTTCATTGAGCTTTTTTGTTGCATTTTCCATTCATTTATTAAAAAACTTACACATTTATTTTTAATTAATCGAATATTTTCCCATACCTAAAAACACTACTGTGGACTTGTCGACTATCAACCGTATAGTATCTACTGCAATTTCTTTAAGTGATTTCTTACAAATTCTACCCAATCTGTTTCAGCTTCTGTAATTTTTACATCAGGGGTAATACCTACATTATCAATCGGTTTTTGTGGCAAACGATGGCTTTTTGCCAAAGAGAAAGCCACTCTCCAACCATAACACGGCAATCCCCAATCACGGACTTCAATATAATCGGCTAATCCTTTTGTATTTTCACCAAAAACTATCGTTTTTGGACTTTGTTTCGCCTCAAAAATAAATTGCTCGGCAGTACTTGCAGTATTTTTATTGACCAATAGAGCTACTTTTTTAGTCGTAATTGAAGGGTTTGATACCGAAAACTCTTTGTCTGGACCTGTAACAAATTTTCCTTTATTAGCTTCCATTTTTTGCAAAACTGTCTGCAATTTGGGAGCAAGACGTTCCTTATAAATCGGAAAGTCTTCGATAGCTTCTAATTCGTGTTTAATCGAAATAATATTTTCGTCAGTCGCTCTAAAAACCCCACCTTTTCTCACGATTGGAGCAGTACCTATGTACGGAAAAAGAGGCGTAAAAGCAGCATCATCGCCACCTGGATTATTACGAATATCAATAATTAAATTAGCTGAAGTCTTTAAAATTTCTTCATTTTTCTGCACTAACTCTTGGACAAATTCTGGTGCATTTGGTAAAGTAAAAGGAGGAAGAACAATAAGAGCAGTTTCTGCATCTAACTTTTCGATACGATAGTCGGCTATTTTGTGCAGTAGGTCATCATTATTTACTTCTTCTTTTGGAATTGGAAATAGCTTATTGAATTTATAGATATTTTCAATCACCAAGAAATTTTTCACTTCACGAGTAAAATTCTTTTCACTCGAAAAATCAGCGTAATAGTATGTTGTGATATATTTCTGAGGAGCAATTTGAAGCATTTCAAACTTTGCTTTTCCTGCTTTCCAAGCGGCATTTCGGTCGTTTAGAAGAAAGCCGACAAATAACTTTGGATTATTTTTATCTTTTACGACCCCCAATTTATAAGCTTTATCATCACTTTCCCAGATCCCCTCAACTGATTGTAGTTTATCGTTATTTTGTTTCAAATATTCTGTAAAACTGACCTCATTAAATGAAAGTTGAGTAACCTTTGCAGCTCTGGCGGCAACTACTCCTGGAGCATCTTCTATGCTATAAGGAGTAATCGGGGTAACAAAAAGGTGTCCGTCTTTGAAGAAATCGAACCATTTCTTAATGTGAAAATAACACTCTTTTTCATCTGTAATACCCTGAGCCTTAGTTTTAATTTCTTGAGTCAGTTTTTCAAACTCTGTCTGGTTTTTGGCGGTAATTTTATCGTCCCAACCTGCGTAATTATCTTTGATTTTTTGATAGGCAAAATCAAAATTTTGCGAGCATTTACACTCTTGTTGAGAAAAGCCTAACTGACTAATCATCAAGCTGATAGCTAAAAAATATGTTTTCATTTCTGGGTTTGCGATTTCCCTAAAAACTACCAAATTTCATGCCTAAGCCTATATTTTATTGCGAAAAAAACAAACGAGCCATATCTTTTATGTAGATATGGCTCGTTTAAGCACTTTTCTTGAAAATTACTGATAGGCTACGGCCGTTTGTTTTTGTATTCCGAGGTTATCAATACCCAACTCAACAACATCACCTGCCACTAAGTATCGCTGTGGTTTTAAGCCAAGACCCACACCTGCTGGCGTTCCAGTAGAAATCACATCGCCTGGAAGAAGCGTCATAAATTGGCTTAGATAGCTCAAAATAGTTGGAATATCAAAAATCATATCGTCAGTGTTTGAGTCTTGAAGCATTTCACCATTGAGCGAAAGCCATAAACGCAAATCATGCGGATTAGGAATCTCGTCGGCAGTTGCCATGAATGGCCCAAGCGGAGCGAATGTATCGCAGCTTTTGCCTTTTACCCATTGGCCGCCACGCTCCAACTGAAACTCACGCTCGCTATAATCATTGTGCAAGCAGTAGCCCGCAATGTAGCTCATGGCTTCTTCTTTTTCTACATAGCTTGCTTTTTTGCCAATTACAAAGGCGAGTTCAACCTCCCAGTCGGTTTTTACTGAGTTTTTAGGAATAATCACATCATCGTTTGGCCCACAAAGAGCAGTTGTGGCTTTGAAAAACACCACTGGCTCAGTTGGCACAGCCATGCCAGACTCAGCAGCGTGCTTAGCATAATTAAGACCAATACAAATGATTTTTGATGGGCGTGCGATACAAGAAGCCAATCGTACGTCATCGCCCACAACTGGGCAATTATCGGCGTTTGATTCAAGCCAATTGTTTAGTCTCGAAATTCCTTCAGACATAAAGAAATTTTCGTTGTAGTCTTCGCCAAATGCCGATACATCAATTTTTTTACCATCGGAGAGAATCACCCCTGTTTTTTCGTTGGTTGGTTCGCCAAAGCGGAATAGTTTCATAAGCCCCTAACCCCTAAAGGGGGATTTTTATTTCGATTTAAACTAATAATTATTTCATGCTAATTCTCTGACCATTAGCAATATATCATCGAGGTATTCTCTCGAATTGCTTAGTCTTGGTACTTTATTTTGTCCGCCCAGTTTTCCTCGTTTCGACATCCATTGATAGAAAGTACCGTTTTCTACAAAATGTACTTTTGGTAATAGTAAAGCCATATCTTTATAGCGTTTGGCATCATAATCAGAGTTTACTTTTCGGAGCGAATTATCAAGAGTTTCGATAAATAGTGCTTCGTTTTCAGGTTTTTTAGAACACTCAATTATCCATTCGTGGCAACCTTTACTGCCATCGCCCATGTAAACTGGCCCCGCTGTATAATCTGCTATTGTAGCACTGGCAGCTGCACAGGCTTCGGTGATGGCCATATCTGCATTTTCTATAACAACTTCTTCGCCAAAAGCATTGATAAAGTGTTTAGTTCGGCCACTAACTTTGATTCTATATGGGTTGATTGATGTGAACTTTACAGTATCACCAATTTTATATCGCCAAAGCCCTGCGTTTGTCGAGATTACGAGGGCATAGTTTTTATCCAATTCTACCTCTTCAAGGGTTAATGTTTTAGGTTGTTCTTTGTCCCATTCTTCCATCGGAATAAATTCATAGAACACACCGTAATCAAGCATGAGTAGCATTTCTCCTACCCTACTAAGCTCATCCTGAATTGCAAAAAAGCCTTCTGAGGCGTTGTATGTTTCGAGATAAGTAACTTGGTCAGATGGAAAAAGTTTTGTTCGGAAAAGGTCTCTATAAGGCTGAAAAGCCACAGCTCCGTGAACAAACACCTCAAAGTTTGGCCAAATTTCCAGTATATTCTTTTTGCCTGTTCGTTCGAGAATATTTTCGAGCAGAACGACCGTCCAGGTCGGTACGCCCAAAATACTGGTTACATTTTCTTGGGTGCAAATCTGAATCATTTGCTCCATTTTTTCCTCCCAATTATCAAGCAATGCTACTTCGCTTGGGGGCGTGCGAATAAAGTCAGCCCATGCTGGAAGATTTTTTGTAATTACTGCCGAAATATCCCCTGCTTGCGTATTAGCATTGAATGGATTTGGGTGGAGTGTTCCGCCAATTGACAAGCCTTTTCCTTCGTATAATTTGGCATCTGGACGATTATTGAGGTAGAGCGTCATCATATCTTTACCACCTCGGTAATGACAGTCTTCGAGCGACTCTTCTGAAACAGGAATAAATTTGCTGCGTGAGTTTGTTGTACCAGAAGATTTTGAAAACCACTTAATTTCTGACGCCCAAAGTACATTTTGTTCGCCTTTCAGCACACGTTCGATATAAGGGTATAGTTCTTCGTAGGTCGAGATTGGCACTCTCTCCTGAAAATCTTTGATAGTATCTATGCTGCTATAATCGTATTTTAGCCCCCACTCTGTATATCGAGCATTTTCGATAAGATCGTGGAAAATACGATGCTGGGTGTCAATCGGGTTTCGCAAAAATTGCTCAATGCGGTCGATTCGACGTTTAAGAAAAAAACTAAGTATGTCGTTAAGCATGCTCATTTGGTGGATTGAAAACACCAAACTCTTTTACACCACAAGTTAGGGTTTGTAGTTTAATAGTTTGTGACTCCAAAATTCTTTGGAAAATTAGGCTTTTTTTCTGAATCTCACAAACCTTTCGCTCTATCTGGGTAGTCCGTTATGAGTCCATCACAGCCAACGGATTTTACTTTTTCCATGTCTTCTCGCTTATTTACCGTCCATGGAATCACTTTTATGCCCAATTCGTGTAATTCTTTTACTCGTTTTTCGGTAGCTTGGGCAAAATATGGACTCCATATTTGCGGTTTAAAGCCCAGTTTTTCCAAATTAAATTTCACGTCATTATTATCGAATGGCTCAATTAAAGCCGATAATGTTATTGGTTTGTATTTTTTCTGCTCGATTTGTTTATGCCAAAATTTCAAAATGTTATAATCGAAACTTTGTAAAGTTACTCTTTCGGGTGGGAGTTGTTTGATAATAATTTTATAGACCAAATCCGAAAACTCTTCCACTTTTGGTTGCGAAATATCGTATTCTTTTTCTTCACTCTTGATTTCGATATTATACTTCAAAGGTTTTACTCCCTTGGATTTTGCATACTTTTCGCTTTCACGAATCATGTCTTCGAGTAATGGCTTATAAACCGCCATTTTTTGCTGCTCTGGATAATCTTTGTTCCCTCTCAGTCCAACATCATATTTCTTGATTTCTTCGTAAGTAAGCTGGTATAAATTACCTTGATTTTCCTTTGTGATAAATTTACCACTCGGGTCAGTCGTGCAATTTGGATTGAAAAAAGGGTCGTGTGAAACCACTACTTTCTTATCTTTTGAGATTACAACATCTAACTCTAAGGTGTGTACGCCTAAATCTATTGCTTTCTTGAAAGCAGGAATGGTGTTTTCGGGCATCAGCCCTCTACTACCTCGATGACCTTGTATCTCAAATTCCATGGTTTGTGCAAAAGTTAAGATTGGAAAAATCAAAAATAGTAAAGTTTTCATGTTTTTGCTTATTATAATTTAACGTCGGTATAGCTCGAAGCCATGCCGACGTTTTTGTTTTCTAAACATTCCACCAATAAGTAAATTTCAAGACCAAAGCACGGTTTCTCACCTGAAAAGTATCAGAAATATAATTATCCGTATAAACCAAAAACAAGTCAGACGCTGGGCTATATCGCCATTGAAGACGTGTGTTGAGATTGACGTTTTTGTTTTGATTATTGAACTGGAAAAAGTTAGTAAAAAACAGTTTATTAGTAAAAGTCACATCGACTCTTGGGCCAACCAACCAAAAATTAAATTGTTTATTGACTAAATCTGTCGGCACAGCTGGTTCTGATTTAAAGTTTAATTGATTGTAATTTGCACTCATCGTAATAGCTACGTAAGGCTGAAAACGATAACCAACTTCACCGTTTAAACGTAGCCTTGTGCCATTGGCATAATAACCACCATATCGAGAGGAAACCGAATAAGTCAGCAACGCTTGTGGTTTTGATGTATAATCTATGCCAAATGAGTCCCATTTGTGTTCGCTGCCTTCCTTCAAGAATACTCCAGCAAAGTTTGTGGGGTCAAATGGTCGGAGCAAATACACGTAATTATGTGCAACCCACGCCATTAAAGTATTGGTTTTGCGGAAATTGATACGGTAAGCAATAAATTTCTCGTTTTCCGTTTCCTTTGAAAAATCTTTGGTGAAATAATGCGTAAGCATTGCCGTTGGGCCATGACTTAGAATATGTCTCGATTTTGGAAAAAATAAATACCCAATTTGTGGATTTAGTTTTCCGTAATTGATTCGTGGAACATACCCAACCTCAGCTGTGTAGTTGCTTCCTACACTTTCAAACTCAATTCCTGCGGTTAGCCTTTTGTTGGTGTACAAAATATTTCCAGCAAAAACACCATCGTCTTTTTGGGTATTGGGGCTAAACGATTTGAAATACATCAATTTGCCCGTCCAAGCGTTGTTTTGCGAAAGCAAATTATATTCGATGGCCAAATTTCGGTTGTACTCTTTCACAGTAGCTTTATCGACGACTGACTGATAATCAAGCAATTGCTTATTAACAAACATGACCGCAATATTTGAGCGAGCAAAAACCCTGCGTTGCAAAGCAATTACACCAAAATTTTGAGCGTTTGAAACAGCATCGCTTTTTCCCGTTTGCATATCCATCAAACCAATTCGCCAGTCTTTGTTGAGTTTTCCGCTTACTCTTGCTCCAAATTTTATTGGAGTATTCAAACCGATTCTTCTCGAAAAAAACGGACGTAAGGTCTGATAACCGAAATTGGCAAATAAATCGCCATTTTCTAAGAAAAACTGCCTTCTTTCTGGGAAAAATAACTCAAAACGGTCGAGATTTGTTTGTTGTTGATCAACTTCAACTTGTGAAAAATCGGGGTTTACTGTTAAATCAAGATTTAATGATGATGTAAGTCCAACTTTCGCATCAAAACCAATATCTCCTCTATAATCAGTTGGAAGTTTCTTTTCTTGATTCCGAGATACGCCACCCAAGATATATGGAATGATTGAAATATTTGAAGACGCAGTTGGTGGCTCTTCGTCCCAAATCAATGAAGCTGTATAAGCTAATGAAGCAGTAGGAAATTGGCGTGGAACTGGAGCCCAAGCCGATTTTTCGGTAGTTTTGAGGTCTAATCGACTAAAATTTACACCCCAACGTTTGATTCCTTTTTTATATCGAAGTGTTTTAAATGGAATCGCACATTCCCAAACCCATTTTTCATCATCGTACTTTACTTCCGAAGTCCATTTATTCTCCCAAGTCAAACTAATATTACTTCCATTAAACATCAATCCATCCCACTGAGCCCCCATCGCATTTGCTCCGAACGAAAAACCATTCGTTTGGTCATCAAAAGTATCAAGAAACAATAAATCGTTATCATTTTTTCCGAAATTAAAATCTCGTTTCAAAGATTCCACCATGTACGGTCCAGGTAGTTTATCATAATTGATAAAAACCACATAAAGATTTTTATCATCATAGGTCATTTTTACATCAGTACGCACTTTTGCATAGCTTGTATCCATCGGTAAAACTTGATAGAAATCAGTGGCCAGTTGAGCTTCAGCCCATGCTTTTTCATCAACAATTCCATCAATTTTTAATGGAGAAGTAGCACGACGAATACGATATTCTACTTTTTCGTTTTTACTTTGGGCAAAAGAGAAGAGAGAATTGAGTAAAAGAAAGGAAGTTAATAGGTTTTTGAGCATTGTAAGTTTAGAATGTAGTTTTGTCTATAACAAAATTACGTTTTTTCTGTACTTTTTATTTGTTAATACGCCCAAATGGCTAAAAATAGCGACAAAGTTTATTTGATTCCAAAAATCGAAAAAGTGAAAGTTCAAATTTTAAAATAAATAAAAAGCGACTATCAGGTTTAAACCTAATAATCGCTCTTTATTCATAAAATTTTCAATTTACTGTTGTCCCATTTTCAAACGCATTTCTTTTCTTGCTGTTTTGAACCACACATAAATAACAGTCGGCACAGAAAGATATGTAAATACCAACATTAATAAAATTCCATCATTAATTCCAGTACCGATAACTCCACGCCCTTCACTCAAATTACTTCCTACTGAAGCACGGCACATCGCACACTGTGCAAAAGTCAATGTTTGACTTAATAAAAATATTATAAAAAATGCCACAATTCTTTTCATAATCGTATCATTAAAATTTAAACATAATATGGTTCTATCATCAAATAAGCGACTACCCCCGTTATCGACACATAGAGCCAAATTGGAAAGGCGTATTTTGTCAATTTACGATGCAATTCATATTCTCCTATCCAAGCAAAAAAGTATGCTCTCAAAACCAAAGGTAATACAACCAAGGATAATAAAATATGACTTATGAGGATAAAATAATAAAAATATCTAACAAAACCTTCGCCACCATAGCTCGTTGATGGATTGGTCAAGTGATAAAGCACATAACAAACTAAAAACACCCCACCCAGCAAAAATGCTAAAGTCATTACTTTTCTATGACGCTCAATTTGTTTTTGTTTGATTAAAAACAAACCATAAATCAATGAAATTGAAGTTAATGTGTTTATTCCACCAATCACATGTGGAAGTACTTTCGTCCACGCTCCCAAATCTACCTTTTGTCTTATTCCTAACAAAATTGCCACGACTAATGGCACTGCTATCGACACAACATTTATTAATGTCATCGAAATCTTATCCTGCTTAACTCTTACTTCTTTCATCTTTAATTATTTGAAAAATAATAGGCACACAATAAAAGATAATTGGAGTGTTATGAAGCTACTTTTTTGACTTATAAATCTCAGTCAAAACCTTCACTTCACCAATTAAACGCTCTACATCCGGAGAATATGTTCCGTCGTAAATGCCTCTAATGTATCCTTCTTTATCTATTAATAGTAACTTCTCCGAATGAATAAATGTTTCATCAATCGACTTGATTTTATTATCATATTCGGAAGCATCGGCTACTGGCAGTTTATAACCTTTTATCGCTAAATCGTAGATTGTTTTCTTATCTCCAGTTAAAAAGTACCATTTGCCGTATTTTGCATCATATTTCTGAGCATATTTTTGCAAAACTGCCGACGAATCGTGCTTTGGGTCAACACTGTGAGAGACAATTACCACATTCGAGTCGGCTGAAAAAATACTTTGTACTCTTGATAAACTATTTGAGAGTTTAGGACAGATTGTTCCGCAACGAGTAAAGAAAAAGTCAGCAATATAAATTTTGCCTTTTACATTCTCAGAGTTAAACTTATTACCTTTTTGGTCAATCAATTCGTACTTAGGTATCTGATGAAAAACAGTATCAGGCCCTTTCATCACAATTTGACCTGTCTCATCCAATTCGGGCATGAGATAGGGTAATGAATAATAGTTTTGCCCAAACATTTTGAGAAAAACAAAAATAAAAGTCGGAACAGCTAATATGGCTATTAGTATTCCGACTTTGAATGATTTATTTTGCATTATTTATTTGAATAATAATCTCTCCAAACCAATGTATCCACCTTCTACAATCAATGCTACGATAAGCCAAACCACAAAAATACATGGTAGAACTACTGTCCAAATCAATGATTTCACTTCGTGTTTTAAGTGCATAAATATACCTACGATATAATATGCTTTAACGATTGTAAGAATAATAAAGATACCAACTTTTGTCCATTTATAAGTATCTGCATCAACAACGAATGCAATTAAGAATTCGAGTGCCGTGATGCCTAACAAAATCCAGAAAGTTCTCCAAATTTCTTTGGTTTGTGCTGGTAATTTTTCGGTATTTTCAGAATGCTGAGCCATTGTAAAATAATTTTAAGACTTTCTAATTTTATTAAAAAAGAGTTCGGGTTCTAACTATACAAGGTAGAAGAATGTAAATACAAACACCCATACTAAATCTACAAAGTGCCAGTATAAACCTACTTTCTCAACCATATCATAATGACCACGTTTTTCATAAACACCATTGGCTGTGTTATAGAATATCAAGATATTCAAAACTACGCCCGAAAATACGTGCGTTCCGTGGAAACCAGTAATGAAGAAAAAGAAGTCAGCAAATGCTGCTGGGCCATATTCGTTTTGCACGAGGTTCGCTCCAAAAATCTTTGTTCCATCGGCCAATGTAAGACCATGCTCTGTTCCGTGAATGAAGTGTCCCCACTCCCATGCTTGTGAACTCAAGAATGCAAAACCACCAAGTATTGTCCAAAGCATGTATTTCTCAACATCAGCTTTATCACGACGATGACCCGCTTCCACAGCTAATACCATCGTAACAGAACTCATAATCAAAATAAAGGTCATGATACCTACAAAAACCAACGGAGCATGAACTCCATGTAAGAAAGGAACGGCTTCAAAAACTCTTTCAGGAACTGGCCACCAAGTATTAGAGGCTTCAAAGTTTTTACGTAAACCTTCAAATGTTGGGAAACTATAACGAACTAAACCGTATGAAATCAATAAAGCAGAAAAAGTAAATGTATCGGATAATAAGAAAATCCACATCATCAATTTTCCATAGCCAACTTTCATTGGTTGTACGCCACCCTTCCAAATTAAGTGTTCTGCGGTCGTAGAGGTATTTGCACTTGCCATAGCTTACAATTATTAGCGGTTTACCGCTTTGGTTAACAGTTTCAATTAATTTTGACCCAAAAATAGTCAAAAAGTGAATATTATCTAAAATACAATAAAAATACAAACAAATATATCCAAAGTATGTCTAAGAAGTGCCAAGAAGTAGCACAAACTTCAACTAAAATGGTATTATCGGCATTTAATTTCATTCTGAAAGCCATTAAAAAGGTTGCTATCAGAATTCCAAGTCCGAGAACTAAGTGAGCCATGTGTAAGCCCGTAAAAATATAAAAGAAAGAACCTGAAGGATTTCCTTTCAAGAATACACCTTGCTGTTGTAAATTCTGCCAACCCAAGTATTGCATCGCCAAGAACACAAGCCCTAAAATAGTTGTGACAGCCACAAATGTTTTAAGTTTAGTATTATCATTGCTCTTAGCCGCTTTCAAAGATAAATGCATTGTAGCACTACTAATTACCAAAATCAGAGTACTAATCCAAAAGATTGTCGGAATTTCAAATTCTGCCCAGTTCCCTTCTGCTCTTCTTACTAAATATGCACTTGTTTGAGAAGCAAATAACATCACGATTGTGATAATAAAGAGCCAAATTATAAACTTCCACTTATTTACTGATAGTACTTGAGCTGGCTCTTGTACACCTACAGTTGCAGTAGAGGTTTTACTTTTATTTAATTTATTACTCATAAAGTTTGTCGTTGAATCATTTACCTAAGCATTATTTTAGGTAAATAAAGGTGGTACTATAATTTATCCAGTAAATAGGCAATTTGCACAACTGGTAAATAAATAAAAGAACCGAACATTAATTGCAGAGCCGCCTTTCGGTCAACTCTACGCATTAAATGAAATGTTTGTGCTAAAAACAACACACCAAACACCATTGCTACTACTGCCGAATTGATACCTGTCATGCCCAAATAAAATGGAACCCAGCAAAGTGGCAGTAGAAATAGCGTGTAAATCATTATCTGAATAGCTGAATTTAGGTTCTGTCCACCACTTGATGGCAAAAGCTTAAATCCTGCTTTGCTATAATCATCATCCAATACCCAAGCAATTGCCCAAAAATGTGGAAATTGCCAAAAGAACTGTATTGCAAATAGAATACCTGGTTCAAGGCCAAAATGGTTAACAGATGCCACCCAACCAATCATCGGAGGGAATGCTCCTGGTAACGCACCCACTGCAACCGCTACTGGCCCAACCCTCTTCAAAGGTGTATATACGAACCCGTATAAAATCATTGATAAAAGTGCTAAAAGCCCCGCTTTGTAATTAAATTCATAGAACAAAATATACATTGCAATCGCAGCCATTACCCACCCAAAAATTGCCGCTTCCTTTACCGATAACCTCCCACTTGGAAGCGGGCGATTTTCTGTGCGAGTCATCAATTTATCAAGGTCTTTTTCAATGATTTGATTGATGATATTTGCTGCTGCTGTCGTTGCAAAAGCTGCTATCGAAAATAATACCAACCTTAACCAATCAATTTTATCAGCTGCCAAAGTAAAGCCAATCGCTGAAGAGAAAACAACCGTAGCTGATAACCTGAATTTGGTTAGTTCGTAGAAAGCCTTTAACTTCTGAGCAAAGATATTTTCTGTTACAGTTAAATTCATTTATACTTGTGAAGCATTGCTTCGGAATACTCTTTCTTTATTAAGAAATAAAAAGATAACGAATTGGATGCCTATTGCTAAGGTTCCAAGCGTTAAGTGAATTGGTTGCATTAGTCTGGGAAAGCCTAAGTAGGCCAACGAAAGGCCTGAAATAAGTTCAATTCCAATGGTGATTAACAACCAATTTGAAAATTTTGATAATAAACCTTTTTCATTGATTGATTTATTAATTCTGTAATAAATTAATAAATTAATAATGACAATAACTATCGAGAAAAAGGCGTGCATTTGGAATTTACCACCTAAATTAGCCACCCATTCTGATCTAAGAGCATCTCCTATTACACTGGCTACTTGATCCACAACCTCTCTAACCTGTGTACCAAGAAGCACTTGTCCGATAGTAAGAAAAATTGCTGCTGATACCAAAAAACTCAAAGAACTTTTATCCGCTACGTCTTCAACTTCAATAACATAATTGAAAGAACGAGCCACCGCATATAATAATATAAACACAATAATTACTGATAGAATCATGTGTAATGTAATCATTACTGGGTGAAGTTCACTCGAAACAACTTTCGAGCCGAGCCATCCTTCAAATGCTACTAAAATCGTTGCCAGCAAACTTAGAAAGACAATTGTTTTGTCTTTTTTTCTGAAACTAATGAGCGAACTCACAAATGTTCCAAAAACTAAAAAACCAATCGCAACCCCTACTAAACGGTTTACATATTCAATCCAAGTCTTAATGGCATTAAACTCAACTTCTCCCTTGAGCTTTGCACCGTAAATTTCCTTATAATTACTCGGTAATTGCGAAATATCCGTTGGTGGTATCCAAGTCCCAAAACACTTAGGCCAGTCTGGACAACCCATTCCCGAGCCAGTTGCTCTTACAATTCCACCGACTAAAATAAGAAAGTAAATCGCACCAACTGTCCAAAAACCGAGCTTTCTAAATACTTTGCCGTGAGTCATAATTGGTTTGAGACAACGATTCACAACTTTAGAGTTGTGAATCGTTAGTAATTTTTATCAATCTGGAATACTGTAATCAAACTTAATTCCTTCGATTTCTTTCTCTTCTTTAATCAATTCATTCTCATACGGGAAGTTTGATTCTGGTGTAGCTGAGAAAGGAATATTCTGAGGAATAAAATCAACATCAGAACCTGGCTTGCTGTAATCATAAGGCCAACGATAAACAGCAGGAATTTCTCCTTCCCAGTTACCATGACCAACATTTACAGGTGTTGTCCACTCCAAAGTATTTGATTTCCATGGGTTTTGAGTTGCTTTTTTACCCCAGAAAATCGAATAAAAGAAGTTAAATAAGAAGATAATATTTGCAGCAAATACAACAATTGCAGCAATTGTACTTACCTGTGCTAAATCTTGGTATTTATTTGTAAAATCAAATCCTGTGTAAGCATAATATCTTCTTGGGAAACCAGCAATACCCAAGTAGTGCTGAGGGAAAAATACCATATAAGCACCGATGAATGTAATCCAGAAATGAATATATCCTAATGTACTATTCATCATTCTACCAAACATCTTTGGGAACCAGTGATAAACACCTGCAACCATTCCGAAGAATGCAGCAGAACCCATTACAAGGTGGAAGTGAGCAACTACAAAATATGTATCGTGTAATTGAATATCTAATGCACTATTACCTAAAATGATACCAGTTACACCACCTGAAACAAAGAATGAAACTAAACCAATTGAGAACAACATCGCAGGAGTAAAGATGATATTACCTCTCCATAATGTAGTAATATAGTTAAAGCCCTTCACCGCAGATGGGACTGCAATAATCAAGGTTAAAAGTGTAAATACTGAACCTAAGAAAGGATTCATACCTGTCATAAACATATGGTGAGCCCATACGATAAAGGCTAAGAACATGATACCCAACATTGAGAAAATCATCGCTTTATAACCAAAGATTGGTTTTCTTGCATTTGTAGCAATAATTTCAGATGTCATACCCAATGCAGGCAAGATAACGATGTAAACTTCAGGGTGACCTAAGAACCAGAATAAGTGTTGGAACAAAATTGGGCTACCACCTTGATTAGGAAGTGCTTGTCCGTTGATATAGATATCTGACAAATAGAAACTTGTGCCAAAACTACGGTCAAAAATCAATAATAATGCGGCAGACAATAATACAGGGAATGACAAAATACCTAAGATAGCGGTAAATGTAAACGCCCAAATTGTTAGAGGCATTTTATCAAAAGTCATACCTCTGGTACGTAAGTTGATTACAGTAGTTACATAATTGATACTACCCAATAAACTTGACATAATGAAGATTGCCATACTAATTAACCACATTGTCATACCCGTACCTGAACCTGGTGCTGCATCTGGCAAAGCACTCAATGGTGGATATACAACCCAACCACCACCAGCAGGGCCATCTTGAACAAACAATGAACAGAACATGATTACACTTGACAAGAAGAACAACCAATACGATAACATATTGATAAACCCTGATGCCATATCTCTTGCTCCAATTTGAAGCGGAATCAAGAAGTTAGAGAATGTACCACTCAAACCTGCAGTCAATACAAAGAATACCATGATAGTTCCGTGCATTGTAACCAAAGCAATATAATAATTAGGATCTAACTTACCTGCTTCATCAAACCATCTCTCACCTAAAATTGGTTTTAACCAACCCAAATCAATGCCAGGGTATCCTAATTGTAAACGGAATACCAATGATAAAAAACCACCAATTAAAGCCCATACGATACCCGAAATCAAGTATTGCTTGGCAATTACTTTATGGTCCTCAGAGAATATATATTTCTTTATAAAACTCTGTGGCTCGTGATGCTCATGTGCTTCATCATGTCCGTGAACATGAGTATCTGCGTGTGCTACTGCTGCCATGTTTATATTATTAGTTTAAATAATTTAGATTGAATTTTATCTTAATGATGTAACTGTCGGCAAACTTGTTCCCAATGATGCTGTTGTACTGTCAGGAGCAGCTTCAGATGGGAGATATTTCATTGCTTTAGCTTTCAAACTTGCTGGAACTTTCTCTAAAAACTCTGGCTTACTTGCTAACAATGATTTTTGCTCTTTTTTCCATTTTTCATAATCTGCTGGTTCGTCAACAACTAAGATTAACTTCATTGCGAAGTGACTTCTTCCACAAACCTCTGTACATGCAATCTCATATTTGAAGTCAGGATTACCTAATTCTCCTTGCATATCAGCAGTACTTTTATCTGCTATAAACCAAAACTTTGTAGGCATACCTGGTACAGCATCCATTTTAACTCTCATGTGAGGGATAAATACACTATGCAATACATCTCTTGCTCTGATTTTCAACAATACTGGTTTTCCTTTTGGAATGTGCAATTCTGAACTATTTGTAAAGTCATCAAATGAATTTTCATCAGTAAAGTCAATACCAAACTCGTTACCAGCGGCATCATCAATTAGTTTATAGTTATAGTTTCCTAATTTACCATTATCAACGCCACCATATCTAACCTGCCATCCGAATTGTTTTCCCATAATTTCTATCACTTCAGCATCTTTTGGAGCTTCTGACATAACTTTATTCCAAACTTTCAAACCTGTAAATACTAAGGCAGCCATAACAACTGCAGGAATTAAAGTCCAAACAATTTCAAGTGTATTATTATGCGGGTAGAAATGAGCTACTCTATTTTTATTGTAGCGATACTTCAATGGGAAATAAAATAAAACTGAGTTAACTATCAAAAACGAAGCCGTTACAACAGCCATTCCAAACCAAAACCAAAAATCAGTTTCTTTTCCGTGTACAGATGATGCCGATGGAATATCTCCAAATGCCATCAAAAAGTCCTTTTTAGCATAAATAAATGACCAAAAAATACCAATAACACTCAAAATCCAGAAAACAAATAGACCAATAGCATTAATATTATTTGCACTATCTGCCATTTCATCATTTTGTTCTGAATCACCCTTTACTCCCTTTAAGAGAGTTTGTGTTTTTGAAATTACCAAGATGGTAAGAACAATAAACACAATTGCTAAAGCTACAATCAATAATGTCATGTTACTAAATAATTTACAAGTTTGAATACTTTAAACCCTTGTATATAAAAAAGAATGTTCAACGAAATTGTTTTAAAATTAAATATCGTGGTGCATACTTTCTTCTAAGAATGGGTGATTTTTTGGATAAAGGTTTGCTTTAGAAAGTTCATTTGCAACAAAATAAATAAATAAAGATGCAAAAGTTAGAGTAGTTCCCCACTCAATAATACCAATGCCACCTTGGTCTTTAGCAATACCTGGCATGTGCATTTGGTAAAAATCAAACCAGTGACCAATGATAACAGAAACACTACCTAATTTCAAGAACGTTGGTCTTCTTTTTGAATTTCTTGCCATTAAAATCAAGAATGGGAAGAAGAAGTTTAGTAGCAAACTAATGTGGAATGGCCACCAATATCTACCTTGAAAACCTGTGAAACGCTCACGGAAATAAATTGTTTCTTCTGGTAAGTTAGCATAAAATATTAACAAATATTGCGAGAACCACACATAAGTCCAGAATACAGAAAAACCGAAAATGAATTTTCCTAAATCGTGTAAATGGCTTTCATTAACAATTTGCAAGTATCCTTGGTCTTTCAATAACAAGATAATTAACATCATTGTTGCTAAACCAGCAACGTGCCAGCTTGCCAAGTGATACCAACCAAACATTGTTGAGAACCAGTGTGTATCAATTACCATTGATAAATCCCAAGCCGAAGTTGATGCTGTCACAGCGAAGAACACCATAAAAAGTTTTGAAGCATTACGGCCTTTGTAATAGTTTTCTAAACCACCCATTTCATCTTCTAAAAGCGAGTATTTACGGATAGCTTTCCAACCAAAGTACCATACGACCACATAAGCAATTAAGCGTATGAAGTAAAAAGGTAAGTTCAAATACCATGCTTTTCCAGCAATAATTTTATCATAATGTTCACTTGCTGGGTCCATTATACCATCATGCGTCCAGTGCATTACAATGTGACGAGTTGATGGAAGAGCCATTAAAATGATTAAAATAACCCCTGGAACAATTACAAATGATGGCATTGCTTCAGCTACACGTTTGATTGATGAAGACCAACCTGCTTTAGCAATATAGTTATAAGCAATAAAAAATGCTCCAACTACTGAAATTCCAAGGAAGTAAACACTATTCATCCAAATATTTGCAATAATTCTTGCAAACAAAGTTGCACCGTGTTCGCCACCATGCTCTGAATGACCTGCAGCTTCGTGTCCTGCAGCGGCGTGTTCGCCACCATGCGATTCCCAAACACCAATTGACCAGCCTTTTGATAGTAAGAATGAACCAATTGCTACTAACGCAACACCTATCAATGCTGCAATGATTAGATTGCGTTTGGTTTCAGATTTAAACTCAAATCTTTCTTCTGTAGAAGGAATTTCGTGAGTATTGTGAGCCATTTTCTTTAAATTTGAACCCTTATACTTAAAGGGTGTTAATAAATGAAATATCTTTATACTTAGCCCCGAGAAGGGTTTTCCACCATTTAAGTGGATAGCATTTATAATATTAGTTACCTAATTGCAATCTGTGTACGTAATGTACAATTTTCCAACGCTCCTCTGGATTTACCTGTGAAGCATGAGACCACATACGACCTTTTCCATGAGTAATTACGTGGTAAATATGACCGTCGTTCATATTTTTGTAGGCATCCGATGCATAGTTTGGTACACCTTTATACACTTTACCAACTGCACCATCGCCAGCACCTTTTTCTCCATGACAATGTAAACAGTTTCTTTCGTATAAAACTTTTCCTTCTTCTTCAGCCTTTTCAGACCACGGAATAGGGTTTTTCAACGAAACCTCTGCTACTGCAATACTATCTTTCGGTAAATTATAGACCATCAAATCGTTTACAACTGTACTATCATCTTGCAAGAATGATGTTTGATAATTAGCACGAGCAACTGTTCCTGCAACTGGTGAACGCATATTTTTACCATCTGCATTAATGTTATTTTCACGCCATTGCGACAACGGTTCGTATGCACGAGAGTTGTACATGTTAGGAGCAAACTCCCAACCAGTACTATTATTATCGTTACAAGATGTCAATACAACCGTTGAGAAAGTTGCGATTGATAATGCAAGCGAAATATTTTTGAATGAAACCTTCATTTTTAAATTCTTTGAATTGATAAACAGATAAATGTTATACTTCTTTCACATTTACTTCTGAAGCACCTGATTCTTTCAATAATTTTGAAATTTCAGTCTCTGATAACTTATTTTTTGCAAGGTCAATTGCTACTACAAATTTATCATCAGTACTTCTAACATCAAATATGATTGGCTTTGCTGTTGGGCCTAAATCCTCCATAAAGAAAAATGTAAATGACATACCAAACGCTGCCAAAAGCACAGTAAGCTCAAATACAATTGGAATGTTTGTTGGAAATGGGAAAAAGTTTTTTCCACCAACATTGATTGGCCAATCAACACCCATTGTCCAAAACGTGAGCAATAAAGCACAACATGTACCCGTGATACCGAATAAGAAAGCGGCAACGCCCATTCTTGGGAAGCTATAACCTAACGCTCTGTCAAGACCGTGTACGGCAAAAGGTGTATATGCTTCATGAATTTTAACACCTTGGTGTCTTATGTCTTCGACTGCGTGAAGTAACTCATCGCCATCGTCAAAAACTCCTACTAAATATTTGCTATCTGCCATTTTTAATGAATGGTTAAAAAAGTCTTTATTAAACCGTTGTTTTTTTCTTTTCTGGGTATTTCTCAGAAGATGATTTCAATACTGATTTTACCTCTGCCATGTTGATAACTGGTAAGAACTTAGCAAATAAGAAAAACGCTGTAAAGAAGAATCCGAAAGAGAAAATATAGTCAGAAATATCACCCATACGAGGAGTAAAATATGTCCAGCTTGATGGTAAATAATCACGGTGCAATGATGTCACGATGATTACAAAACGTTCAAACCACATACCGATATTTACAACAACAGCCATTACGAAAGAAACAAGGATGTTTTCACGAACTTTCTTGAACCAGAATAATTGCGGAGAAAGTACGTTACAAGTCATCATCGCCCAGTATGACCACCAAAGTGGACCAGTAGCACGATTAATGAAAGCATACTGTTCGTATTCTACACCAGAATAAGCTGCAATAAAAAACTCTGTGATATAAGCAATACCTACAACTGAACCTGTTAAAGTGATGATTTTATTCATCAAAGAGATATGCTCAAGTGTCACGTAATCTTCCATTTTGTAAACAACTCTTGTTACCAACATCAAGTTTTGAACCATTGCAAAACCAGAGAAGATAGCACCCGCAACGAAATACGGAGGGAAGATTGTTGTGTGCCAGCCAGGAATAACTGACGTAGCAAAGTCAAAAGATACGATTGTGTGTACTGAAAGTACAAGTGGTGTTGATAAACCAGCCAAAATCAAAGAAACATCTTCGTATCTTGCCCAAGCTCTTGCTCCACCTGTCCAGCCGATGGCTAATGCACCGTAAACTTTCTTACGAGTACCAGTTGCACGGTCACGGATAGTTGCTAAATCTGGAATTAAACCAATGTACCAGAATAAACATGATACTGAGAAATATGTCGAGATTGCAAAAACGTCCCAAACCAATGGAGAGTTAAAGTTTACCCATAATGAACCAAAAGTATTTGGCAATGGAAGGGCAAAATAAGCTAACCAAGGGCGACCCATGTGCATTACGATAAATGAAGCTGCACAAATAACGGCAAAGATTGTCATCGCTTCAGCGGCACGGTTGATTGATGTTCTCCATTTCTGACGGAATAATAATAATACCGCAGAGATAAGCGTACCGGCGTGACCAATACCTACCCACCATACGAAGTTGGTGATATCCCACGCCCAACCTACTGTTTTGTTAAGACCCCAAACTCCAAGACCTTCCCACCATGTCCAGAATACCCAAGCAGCACCATAAAGGAGTACTAACACTGAAATTCCGAAAACGATTTTCCATTCTTTGGTTGGTTTTCCCTCAACCTGCTTACAAATATCTTCAGTCACATCGTGGTAAGACTTACCATTAAGTACTAAAGTTTCTCTTATTGGTGAAACTACGTGCATAGTTTTATTCTTTTGAGATATTTATTTTTAATTTTCTATTTAAACTGCAAAGCAAACCTTCTAATTATGAATGATGTGCTTCTTTCTTTTCAGCGTGAGCTGCTTTTGCAACGCCATCTTTGTTACGGATTTTCGTCAAGTAGTTCATTTGTGGTTGAACGTTGATTTCTTCCAAAACGTGGAAAGCACGGCCTTCTTTCTCAACAGCTAAGATTTTTGATACTTCTGATTCTGCATCAAGCATATCGCCAAATGTGATTGCATTTGTTGGACATGATTGTGAACAAGCTGTTTGGATTTCTCCATCTACTGGGCGACGACGCTCTTTTTTCGCTGTTAACTTACCAGCTTGGATACGTTGAACGCACATTGAACACTTCTCAATAACACCACGTGAACGAACTGTTACGTCTGGATTTAACACCATACGACCTAAGTCGCTATTCATGTGATAATCGAAATTATCGTTTTCAAAATATTTGAACCAATTGAAACGACGTACTTTATATGGACAGTTGTTGGCACAATAACGAGTACCGATACAACGGTTATAAGTCATTTGATTTAAACCTTCAGAGCTGTGAGTAGTTGCCAATACTGGACAAACCGTTTCACAAGGAGCGTTTGAACAGTGCTGACACATCATTGGTTGGAATACAACCTCTGGGTTCTCAGCAGCAATTTCTAATTCTCTGTAACCACCGATGATACCTTTTTCTGCTAAAGCCTCATCATGACCCATTTCTGAGCTATAATAACGGTCGATACGAATCCAGTGCATCTCTCTTGCACGAGCAACCTCAGCTTTACCAACTACTGCCACGTTATTTTCAGCTTGGCAACTTACCAAACAAGAACCACAACCTGTACAGCTATTCAAGTCGATAACCATTCCCCAGCTATGGTTTTTCTTTTCGTGACCATTCCAAAGTGTGATTTGGTAAGGTGCTTTTTCACCTTCTGAAGTTCCGATTTTTGGCTCGAAACGTCCAGCTTTCACATCTTTTACATATTCACCCAAAACTGACTCTTGTACAACAGCCGTACGGCCCATGATTGTATTTTGAGTTTGTGTTTGAGCGAGTGTATATCCGTCTTTTATTTTTTCGATTTTTACATCGTTTGCCCAATATTGCCCATTGGCAACTAAAGGATAAACATTTGCTCCTGTATTTCCAGATTTTCCAGCAGCAGTACGGCCATAACCTAAAGCTATTGAGATTGTACCGTTTGTTTGGCCAGGTTGAATCAAAACAGGGATTCCACCTTCTAAATCTGTACTTGTACCTACAACTTTTTTGCCACCTACTGTCAAATTTACGATGTCGCCTTGAGCAATACCTAATTCATTAGCAGTTTTTTGTGAAACTGCGACTACGTTTTCCCAAGTAACTTTAGAAATTGGGTCTGGCATTTCTTGCAACCAAGGATTATTTGCTTGCAAACCTGTACCGATTGCTACCGATTCGAAGATAGAAACCTCAATACCTGCACCTTTTACTTGAGCAATTGAAGCAGCGGCTGCATCAACATTTCCTGCAAAGCTTGCACTTGATGCTATTGTACCAACTGCTGGCTCATAAATACCATCGTGTAGTGCTTGTACCCAAGATTTTCCGCTAAGAATATTTTTACTCCAATTTGATTTTAAGTAAGCGTGATAATCAGCGTTCAAACCAGCCCAAGTCAATAAGCTTGATTGTGGTTGACGAGTATCGAAAATCAAAGAGATTGTTGGCTGTGTAAGAGAGTAGAAACCTTTTTTAGGTTCTGCATCATTCCATGACTCTAAATAGTGAGGAGCTGGAGCGATATATTTACATTTTGAAGCTGTTTCGTCTGCACGGTCAGCGAATGAGATTGTAGTTGCAACTTTCGATAATGCTTCTCCTAATTCAGCACCTCTTGCGTGGTCATAAACTGGATTAGATAAGAAAATTGCAGTACTTACTTGTCCACCTTTCACTTCGTTGATAAAAGCTGTCATTTCAGCATCATTACCTTGACGGTAATTTACTGGAGTGCCTAAATCAATCGTTGTACCGTAGCTACCGAGTAAACTGTTGATAGCATTAACAATTGTTTGTACGGCTGGGTTGTTTGAGCCAGATACTACTAAAGCAGCACCTTTGGCAGCGATAAGGTCTTTCGCACACTTATCTAAATTTTGTGTTTCAACCGCAGTACCAGAAACAGCTTTTCCACCTAAAGCGGCAGCTATTTTATTGTATAATGCGATGGCAACAGCACCTTCTTGTGAAGGCTTAATCATCCCTCTGTAATCGGCCGAAGCACCTGTGATTGTCAAACCAGTTTCAAATTGGTAGTGACGAGACATTGTGTTTTTGCCATTTTTACCGCTTCTCAATTTACGAGTAACAGCCCATTGACCAGCAAATGTATTTGGAGCAATCCAAGTTCCTAAGAAATCGGCATTGATACCAACAATAACATTTGCCTTACTGAAATCGTAAGAAGGAATAACTGCTTGACCGAAAGACTCAGCATTGGCTTGTACAATAGCGTAAGATGAATTTGCATCATACGTTATGTGTTTAGCGGTTGGGTATTTTGCGGCAAAATCTGCAATTACTTTCTTAGTTGTTGGAGAAAGAATTGTATTTGTTACGATACGGATGTTTCCACCTTTAGCAAGTGCTGCGATAACTTCCTTATCTAATTCTTCCCATTTTATATCTGAACTACCCTTTTTAGGTGCTTTCAATTTTTCGTTGTCATACAAGCTCAATACTGAAGCATGTACTCTGGCGTTTACAGCACCTTTTGTAATAGATGAAAGTTTATTTCCTTCTATTTTAACAGGACGACCTTCACGTGTTTTTACTAAGATACTGCAATAATCACCGCCTTCTGAATAAGTAGATGCGTACCAGTTTGGAATACCTGGCTCTACACTCTCTGGTTTATTTAAGTAAGGGATAGCCTTACGAACTGGAGCGTCGCAAGCAGCCAATGATACTGCTGCCACACTAAAGCCTAACACTTTCAAGAAGTCACGGCGGTGAGTTGGTTCGACAGTATCGATGTCATCTAAATTAAATTCACGATTGGCATTTTTTACAAACCCAATGTCGTTTTTCAACTCCTCAACCCCTTTCCAATATTTTTTATTAGTGTTTTCCATATAACCCTAAATCCCGAAGGGACTTTATTTTTTTCTGTAAAAACTTAATTTCCTTTTATTAAACTGGGGTATTAATAATGGCATTTAGCACACTCTAAACCACCGTTATCCTGCACTTTCATTGCTCCTTTGCTTACTGCACTGTGAGCTTCCATCAATTTTGTGTAATAACCATTGTCTTTGCCATTCACTTCTGACTTACGGTGACAATCAATACACCAGCCCATCGTAAGCGTAGAGCGTTGTTGAACAACTTCCATCTTCTCAATTTCGCCGTGACAGTTTTTACACTCTAAACCACCAACGTTTGTGTGTTGTGCGTGGTTGAAATAAGCTAAGTCTGGTAAGTTGTGTACACGTACCCATTCAATTGGCTTATTAGTTTCGATTGCCGTATAAATCTTTTGGATTTCTGGAGACTCACGCTTGATAGCATTGTGGCAGTTCATACAGATGTTTGCCGAAGGAATACCTGATTGTTTTCCTTTATATACACCTGTGTGGCAGTACGCACAATTGATTTTCATTTCGCCTGCGTGCAATTTGTGAGAGAAGGCGATTGGTTGCTTTGGAGCGTATCCTTGGTGAACACCAATTCCGTACATACCATCAAAAGTAGCTTTCGTTGCAAGTAAGATAAATGCCCAAACGATTGCCGAACGAACAGTTTTATTTGCTGCAATGTTTTTGAAGCTTGCTTGAAGTTTTTCTCCAAATGAAAGCGAAGCCTCTGATGAACCTGCTTCTGCACCCGACAATTTGTTTAATAATTGTAAGATACCAAGCAAAGCTACCAAAACAAGCCCCATAATAACTAACAATGCTACTAAAATAACATTGATAAATTTACCACCACCTGTATCTTGCGTTGGAGTAGCTGTAACTGGACCTCCAGTACCTGGCGTTGGAGCAGGAGCCGCATTAGCAGATTTGATATAAGCTAAAATTGCTTTTACTTCATCATCTCCAAATGCACCGAAAGCAGTCATTTGGGTTTTGTTATACTTTTCGTAAAGCTCGTTAGCATATTTATCGCCACTTGCAATTACACCCATTGGATTATTAATCCATTTTTTCAACCAAGCATAGTCTCGACGGTCTTCGATACCTGCCAAACCAGGTCCAACAACAACTTCTGCTGAAGTGGCGTGACACTGAGCACAGTTGTTTTTATACAACTCTTCTCCTTTTGCAACATCTCCGCCACCAGCAGGTGCTGCGGCTGCAGTAGATGTACTATCTTGTGCCGCTACATGACCAATGGAAATGCTTACAGCAACAGCAAGAGCTAAAATTGACTTATAAAATTTACGAATCATATTTATATATAATGTAGTATTCCTACTTTTTCAGACTGCAAAACTACGCTACTATTGTTTTCTATCAAATAGGTTTTGTTATTTTTTTTATAGCTCTTAGCAATTTAGAATTATTTTAAATAACACCGTAAAAGATTGACTATAAGCTATTTACAACAAAAAACCATTCCATAATCAACGTATATAGATGACTATGGAATGGTATTTTAGCAAGAATATTCGTTTATGTGGAACGGATACACTTTATGTTGTGTTGAAAAAAACTTGTCTCTTAGGTATTTCACAAAGGTATAATATAGCCTTGTTTGTTGCAAATATAAAGATATAAACTTCTTTTTTGGGAGCAAAAAAATCAATTTAGTTATATTCGCAATATTCGGATTCATTCTTCAAATTATTTCGTTTAGATTGCATCTTGACCCTATTTTTCTTCCAAATGACAGAATTATCGACTCCAAAAGAATTTAATTTTGAGCAAATACTTAGATTTCTTTCTCGAAATCAGAAAGAGAGCCTTCATACAATTAAAAATCAAGAGATTTACAAAGTTGTTTCTTTTGAAAATTCGCTTGTTTTATTTTCAATTTCTTTCAATTCTTCTTTGCAAATATCAATCCATTCTGAAAACCCAAGTCAAAAAATTATGGATTTTATCAAGACACATATCTCTGATTGGTTCGATTTAGAAGCAAATCTTTCGCTTTTTTATGAAACTGCTCAAAATGATACTGTCTTGGCTTCGCTCTGCCGAAAATTTTACGGGCTCCGCATGATTGGTATGCCCGACATCTTTGAGTCATTGATTTGGTCAATCATTGGTCAACAGATTAACCTCAATTTTGCTTATTCGCTCAAAGAAAGGTTGGTACAGAATTTTGGTCAAAAAATTATCTATAATAACGAATACTACTATGCCTTACCTACTCCTGAAAGGCTCGCTGCTTTGAACATTGAAGATTTCCAGCCGCTTCAGTTTAGTAAAAGCAAAGCACAATATATATTAAATGTATCACGTGAGTTTGCGGATGGAAATTTATCGCAAGAAACTTTGAAAAAGTTACCTTTTGAAGAGGTAAAAGAAAAATTAGTCAAAATCAAAGGCGTTGGAAACTGGACGGCGAATTATTCGATGATGAAAAGTCTAAAAAATTATGACGCTTTTCCTGTGGAAGATGTAGGCTTGCACAATGCCGTGAAAACACAATATGGCTTAACGACAAAGCCAACTGTTATTGATTTAAACCAAATGGCCGAAAAATGGAAAGGCTGGCGAGGTTATGCTACTTTCTATTTCTGGCATTCGCTGCTGGGTTGAACTAATTTGTAGAAAATAAGATTTTTAGAGCAGAAACATTCTGAAAAATGGCAAAGAAAACATTAGTTATAGGTGCATCAACCGACCCAAGTAGATATGCGTATTTAGCCGCTAACCGATTGGTGAACCACAAACACGAAATTGAACTTTTAGGCGTAAAACAAGGAGTTGTTGCTGGAAAAGAAATAAATACCGAAAAAGAGAAATTTGAAGATATTGACACCGTTACGCTTTATGTGAATCCACAAAGGCAAAGTGAATATTTTGATTATGTAGCCGACCTAAAGCCACGAAGAGTGATTTTCAATCCTGGTACAGAAAACCCAGCTTTTGAGGATTTTCTGACCGAAAAAGGCATTGAACCCATAGAGGCTTGTACGCTCGTGATGCTTTCGACTGGGCAATATTGAAAAGCTAACTAAGGTTAGATGTTCTGTGCTTACCTTAGTTAGCCATTCGCCCTTCAAAACCCATTGCAATGAGTTTTTCGTAAGCATCCCAAACATTTTTGGGAATTTCCATCGCTACCAAGAATCCTTTTTCAGGATAAATTTTTAGGCGTTGTAAATCGCCCGTCATGTTACTGATTACTCGTTCTTTACTAATATTGTTTTCGATACATCGAGCAATGTACTGGGCATAGGAATCGGGTTTGGCGGTTGACATAAATTTAAACTCAGCAAATTGCACCAAAGCCGTTGCATAAGTTCGACGCACCATATAGGGTTTCT
Source organism: Emticicia sp. W12TSBA100-4 (assembly GCF_040253585.1). Classification (NCBI taxonomy): domain Bacteria; kingdom Pseudomonadati; phylum Bacteroidota; class Cytophagia; order Cytophagales; family Leadbetterellaceae; genus Emticicia; species Emticicia sp. W12TSBA100-4. The sequence continues at coordinate 109,529 of NZ_JBELAU010000015.1, forward strand.
GAACCAAAATGAAATTCTGAAAATCAAAACCTTTTTCTTTCAAAATCTTTCTCGTACACGAAAAATTCTCGCCTGTGTTTGTGGCTTCGTTGTCGAGTATGATTGCTTCGGCTGGAACGCCCGCTTTTACGGCAATATCAAAAAAAGCATCCGCTTCTGATTTTGGTGTTAGGTTTCGGAGTTCTCCAACTGGACGCACAACCCCACCCGAAAAAATAATGTAATTTGCCCAGCCTTCTTTATACAATTCTACTGCATAATCAGCTACACTGGGGTCGTGGCTTCCCAAAACAAAAATTGCATCGGCTTTTTGTAAGGGTTGTTTCAAGAAATGATAATCGTAGAGAAGCTCTGCGTAATAGTCAACAAGGTTTTCGTCCATCTGCGTATAAAATTTACCAATCGGCAAAATTATCAATTATTAGTCAATAATGTTTGATACTTTCGATCATGAATTTCGTCAGAGATTCAGCATTAAACACATAAAACAACATTTACTAAAATGGTCAACGCAAAACATTTAGCAACATTCGTACTCGGAGCAGCAGCGGGCGTAGCACTTAATAAATATTTACAAACCGAAGAAGGAGAAAAAGCTTTAGCAGATTTAAAAATCAAAGCGGGGCAATTTAAAGACGAAGCCGAACAAGCAATTGATAAAGCTCCTGAATATTTTGAAAAACTAAAAACTGAAGCAAGTGCGGCCTTGAAAGATAGTTTTCCTGAAGCAGAAGCATTTTTGCAAGAATTGTTCGGGAAAGCAAAGGTGGCAACCGAAACACCAGCAGCAGAAGAGCCAAAAGCATAAATTTGTAGGGCGAAGTTTTGGCTTCGCCCTTATTTTTTAAGCTTTTTTGACTGTAATATTAATTTTGTAATCTTTTTGACTTATCTCAGTTGTAGTTTTCGGATATGGCAACACATTCGACACTTCAATATCAAATTTTTGCCCTCCTAAGTCAAGTGTCGTTTTGAGTGGTTTAGCTTCATAATCAATTGATGAGTCTTTTGATACGCCGTTTGCCGAAATAGTAAAGTATATTTTTGCCATTCCAGCCCAAACACAGGTCGTGTTTTCGGGGCATCGACTATCTTCAATTTTTGTTATTTTAATCTTTACACCTTCTTGGAAGGAAAGTTCAGTATTGACTCCCAATTCTAATTGCGAAGCTAAAGTTGGCTCTGGTGTTGGTGTTTCTTGTAAGGAACAAGCCGTTAAGGACAATAATAGTGCTACAATAATATTTTTCATGTTCAAAATCTGTTTTACATTAGAATGATGCACTTTTATGTAAAAAGGTTGGAGTCCGACTAAAACATTTCAAAAATAACCTTTCTTCATTGGCTTAACCTCATTTGTGTAGATTTTTTTGATAGATTTCAGCAGAACACTTATCTTCGTTTCATAAAATTTAAACCCAATTAATTCCATGCGTTCTCACGAAATTGACTACAAAATCTTTGGCGAAGATATTCAAATCGTCGAAATAGAACTTGACCCAAACGAAACCGTTATTGCTGAAGCTGGCTCGATGCTCTTCATGGAAGACGGAATTATGTTTGAAACCAAAATGGGCGACGGCTCACAACCGCAACAAAGTCTTTTTGGAAAATTGATGCAAGCGGGTAGTAGAGTATTGATGGGCGAGTCGATTTTTATGACTCACTTCACAAACCGCTCAAATATCAAGCGTAAAGTGGCTTTTGCCGCTCCCTATCCAGGTACAATCAAAGCCGTTGATTTAGCCAAAATCATGGGCAATACACTGATCGTACAAAAAGATGCATTTTTGTGTGCAGCAATGGGTACGAGTATCTCAATTCATTTTAATCAAAAACTGGGTGCTGGTTTCTTCGGTGGCGAAGGATTCATTCTTGAAAAAATTCAAGGCGATGGCATGGCGTTTATTCACTCGGGCGGGGTTGTCATTGAGCGTCAACTTAACAACGAAACGCTCCGAATTGATACTGGTTGTGTGGTTGGTTTCGAGCCTCAACTCCAATTTGACATTGAGCGTTCAGGAAGTTTAAAATCAATGGTTTTTGGTGGCGAAGGTATCTTCTTGGCCACACTTCGTGGTACAGGAAAAGTTTGGATTCAGTCATTACCAATTTCTAAACTTATTCAACGCCTTTCTCCTTATGGTGGAAACGCTACCAAAGAAAGCGGCTCAGTTTTGGGCGGTTTAGGTAGTTTGTTTGAGGGGTAAAAAACAAATATTCTCTTTTTCTCCATAGCGATGGGTTTGCAAACCCATCGCTATGGAGAAAAGTTAATAGCAGCTTAGTAATAGGCTGCTATTTTTATTTATAAAACAGCCAATTATATATTAGAATTCTACTAAATTGCTTCCTCTTTTTAATTCAACCTTAAATTACGACAATGATTATCAATCGCAGAAAATTCTTGCAACAATCGGCTTCATTGGCCGCTTTGGCATTTATAACTAATGATTTGCAAGCAAAAGGAACACTCAAACAGTTTGGTTGTCAACTTTATAGTATCCGAGATGTACTTCCGAAAGACCCTAAAAATTACATGAAGCAATTGGCTGATATGGGTTATAAATATTTTGAAAGCTACTCGAAAGACCCATTCTGGGGTATGGCTCCAAAAGATGCAAAAACATACTTGGGCGATATTGGTGTAAAAATGGTAAGTACACACTTAGGTTTACCCGATACTAATGAAGAGATGATAGCCAAATGTGCAGAAGGTGGCTTGAAATATGTAATTTGTCCAGCTATCGGAATGCAGCCATCGGCTGATGCTTGGAAACAAAAAGCTGAAGCATTTACCAAAAATGGTGAAATCTGCAAGAAATATGGCTTACGTTATGGTTATCATAATCATGCCTACTCTTTCCAAAATGCTAATGGTATTAAAGGTCAAAGAATTTTACTCGAAAATACCGACCCTTCAATCGTATGTTTTGAATTGGATATGTGCTGGAGCGAAGCGGCAGGTGAAAACAGTATTGAGCATTTGAAACAATACGGCAATCGCTACGAGCTTTGTCATATCAAACAACTTGCGACAAAAGACCCAAAACCTCAGCAAACAGACCTTGCTTCAGGAATAATCGACTATAAAGGCTTGCTTCGTGCAGCCAAAGATAGCGGAATCAAGTATTTCTTGGTTGAACAAGAACAATATCCAGTTGGGCCAATCGAAAGCATGAAAAGCGATGCTATTTATTTGAAGGACTTGAAATTTTAGGATTAATTTCACTACGAAAAGTAAGGCGATGAAAGGGCGTGAAACCATGCTCTTTTATCGCTTTTTTATGAAATGGTGTTGGATAACCCGCATTTTGCTCCCAACGATAATGCGGAAATTCGGAAGCGAGTTTTACCATTAAATCATCACGATAGGTTTTGGCTAAAATTGAGGCCGCAGCAATGGACAAAAACTTTGCATCTCCTTTCACAATGCACGTATGTGGAATAAGTGGATAAGGCGTAAAACGATTTCCATCTATCAATAAATGCTCGGGGCGAAGGTTCAGGCCATCAACTGCTCGGTGCATGGCCAAAAAACTGGCTTTTAAGATATTTATTTTATCAATTTCTTCATTAGATGCCTCGGCAACGGCAAACGCAATGGCATCTCGCTCAATTTCAACCCTTAGTTCTTCTCGTTGTTGATGGTTTAACTGTTTAGAATCATTGAGCCATTCGTGCGTATAATCTCTGGGTAAAATCACGGCAGCGGCCACTACTGGCCCAGCCAAACATCCTCGGCCAGCTTCATCAAGTCCTGCCTCAATGGCATCAATATTATAATATGAACGGAGCATAAATCTAATGAGTGAATGAATGAGTAATTTTTATACTACTCCAACTTCATTTTCTTAATCAAATAATAAAATCGAATAGTAAGTAAAACTGCCGATGCTGTGAGTCCAGCCAATAACCCAAACCAAATACCGATAGCATCCATGTTGAGGTTAAAAGCCAGCAAATAACCCAAAGGCAACGAAAGTCCCCAATAGGCAAACATCGTAATCCAAGTCGGGATATTTACATCGGTAATTCCACGCAAAATACCCAACGAAACCACCTGTACACCATCAGATAATTGAAAAACGGCCGCAACCAACATCAACTTCATAGCAATTGCAATTACTTCCTTATCAGATATATATAGTTCTACTAAAAAACGATTGAAGAGAAGAATTACCAACATCATGGCTGCCATGAAAACCACAACCAAGAGCAAAGCCACATTTCCCGAAAATCTGATTTTCCGCACATCTTTTAGTCCACGCCCCTCTCCTACTCTGATTCCGCCCGCAATACCCAAACCCGATGCCATCATGTAGGTTGTTGAGGCTACATTGATAGCAATTTGGTGAGCCGCTAACTGGTTTTCGCCGAGCCAACCCATCATAATTACGGCTAATGAAAACGCCGCGATTTCAAAGAAAAATTGTAGTCCACTTGGCACACCAATTTTAAAAATCATTCGCACTAAATCGTTGGTTTGTAACGATTTATATTTTACATGAAGGTATTTTTTGAAAGTTTTTGTGTTGAATAAGTACGCAAAAAGAGCCAACATCATCAAAATTCGAGTGATAAGTGTAGAAATAGCCGCCCCAATCAAGCCCATTTTCGGGAAACCCCAATAACCGTTTATCAATATTATGTTAAAAATTAAATTAAAAATTAACCCCAAAACGGTTATCATCATTGCCACATAAGTACGAGATAGACCATCCGAAAGTTGTTTTGCCGCCGCAAAAACAAACATAAAGGCATTTGAAAAAATGATAATGGCCATAAAAGCAGGGGCTTGAGCATTTATTTCGGGCGATTGTTGAAAAATCTCGAAATAATAAATACAAACAAAACCCACGATACCTAATATCACACTAAACCAAAGTGAAACCTTAATTCCTGCTCTAAAAAGTCTATTAATTTCGGGAATATTACGCTCAGCTTTTGCCTTAGAAATCAGCGGTGCAACCACCGAAAGTCCACCCATACCAATAGAAGCAATCAGAAATGACATCGAATTGGCAATACCCGAAGAGCCAAGTCCAATTTTACCGATGTATCGCCCTACTATGATATTATCAGTCACCCCCATCAAAACCACCCCCAACTGGGCAATAACAATCGGTAAAGCGAGCAAGAAGGTTTTCTTTATTTCTTCTTGGTAATGTTGCGAAAAAATCGGCATAAAATTTTCTATAAAGTGTAATGTCAGCCACAAAGGTCGCAAAATTTTATTCAAGAATTAGCACAGACGGAAATATTGACGAATTATTCGATTTACGACGGGGTCGCCCGTGCGATTACGAATAAATAACTGATTATCAACATTTTACAAATACATAAATTACGAAATAATTGTTTCTATTCACTTATTATTAACTTTGTCCTACATTTTATCCTTTTTCAATGAAAAAACTCCTTTTACCTATGCTTCTCGTTTGTGCTTTACTCAGTGCTTGCGATACAGCTAAAAAAGAGACTTCAGCCCCAACAAACCTTGATGGACATTGGCTTAACCAAGAATATTTGGAAGCTCTCGAAGCCTCTCATTCACCAAAAAATGTGGCAGATAACTACACTTTCTATGCCACCGAACTCATTTATGACCATACAAAAGGCGACTCTATCATGGTTTTTAACGGTCAAGCTGAATTTGCAACTTTACCCATGAAACGCCACGGCGATACACTCAGTTTAAAACTCAATCAAGATGATATTACTAATATCATCTATTCGGCAAACACTAAAACTTTGACATTTACCGATAAAGAACTCAATCGTGTATTCAGGTTCGTTCGTGCTGATAGTAGTTTGATTGATAAGAGTTTTACACCAAAAGTTGCCTTTCCTTCAGCAGTCAACAAAGCAACTTTTGAAGGGAAATGGGATATTTACGAACATCTTTCAACTCAAAAATCGGGCGAATTTAGTCGATTCGGTACAATCAAAGGCTGGGATAAATATGATAATTATACGGTCTGTGTAAACGGAGATTGCGTGGCTAACGAAGACGGCGATGTGATTTTCTTGGGTACGAAAGACAAATCTGATATGTATGGCTTCCGCTCAAAGGGAGATTCGATAACGATTTTTGAACTAAAACAAATTAATGATGAAGACGAAAAGCCTATTTATAAGCAAGGAATGCCGTTGATGTTGTTGAAGAAGGCTCCCCGCCCCTAAAGGGGAGTTTTAAAACACAAAAAAGGCTTTTTCGTAAACGAAAAAGCCTTTTTTATTAAAATCTGAGAATCAGAAGCTCCCCTTTGGGGGCGGGGGGGCTACTCAACCTTACTCAACTTTATAGTGTTCGTACGGTTATTATCTTGTAATGGTAAACTCAAAGTATTGATAAACAAATCGCCTTTTTCTAATTCGCCTTGTTCAATCAAAAAGTCTTTGATAGTATCAACCACCTGTTCAACGTTTTTGCCTTTCATTGTATCTACCACAAAAACCTGCACACCCGAATAAAGACTCAATTGTGTTGCAAGCGTTTCGTTGTGCGTAAAGATAAACAATCCAGCTTTCGGGCGGTGATGCGATAAACGTACAGCCGTGTAACCAGAGTTTGTAATACCAATAATGGCTTTCACTTTCAAGTCACGAGCCAAACGACAAGCTGTCATTACAACGTTATCATTTTCTTTCTCTTTCGACTCATACGTATCTTCAGTTACACGTGTGTGGTGACGGAAATAAAGCTTCTTTTCATCAGCCAATTCTTCCACTTTCACAATTGTATTGACCATCGTCTCAACTGCCAAAATCGGATATTTACCCGATGCACTTTCTGCACTAAGCATCACAGCATCAGCTCCATCTAATACAGCATTAGCAACATCACCAACTTCCGCACGAGTCGGACGTGGACTATCAATCATACTTTCAAGCATTTGCGTTGCTACGATAACTGGCTTAGCGGCCAAGTTCGACATCTCAACCAAACGCTTCTGAATCATCGGCACATCTTCTGATGGAAGTTCAACGCCCAAATCGCCACGAGCAACCATGATTGCATCACTGGCGTTTACGATAGCTTCCATATTCACAATTGCTTCTGGTTTTTCAACTTTAGCAATTACTTTAGCTGTTTTGCCTTGTTCTTTGATATATTTTTGAATCTCCTGAATTTCTTCTGGCGTACGTACAAACGAAAGAGCCACCCAGTCAACATCATTTGCCAAACCAAACTTCAAATCTTCCCAGTCTTTATCAGTTACTGATGGCTGAGAAATATTTGTATTGGGAAGGTTTACTCCTTTCTTTTGTTTCAAAAGACCGCCATAAACTACTTCTGTAATTACATCTGTACCATCTTTTCCTATAACTTTTACTTCTAATTTCCCATCATCCATCAAAATTCGCTCTCCAACTTGTACGTCATTGTACATGCCTTTGTAAGGTGTACTTACTCTTTCGGCATTTCCAACGATGTCGTCGCTGGCGAATCTTAGTTGATTTCCTGCAAAAATCTCAACGCCATCATTGCCACTTTCCATCAGACCAATTCTGATTTTAGGGCCTTGCAAATCTTGCAAGATGGCACATTTAAAGCCATGCTCTTTATTGATTTTACGAATACGGTCGATACGAATTTGGTGGTCGGCGTGAGTTCCGTGAGAGAAGTTCAGACGGAAAACATTTACACCAGCTTTTGCCAATGCCAATAACATTTCTTCGCTTTCGGAAGCAGGCCCGACAGTTGCTACTATTTTGGTTTTTCTTTGCATAGGTGAAATAAAATTTTTCTTCGGCTTAGGAATTGTGCAAAAATACTAACTATTAGCGAGAAATTCAGAATATTTGAAACAGAAAGGAAAAAGGTTTTTTAAAAAAACAATTAAAATTCTGATAATCAACGACTTAAATTATCTTTAACTTAGTATTAAATCTCAAAAACAAATCAAAAAAGTACCATAAAAATCAATAGAATAGCTTTTTTGGTGGTAAATCACCCAAAGGCCAACTTAGAAAAGCCATATTCTAAGATTGATTTTTTTTGAAAAAAAAGCGTTTTTTTTTGTCTGAAAAAAATATTTGTCTAAATTTGTATCAATAAAAAAACAAAACCATTGAATCATACGTCAATCGCAATTTCACTTCTCCTTCTACTCAACCTGTCGGTGTGAGAAACGGAGATTTTGTATATACGAAAGCCCTTTCTTACAACGTGAGAAAGGGCTTTTTTGTGAACAGTTGACGCAGTACAGTACTCACTTAACCAATATTAATCTCATCAGAAATGAGCGATAAAATTTATGTTTTTGACACTACTTTGCGAGATGGCGAGCAAGTACCAGGTTGTCAGTTAACGACTGACGAAAAAGTAATGATTGCTAAAGAACTCGAAAAGCTGGGTGTTGATATCATCGAAGCAGGATTTCCAGTATCGAGTCCTGGCGATTTTCGTTCGGTTGTAGAGGTTTCAAAAGCCGTTACCGAGCCAACAGTTTGTGCGTTGTCACGTGCCGTAAAAGGCGATATTGATTCCGCTGGCGAAGCTCTGAAATTTGCGAAACGTCCTCGTATTCATACAGGAATCGGTGCATCTGATATTCATATCAAACATAAATTTAATAGTAGCCGAGACGCAATCATTGAGCAAGCGATTGATGCCGTAAAACACGCCAGAAACTTGGTGGATGATGTTGAGTTTTATGCCGAAGATGCTGGCCGTGCCGATTTAGAGTTTTTGGCTCGTCTGACCGAAAGTGTTATCAAAGCAGGTGCTACGGTTGTAAATTTGCCTGATACAACTGGTTATGTTTTGCCAAACGATATGTATGACCGCATCAATTATTTGATGAATAATGTACCAAACGTTGACAAAGCCATTCTTTCGATGCACAATCATAATGATTTGGGTATGGCAACTGCCAATACAATTGCAGGAATCAGAGCGGGAGCAAGACAAGTGGAGGTGACAATTAATGGTATTGGTGAAAGGGCGGGAAATACTTCGTTGGAAGAAGTTGCGATGATTTTGAAAGTACATAAATCGCTTGGTTTTCATACTGATATTGATAGCACGAAACTATTTCCAATGAGTAAATTGGTTTCTGAAACTATGCGTATGCAAGTGCAAGCCAATAAGGCAATTGTTGGGCGTAATGCTTTTGCACACTCGTCGGGTATCCACCAAGACGGTTTCCTGAAACATACAGATACTTACGAAATTATCAATCCACTCGAAGTTGGTGTTGATAAATCGATGATTGTCTTGACAGCCAGAAGTGGTCGCCACGCATTGAAACACCGCCTCGAAATGTTGGGTTATAAACTCGAAAAACCAGTTTTAGACGATACATACAAGCGTTTCCTTGACTTAGCCGACCAAATCAAAGAAGTAAATGATAAGGATTTGGTGAAGTTAATGAGAGCGTAGTTTTTTTAATTAAGAATGTAGAATTAAGAATTAAGAATGCAATGCCATTACATCGCTATCTTGTTTTTTTTCATTCTCAATTCTACATTCTACATTCTTAATTCCCCACAAGGGCTTCATACAAAATCTCGGCTGGGTGTTGGGCAATTCTGCCTGTTCCGTCTTTTATTTGGTGACGACAGCTTGTGCCTGGAGCGGCAATTATTACATCTTCAGCTTGTTTCCTGACAGTCGGAAAAAGTACCAACTCTCCTACTTTCATCGAAACTTCATAATGCTCGGCCTCATAGCCAAAAGAGCCAGCCATTCCGCAACAACCCGATGGAATCAGATGTACTTCATAATTTACTGGCAAAGACAAACTTTTCTTGGTTGGCGTAAGCGACGACAGTGCTTTTTGGTGGCAATGTCCGTGCAGTTTTATTAATCGTTTTTCACTCGAAAAGGCTTCTTTTTTGATATTGCCTCGGTCAATTTCACGAGCAAACCATTCATCAAATTGAAAAGTATTTTTAGCGATTTTTTCGGCAGCATCTCTTAAATCTTGCGGTACAAGTTCCAGATATTCATCTCTCAAAGTCAAAATTGCTGATGGTTCGAGTCCAATAATTGGCGTATTTTCTGACACAATATTTTTTAGCAATTCAACATTTTTTATAGCGATTTTCTGAGCTTCACGCACCATTCCCTTTGATAAATATGTGCGTCCACTTTCTACATGATTTGGTATAATTACCTCATAACCAAGCCTTTGTAGTAATAAAATCGCTTTTTTACCTACTTCTACATCATTATAATTCGTAAACTCATCGCAGAATAGATAAACCTTTTTATCGTTTTTGGGGGAAGATTGCTTGCCAAACCATTCTTTCAATGTCGTATTGTGCAATAACGGCATTGTGCGGTCAGGATGAAAACCTACAATTCGGTTGGCGATTCGGCGTGTAGCTTCGGTTTTGAAAATGAAATTATACGCCCACGGAACAATTGAGGCCAGTTTCATCTGCTTGGTAAATGTTCCGATTAATTTTGAGCGGAACGGAATTCCTTTTGTATCATAAGTTTTCTGCAAAAACTCTGCTTTCATCTTGCCCACATCCACACTTGACGGGCATTCTGACTTACAGCCTTTACACGACAAACACAAATCAAGCACTTCTTTTACGCTTTCCTGCGTAATTGACTGCTCATTGGTGTAATATTGCCTCAAAACATTAGCTCTGGCACGAGTCGTGTCTTTTTCGCTGCGAGTAGCCATGTAGCTCGGACACATTGTGCCACCCGTGATTTCGGTTTTGCGGCAATCGCCCGAACCACTACATTTTTCGGTTAAGCGTAAAATGCTTTCTTGTTTCGAGAAATCAAAAATTGTTTGGTGTTTGGGCGTTGGTTGGTCGGCTTCGTAACGCAAAAACTCATTCATTGGCGGCGAATCAATGATTTTCCCTTGGTTGAAAATGCCTTTTTCGTCAAATATTTGCTTTACTTCTCTGAAAAGTGCGTAGTTTTTTTCACCCATCATAAACGGAATGAATTCGCCACGCAAACGTCCATCGCCGTGTTCGCCCGAGAGTGAGCCACCGTATTTTTTTACTAAAATTGCTGTTTCGGCCAAAATTGTTCGGAAGAGTTGTCGGCCTTCGGTGGTTTTTAGATTAACCATCGGCTCTACGTGTAGCTCACCCGCCCCTGCATGGGCGTACATTGAATATTGTACATTGAGTTTTTTTAGTAAAACCTCTAAATCTTCGATATATGCTGGCAAATCTTGTGGGTCAACGGCACAGTCTTCAATCAAGTTTACACACTGCGTATCGCCTTCGAGGTTTCGGAGTAAGCCCAAGCCACCTTTTCGTACTTCCCACGCCTTTTTAGAGTCATCACCGAGCAAAATTGGGTGAGCATAGCCCAAATCCTTTTCTTTGAGAGCTTTTATTAAGTTTTCGGCTTTTAGCAATAAGCCTTCCTTCGTTTCATCAAAAAATTCAACCATCAAAATGGCTTTAGGCTCGCCTTCGATGAAAAATCTATTTTTTGACTGCTCAATATTCGTTTTTGTAAATTCCAAAATAAAATCATCAACCAACTCAGAGGCCGAGCAGTTATGTTCGAGAGCCACGAGATTAGCCAAAAGCGATTCATTGAGCGTATGCGTATGCACGGCCACCATTCCTACTTCTTTCGGAGGTATGTCGAAAAGTTTCAGTTTTGCTTCAGTAACAAAGCAAAGCGTTCCTTCCGAACCTGCAATTAGTTTGGATAAATTCAGTTGCTCAACATTCAGTAAGGCATCTAAAGCGTAGCCTGTATTTCGGCGTTTTACGTTGGCTTTCGGGAAGCCCTGTTTTATGGCCGTTTGATTTTCAGGATTGTTGATGAGTATATCAAGACTTTGATAAATTTTACCTTCAAGGGTTTCTAATTTACATTTTTCTTGAAAAGATTTTTGGTCTAAGTCGCCAAAAACAACCTCGCTACCATCTGATAATAAAGCTTTTACCTCCAAAAGATTATCACGAGTTGCTCCCCAAATAATTGAGTGAAGTCCGCATGAATTATTGCCAATCATGCCTCCAATCATGGCTCGGCTCGAGGTTGAGGTTTCGGGTCCAAACATTAGGCCGTAGGGTTTCAGATAAGCGTTGAGGTCGTCACGAATGACACCTGGCTGCACTCTTACCCATTTTTCGGCTTGATTTACTTCGAGAATATTGATAAAGTTTTTTGAAATATCTACCACCAATCCTTTTCCAACAACCTGCCCAGCCAGAGAAGTACCCGCAGCACGAGGAATGAGTGTAATTTGCTCATTATCAGCAAATTTGATGAGTTTTTTTATATCATTTACAGTCTTGGGAATAGCTACGGCCAACGGTTCTTCTTGATAAACCGAGGCATCGGTCGAATAGACTTTCTTTAGGGCTTTGTCGGTAGTGGTATTTTTGAAGTAAAGTTCACCTTCAAATTCGCTCTGCAACGCATCAAACATATAATCGGTATTTTTTACCCCAAAATTGGGGAAGAAAAAGTAGATTTGCTATGAATTTGGGGAGAAAAAAGCAGATTGATTCTGATACTCAATTTTGCTAACACATTACAACAAGTTGTCACGGTGATTTGATTTTATAAAGTATTTTACTAAAATTGGTCAATTAAAATATATATCAATGGCATTATTAGATAACCTATTAGCAGAAATAACACCCGAAGAGCAAGCTCGTACCGACCGTAAAATGCGTATTGCTTCAATTATTGCCGATACACTTGTGGAAAAAGGTATGGCAAAGAAAGAATTTGCCCAAAAAGTAGGTAGAAAACCTTCTGAAATAACAAAATGGTTGAGTGAGACTCATAATTTTACGCTTGATACCATCACAGATATTGAGCAAGTGCTAAACATCAAACTAATAACAGATAAACGTAAAACACCTGCACAAAAACAAGTTTTGGGAGGTTTAAGGGCGTAAACGACTAAAAACAAAAAAGGAAGACTTTACAAGTCTTCCTTAGTAGCGGGAACAGGACTCGAACCTGTGACCTTTGGGTTATGAGCCCAACGAGCTGCCAACTGCTCCATCCCGCGATGTTGTTCCGTATATCGGACTGCAAAGGTACGAGAAAATTTCACAATAAAAAACTATCTTTGCAAAAAAATAAAAAAAACACGATTATTTTTTGTCGTGACCAATTCAAATGCAAGAAGAAAACATTTCTCCCGACCACAAGGCGGGCTTTATTAGTATCGTAGGAAAACCAAACGTTGGTAAATCGACGTTGATGAATATTCTCGTGGGTGAGCGACTTTCAATCATTACCTCGAAAGCCCAAACTACTCGCCACCGAATCATGGGTATCGTGAATGGTGTGCATGAAGGCACCGACTTTCAGTTGGTGTACTCCGACACGCCCGGTATCATCAAACCGATATACGAGTTGCACAAATCTATGATGCACTTTGTGCATGGCTCGCTCGAAGACGCCGACGTGATTTTGTTTGTAACAGATATTTTCGAAAAACACGACGAAGATGATGTTATCACCAAACTCCAGCACACCGAAACGCCTATTTTATTGATTATCAACAAAATAGACTTGGCAACGCCCGAGCAAATCGAAGAAAAAGTAAGTTACTGGAAAGAAAACTTCAAGGCTGTGGAGGTGATTCCGATTTCGGCATTGCACCAACAAAATGTTGACGGTCTGTTTTCAAAAATTATTGGATTTTTGCCAGTTCATCACCCCTATTTTCCAAAAGATGAGTTGACTGATAAGCCCGAACGCTTCTTTGCGGCCGAGATTATCCGTGAAAAAATCTTCACGAATTATACGAAAGAAGTACCGTATAGCTGTGAAGTAGTAATTAACAGCTTCAAAGAAAAAGAAGATATGATTGTTGTAAGTGCTGAAATTTATGTGGAACGAACCACTCAGCGTGCGATTCTGTTGGGTCATAAAGGCGAACGTATCAAGAAAGTGGGCATTGAGGCTCGTCAAGAAATGGAAAACTTCTTCGGTAAGAAAATTTTCTTGGAGCAATACATCAGAGTTGAACCAGATTGGCGAAATAAACGCCAAAAATTGGAGCGATTCGGCTATGAATGATATTTCTTTACCACGGAGACACGGATTTCAAGATTTTCACAGAAAAATTTGTGTTAATCTATGTAATCGCAGCGGCGAACCGTCCGTGTCTCCGTGGTAACAAAAAGTTAAATATGAAAATTATCAATATTTGAAAAAGCTATGCTCTATCTTCTTCTCAGCATCATTTTCTCTGTTTTGCTACTAACAAACTTTCGTTTGTACCCAAAATTCGGCATTAGCACTTTTCAGGCAATTGCGTTTAATTACCCAATTTGTTTTCTGACTGGACTGGCTTTGATGCCCGAAGGACAAAGTTTTGAACTCAACTTTTCAGAAAACTGGACATTCTACGCTCTTATTTTGGGCGTTGGTTTTATCATAACATTCTTATTATCAGGATTTTCTACCCAACGAATGGGTATGACGGCCACGTCGTTGGCCAATAATATCTCGTTGGTGATTCCTGTGCTTTGTAGTTTATTGATTTTCAAAACACAGGGACGCCCATTTGATGGTTTAAATTATTTAGGCTTGGCTCTTGCTTTGGGAGCGGTTGCTCTTAGCACTTTCAAGAAAAGCGAGGAAAAAGTATCGGGTAAAGGCTTAGATTTCCTTTTGCCTGTGGCGGTATTTTTGATGTATGGCGTTACGAATACTTCGATTAACTACTTGAATATCAACTTTATAAAATCGGCTGACCGCACCGTACCCGTTACGCTTGTGATGGTTTTTGGTGCGATTCTGGCAGGAATAATTGTTTTGGCGATTCGAGTAATTCGTGGACAAGAAAAGATTGAATTGAAGAATATTTTGGCCAGTATTACGCTTGGTGTTCCTAATTTCTTGTCGTTCTATTTCTTGATTTTGGCACTAACGGCCTACGGCAATAGCGGTGCGTTTGTTTATCCGCTTTATAATATCGGCGTCATTTTAGTTTCGGCTTTGGTAGCTTTGGTTTTCTTCAAAGAAAAACTCACAACACTCAATAAAATCGGACTTTTGTTAGCTGTTGTGGCCATAGGTCTGATTTCGTGGCAAGACATTCAAGGTTTATTTTAGGTTGTAATAATCTATCTTCTTGATAATCAATAGTTTTCTACGTATTTTTTTGTACCTTTGCACCCCCGTTGTGGGGTATAATCTTTTTTAACGTCGATTGTGGACAAAAACATCGACAATTTTTCACAGTTCTCGCAAGAGAATCACTGTTTATTGTTTCAAAAACGATAACCGTTTACTGATTTTTTATGGCAAATATTGTTGCAATCGTTGGCCGACCAAATGTCGGCAAATCTACTCTTTTTAATCGCCTCATTGAGAGCCGTGTGGCCATCACCGATGATATGCCTGGCGTAACCCGTGACCGTCATTACGGACAAGCGGTTTGGACTGAAAAATTTTTCACCGTTATTGATACTGGCGGCTATGTGGTTGGTTCGGAAGATACTTTCGAGGCAGCTATTCGTGAGCAAGTCGAGATAGCCATCGAAGAATCGACCGTTATTTTGTTTGTGGTTGATACCATGACTGGTTTGACCGACTTGGACAACGACTTCGCTAATGTGCTGCGTCGTTCTAAAAAACCTGTATTTGTTGTAGCCAATAAAGCTGAAACCTTCGAGCGTCATCAGACTTCCGCAGAGTTTTATGCAATGGGCTTAGGCGATGAAGTTTTTCCAATTTCGGCTGCTGATGGTAGCGGAACAGGGGAATTACTCGATGCTGTTGTGGCAAATTTTGAAGACGATGGTATTGAAGACCCAAATGCGGGTATTCCGAGAATTGCGATTTTAGGTCGCCCGAATGTGGGGAAATCATCTTTCTTAAATGCATTGACAGGCAAAGATAGAAGTATCGTAAACCCAATGGCAGGTACAACCCGTGATGCGATTGATACGCACTATAAACTTTTCGGTAAAGATTTTATTCTGACCGATACGGCTGGTATTCGTAAAAAAGCCAAAGTACAGGAAAATATTGAGTTTTATTCGACTCTCCGCTCGGTAAAAGCCCTCGAAAACTCAGATGTTTGTTTGGTTTTGATTGATGCTTCGGTAGGCTTAGAAATGCAGGATATTAGCATCATTGGCCACGCCCACAACGCCAAAAAAGCCATTGTTTTGATGGTAAATAAGTGGGATTTGGTGGAGAAAGATTCAAAAACGGCCGATACCATGAAAAAAGCTATCTTAGAAAGATTAGCTCCGATGAATTATATGCCCGTTATTTTTGCTTCAGTGCTTGAAAAACAACGTATTTTTCAAGTAATTGAAAAGGTAATGGAGGTTTATGAAAATAAAACTCAGAAAATTACAACATCAAGACTCAACGAGGTGATGTTGCCGATTATCGAGCGTACGCCGCCACCGATGTTGAAAGGGAAGCAAATCAAAATCAAATATTGTGTGCAAGTGCCTACTCCTTCGCCAACTTTTATTTTCTTCTGTAATTTACCACAATACGTACAAGAATCATATTCTCGTTTCTTGCAAAACAAACTCCGTGAAAACTTCGGTTTTGAGGGCGTGGCTATTACAGTATTCTTTAGAGCGAAGTAAGTTTGGTGACTGGTTGTTAGACAAATAGTTATTGGTTTTGAACGCATAAAAAAATCCTCGTCTTGGCGAGGATTTTTTCTTTATATCAGTAATAGTAATCGCACGGGTAGCTCCGCAGCTCACTAATAACCAATTTTCCAGTCAAGCAGTAACCAGTTTACCAATAACCAACATCAAATAGTTTTCACATCAAACTTGAATTTATCTTTGTTCGGTACGCACTTGCCGTCTTTCGTAGTACAAGTTTGGCATTCGATTTTTCCTTCGATGATTGGATTGGCCTTCGTAATCTTCACTTTCTGAATAAACTTGGCTTCATGCTCGAAATACTGCACTTTTCCGCCCCAAATTTCATCAAACTTTTCTTTTGGTTTCACAGGTGTAAGTTTTCCTACAACTTGATAGCCATCAGTTTTTGTAAAATTGACTGAGGTTGGCAATGGTCCTTCTACTTTTAGTTGAGAAGAATACATATACCAATTATCGTCGATTTTGGCCGTGAAAACTAAGTCTATTGTTTCGCCAACTTTAGCTGATGTTTTTGAAGGCGTAAATGTCCATTTGGCAGGTTTTAAAATCTGAGCAGGTGCCGCAAATGATGAAGCGACAAGTAACAAAAAGAGTATTTTTTTCATTTTTTGAATATAAATTAATTAAAACTTTAGCTTAATCTACTGATAAATAACGACTTATAATTTCTGTTGACCGTCGTCCATCGACTATGGACTAAACTACAAAAGTACTTCAATATTTTCTTCTTCTATTAACGCACAATTATTCATTTTCATATATAGCTGCGTTAAAACTACAACATCAGCCGCACAATATCGTTCGATTTTTGCCCTATCTTTTTCTACATGATAGACATAATTCACTTGGTCTCCACTGATTTCGCTCTTACTACTCGGAATATCAAAAATTGCCGCCAGTAAATCCAGTCCTGTAAAGTGCTTATAATCACCGAATTTCCAAAGGTCGAGCGTGTCCAAATGATTTATTTCCCACGGCTTTTTGCCCGATATTTGCAAAACTCTGGGCAAACCAATACCATTGACCAACATTCGGCGGCACAAATACGCAAAATCAAACTCTTTACCATTGTGAGCACAAAGCATCAAATTACTGCCTGCTTTGTGTTTTTCGACGATTTTCTTGAAGGCTTGTAAAACCTCTCGCTCGTCGTCTCCACCAATCATTTTTACTCGAAGCGATGGTTTGTTTTCTTCATCGAACATGATTCCTCCAACACCTATGCAAAGCACCTTACCAAATTCGGCATAGATTCCTGCTTTTTTTAGATAAAAATCAGCATCGGACAAATTTTCTTCATTATTTAGATAGACTGCTTTTTTGAGCCAAAGTTTTTGCAGTCGTTCGTCAAGTAGCTCAAAATCAGGCACTTGCGAAACCGTTTCGATGTCAATGAATAAGACATTTTTTAAGTGTTTGACAAAAGCATCATCTATCATAATCAGCAGTATTTAGGTGTTGGATTTCAGACTTCATTTTTTAGCAAAAGTTACATATAATTTGGAGCAAATTGAGTGATGGACGCATTCTGTTCGCTTTAATATTCATTCAGAAAACATCACAACAGCGAACAGGATGTTCGCACCACAAAGAACATAATCAACCAATATAAAGGCATTAGTACAATCATTAGGCCAATCGTGATGGAATCAAAAAAGACGATGCCTCTTGTGAGTTTTTTCGATATGAACGTGGCTAACCAAATGGCAGGAAAATGCGTGATGTATCCGAGCGTGAAAAACGGCGTTTGTGCGGGCGACAATTTCGGGAAATTCCAGCTTAAAATCTGATTAAGTTTTTCGGTCAAAACCTCGTTGAATCTACGCAAAAACACACCATCTTCGGCAGGATTCGATAAATCTGCCTTTTGGATTGCCTCGCCAAAACTCAAGTTTATTACTTTTCCATAAGTTGTAAAAGTATTGTAAGTAATAGCCACGGGAATTACTGTCAACGGAATTTCATCGCCCCAAGCTTTCTGAGCCAAACGCCCCGTTCCTTTTTTGAGTGGTAGGAGTCTGGTTTGATTAGTGCAGAGTCCTTCCGAGAAAATCAGTACCATTTCGCCTTGTTTGAAAAGTTCGATACACTTCTTGAAAGTCTCGTCATTATCGCCCAAATGCTCTTTCCCTTCCGAAAGGCGATGCACGGGCATCATAAAAAGGCTCGAAAGAGCTTTTTTGGCCAAACTTTTCTTGAAAACATCACCACGAGCCAACGACCAAATACGTCGGTCGAGCGTACAACATAATAAAACTGCATCAAAAAACGAATTGGCGTGCGTAGAAGCCAACATAACTGCCCCCGATTTTGGTATATTTTCGAGGCCTGTAATTTTAATTCGTTTGATAAAGAATTTCAGCAAAAACGTAACAAAAGGACGTAAGATATAATAAAGCAACTGTTTAGAATTTTAGGTGAAAGTTTTTAGTATTTCAAAAATCAGCATAAAAATCTAAGCGACCAAATAGATTTTTGATTTTGGCACTTGTTTGACATTAAATTGTAGTTTTCTGCTGAATATTTCAAAAAATCCAAATTCTATTTGGTTTTGCTTTTGAGGGGTGTAATTTCGTTTGTGTTTTACAACAAAACAGTTTGATTCTAAACAAAAACATGACAAATCTACAAGACAAAATTACGGCTATCTTCCCCGAAGCTGGTCAAATTCCCGAGCAATTTCAGATTCAACCACTCCACCAAAAAGAATATTTGGTAGGTGGCGAAATGCGTCAGTGGGCGGGTGCTACGCAAGATGTTTATTCTCCGATTTATGTAAAAAACGGCGGAAAATTTGAAAGTGTACACATCGGAAGCTACCCGATTACCTCAGAGAAAGAAGCAATGGAAGCACTCGATGCCGCTCTAAAAGCGTATGACAGCGGGCGTGGCGAATGGCCAACGATGAGCGTAAGCGAGCGTATTGGCTGCATGGAGAATTTTATCAAGAAAATGCTTGAAAAAAAGACCGAAATCGTAAACTTATTGATGTACGAAATCGGTAAATCGTTGGGCGATTCAATCAAAGAGTTCGACCGAACAGTAGAATATATTTATGATACAATTGATTGTTTGAAAGACATTGACCGAAATTCGTCTCGCTTCAAAATCGAGCAGGGAATTATCGGACAAATCCGCCGCTCGCCATTTGGCGTGGTGCTTTGTATGGGGCCGTTTAATTACCCACTCAACGAAACCTATACGACGCTTATTCCTGCTATCATTATGGGAAATACAATTCTTTTTAAGCCACCAAAACACGGTACTCTTTTGCATTACCCGATGCTTGAAGCTTTTAAAGAATGTTTCCCGAAAGGCGTTGTCAACACAATTTATGGGCGTGGAGCAAACGTTGTGCCGCCATTGATGCAAACAGGTAAAATCAATGTACTTACGCTCATTGGTTCGAGCAAAGTAGCCAATGATTTGAAAAAAATGCACCCAAAACTCAATCGTTTGAGAGCAGTTTTGGGTCTTGATGCCAAAAATGCAGGAATTATCTTGAAAAATGCCGATGTAGAATTGGCTGTGAAAGAGTGTATTTTGGGTTCGCTTTCGTTCAACGGTCAACGTTGTACGGCCATCAAAATCATTTGGGTACACCGCTCGATTGCGAAGAAATTCTTGAATAGATTTACCGAAGAACTCGAAAAACTCAAATTCGGAATGCCTTGGGAAGCTGGCGTGAATCTAACGCCCTTGCCCGAACCAAACAAACCAGCTTATTTGGCCGAGTGTATTGCTGATGCAAAAGCCAACGGAGCAGAAGTCATGAACGAAGGAGGCGGAACGACCGTAAATTCATTTGTATATCCTGCGGTACTTTATCCTGTGAATAGCAAAATGAAAGTTTACAGCGAAGAACAATTTGGCCCGATTGTGCCAATTGTACCTTTTGATGATGTAGAAGAGCCGATTCAATACATCATTGATTCGTCGCACGGACAACAAGTGAGTATTTTTGGCACCAATGCCGACCAAATCGCTCATTTAATTGACCCACTCGTCAATCAAGTAAGTCGTGTAAATATCAACGCTCAGTGTCAACGTGGGCCTGATACTTTCCCGTTTACAGGAAGAAAAGATTCGGCCGAAGGAACACTTTCGGTAGAAGATGCTCTCAGAGCTTTCTCGATTCGTACGGTAGTTGCCACGAAAGATACCGATGCCAATAAGAAAATTTTCAATGAGATTGTCGAAGAGCATAGCTCGCACTTCCTTTCTACGAAATATGTTTTCTAAAAAGTACAGTCCCCTTCGGTTTAAATCGAAGGGGATTTTTGTTTAACATTGCCTTGAAAACTTGCTTATGAAGCATTCAAAACCCAAAAAACTGTTTAAATTTGTGTATAAATATTCAGAAAATGACTAAAGAAGTAAGTCCAAAGTTGATTTTGCATAAGCCTACTCGTAAATACACGCTTGAAGAATATTTACGAAAAGAAGCAAATTCAACCCACAAACACGAATTTATAAACGGCGAAATAATCAAAATGCCAAACGCAAGATACAACCACAACTTAATAGCGATGAATATTGCTATTGATTTATCTTATCAAACAGAAAACTCAGATAAAAATTATCAAATATTAGGCTCTGACCAAAAAATCTATTTTCCAAGTCTTGATGAAGGTGTTTATGCCGATGCTTTGGCCGTTTGCGAAAAACCACTTTTTTGGGATAATGACGATTTACTTTTAATCAACCCTATTTTAGTAGTGGAAGTTTTATCGAAAAGCACACAAAAATATGATAGAAGTGGCAAATTCGATAAATACAAAACCCTCGAATCATTCAAAGAATATGTAATGATACGCCAAGATATATGCTACGCCGAAGTTTGGTACAGAGAACGCCCGGGGCTTTGGCACGAAACCATCGTAACGGATTTTGAAGGAAAATTGCCTCTTCAATCGCTCGGAGTAGAAATTTCGATGAAGCGGATTTATAAAAATGTGAGTTTTTGAAAAGTACTATTTTGCTCGAACGCCACCCCTCAAAATCAAAAACTTTTGAGGGGTTTTTCGTTTCTATGTAGCAATACCGTAACTTTGCACAATAATTTTTGAATACTAAAGAAGATATGACCGAAACTCCGCAAAAATATACCGTTACGGCAGCTTTGATTTATGCCAATGGGCCTATTCACATTGGGCATTTGGCTGGCTGCTACATCCCTGCTGATATTTACGTGCGTTATCTCCGCTCAAAAGGGGCTGATGTGGCCTTTATCAGCGGTACTGACGAACACGGCGTGCCGATTACAGTGAAGGCTCGCAAAGAAGGAAAAACACCTCAACAAGTCGTTGATTTTTACTACGAACAAATCAAACAATCTTTTGCTGATTTTGGTATTTCGTTCGATATTTATTCTCGCACGTCCAATAAATCGCACCATAAAGTTTCGCAAGAAATCTTTACGACTTTGTACGATAAAGGTTATTTCGACGAAGAAACCAGCGAGCAATATTTCGATGAAGTAGCTCAACAGTTTTTGGCTGATAGATATATTGTGGGCGAATGTCCTGTTTGTGGAAACCCGAATGCTTATGGCGACCAATGCGAAAAATGTGGTTCAACGCTCTCGCCAACAGAATTGAAAAATCCTCGTTCGACGCTCTCAGGCTCGAAACCTATCATGAAAAGTACCAAAAACTGGTATTTGCCACTCGACCGTATGCAGCCCGACATCGAGAAATACGTAAACAGCCACAAAGAGTGGAAAACCAACGTATTTGGTCAGTGCCAATCATGGTTAAAAGATGGTCTAAGACCTCGTGCCATGACTCGTGATTTGGATTGGGGAATCAGCGTGCCTTTGCCTGACACCGACGGCAAAGTTTTATACGTTTGGTTCGATGCACCGATTGGCTACATCACGTTTACGCAAGAATGGGCCGCTCAAAATGGCAAAAACTGGGAAGATTATTGGAAAAATGAAAACACGAAGTTAGTTCACTTCATTGGAAAAGATAATATTGTGTTCCACTGTATTATTTTCCCTGCGATGTTGATGGCCGAAGGAAGCTATATTTTACCCGATAACGTGCCTGCACAAGAGTTTATGAACTTGGAAGGTGATAAAATTTCGACTTCGAGAAATTGGGCGGTTTGGTTACACGAATATTTGGAGGAATTCCCAAATAAGCAAGATGTATTGCGTTATGCCCTTTCGGCCAATATGCCCGAGTCGAAAGACAATGACTTTACTTGGAAAGACTTCCAAACCAAAAATAATAGCGAATTAGTTGCCATTTACGGAAACTTCGTAAATCGTGCTGTGGTGCTTACACATAAGTTTTACGGTGGAAAAGTACCAGCACAAGGCGAACTAAGCGATTACGACAAAGAAACGATTGCTGCGTTGGCAGAATTTCCGAAGAAAATCGGTGATTCGATAGACAATTATCGTTTCCGTGAAGGTTTGGCCAATATGATGGATTTGGCTCGTTTAGGAAATAAATATTTGGCCGAAACCGAGCCGTGGAAGGTTATCAAAGAAAACCCAGCTCGTGTTGAAACCATTATGAATATTGCTTTGCAAATTGCTGCTAACTTAGCGATTTTGTCAGAGCCATTTTTGCCTTTTACAGCCCAGAAATTAAGAACCCAATTAGGCTTAAACGAAACAACTTGGGCCGAAACAGGCGGAGCAGATTTATTGCCAGTAGGAACTGTAATTGGTGAATCAAGTCTATTATTTGAGAAAATCGAAGATGATGCGATTGAAAAACAAGTAAAAAAATTACAAGAATCGAAGCGAATGAATGAGTTAGAAAACGCAAAAGTACCCCCTTTAAAAGAAAATATTCAGTTCGATGATTTTGCCAAATTGGATATTCGTATTGGTACAATCTTAGAAGCTGAGAAACTACCAAAAAGCGATAAATTATTGAAGTTTTTGATTGATGATGGCTTCGAGAAACGCACGATTCTGAGTGGTATTGCCAAGCATTATTCGGCCGAAGAAATGGTCGGTAAACAGGTTACGTTTATTGCGAATCTTGCTCCAAGAAAAATGATGGGTATCGAATCAAACGGAATGATTCTGATGGCCGAAGACCGTGACGGAAGTTTGGCTCTTCTCCAACCCAACAAACAAGTGTGGAATGGCGGAACGGTAAGTTAATTTTAAATGAGAGAATGAGTGAATATCAAGTATTTACTCATTCATTTTTCTTTTTTTACGATACCTTTCTAACACTTCATTAATATCTGGCCTGCTAACTCTTTTACCACGAGGATAAATTTTGTCAAATATCGGCTCATATTTGATTTGTATCAATCTTTCTAAAATTTGCCTTGCACTTTCTTCTTTTTGTGCATTATTCTTACTTTCAAGGGGATACCAATATCCAACAATATTACCCGTTATTGCCATAAAGAACTCTCGCCAACAATCAGCTTTTTCATTTCCTTTCGTTGCCTCATTATGTGACTTTAATCTGTCATAAATCTTTTTAGCTTTCCCTACATAAATAAATCCATAGTTCTCATTATACAACGCATAAACTCCTGATTTTTTCAAATCAGAAGTTTTTCGTTTTTCTTCAAGTTTTGTTAAATCTATATTTTGCCAATTCTCTTCTACATTTATAAATTCGTCACTATTGATGATTTGTAAAATTTCTTCTAATTCCATATACAATTCTATTTAGTAAAAAGCCCTTCCAAAAAATTTGGAAGGGCTAATGTACACTCATTCTCTTTCTATGCAAAAGGTGAGCCTTTTTTACGTAAATATTCACCGATATTAAAGATTATTCCGTCGAAAACTTCAATATCTTTGTTCCAGTCTTTTACTTGCCAATCTTCGTTTCTGGTAGCTACTGTTACTTTTTTTGATTTGGTTGTAATCCAAATTACTTTTTCTACACCAAAATTCAATAGTTTTTGCGTTTTATTGAAAATATAACTATCAATTTCTAAACCAGGTGCTTCGATGTTAATATCCACTTCGATGGCTATTTTGGGCGGAACGATTGCATAATGTTCGTCAATTGCTTCAATGGGTAAAACACTATTTTCAAAAATAAGAATATCTCCTGCTAAATTATTGTATTTATTCAGATGAATTCCTGTTTCGCTTGATAGAAGGGTGTACTTCTCTTCGTCCACTTTTCTTCCAAGTAAAATGATTAAATGTGTAATAATAAGTGATTGAAGTGTACTTGAACTCATAATTTCAGCAAAAGTTTTTGTTCCATTTAATACTTCTTTATACCCTCTATAATAGATAGGCTTTCCATCCATTACTTCATGTATTAAGTAATCAGGCACTTTTGGGGCTGATTTTCTAACTATCTGTGGTGATTTTGTTACAACCATTTTCTTCTAAATTTTATTAAATTTAAAAAGTTTTTCACAAATAACCGTCAAAAATAAGATTTCTTTAAGTCAATTTCTGCTGAATGCTTACACTCCTGCTTTCACAAAAGGCAATTTCGTTACTATGCCTTTAAGCAGTTTATCTCTTACTTTGATATACACTTCCGTTCCGACTTTGGCGAATGCCGTTGGCACGTGTCCCATCGCAATTCCCTTTTGTAAAGTCGGTGATTGAGTTCCAGAAGTAACTTCCCCTAACTTATTTCCTTCAGCATCACAAATTTCGTAATGACTGCGAGGAATCCCACGGTCAATCATTTCGATTCCCACCAGTTTACGCTGTAAACCTGCTTCTTTTTGAGCCTTTAGGTTTTCAGAGTTGATAAAGTTTTTCGTAAACTTCGTCACCCAACCCAAACCTGCTTCTAATGGCGAATCGGTATCGTTTAGTTCGTGGCCGTATAAGCAATAACCCATTTCTAAACGCAAGGTATCTCTTGCACCCAGACCAATTGGCTTGATGTCAAACTCTGCCCCTGCCTCAAAAATAGCATTCCACATTTTTTCGGCATCTTTGTTCCAAACGTAAATTTCAAAACCACCTGCACCTGTATAGCCCGTTGCTGACACGATTACGTCATCAATTCCAGCAACTGAACCAGCCTTGAAAGTATAATAATCCATTGCAGCAACATCAATATCGGTAAGTTTCTGAATTGTAGCCAAAGCTTTCGGGCCTTGCACGGCAAACAAACAAAGTTTATCAGAAATGTTCTCAAGTTCGACGCCGAAACTATTATTTTGATTTACCCAATTCCAATCTTTTTCGATATTTGAGGCGTTTACTACCAAATAATATTCGTTTTCGTTCCAACGATAAACCAATAAATCATCAACCACACCACCTTCGTTGTTTGGGAAATAAGCGTATTGTACTTTTCCATCAAAAAGTGCTGACACATCGTTTGAAACTATGTATTGCAAAAACTCAGTTGCACGCTCGCCTCTCACTACAAACTCGCCCATGTGTGACACATCAAAAACTCCTACACCATTGCGTACACAGTTATGTTCTTCATTATCAGACGAATAACGAACAGGCATCATAAAGCCACCAAAAGGCACCATTTTTCCGCCCAGTTTTTCGTGTAAATCGTTGAGAGGGATTCTCTTATTCTCTGCTTCCATTAAAATTTGATAGTTAATTGATGAAAAAATTTGTGCAAAGGTATTGGATAGTTAGCAAATATGAAATTTGAATTCCTTAGTTATTTGCTGTCGGTGGCTATAAATGCTCATCAACCACTTCTTCTACTCGTCTCTTGATAGTATTTTGAACGGAATCTTTCGCAAAAATAAAAATGGCAAGAATAATGGCATAAAAGCCAAACATGATAAGAAAACCCAGCCAAGAGCTACCAATCAGATGGTTTAGTCCGATGGCAATTAGAATACTCAGAAAAATAATCACTACGATGCTGAGTATGAACGTAATGAGGGCATAAGCAGCTTTTACGGCTATACTTTCGATTTTATCTTGAACATTAAGTTTGGTTAATTCAAATTTTGCCTCGATGAGTTTCACGAGATTTTCTTTTAACTCACCTATTTTCAAAAAATCAGACATTTGGATTCGGTTATTGGTAATTTGTTATCGGGAAATTAGTCGATTTTTCGTGAATATTAAAAATAAATGCAAGAATTGATAAAATAAAAAATGTTAAACTCGGTGGTTGAACATTAAAAAATACATAAGTATTTTTTCGAAACTACCGAGTTTAACATTTTTAAACAAAGAACTTAACCTAATAATTACTCTTCATCACCACCAAAACGACCACCGCCGATTATGTTTCCGAAGAAAAGAGTATTTAAGAAAAGTTTGTTTGTACCGTACCAGAATGCTCTAAAATTTGGGTTTTCAGATAAAGCAATTACTCGACCAGAACCCACATTCAAAGTAATTGCGGCTGGCGAGTTTTTGATTTGTTTTTCATTTTTTGGATGAACATAGCCCGCCAATAAAGGATTTGCCGTGAAAATCATCGGTGTGTTATACGGATTTTTGGTATCTTCCATAAAGATATTATTATCCTTAAACAAAGCCAATTTGTTTTGTTGATAACCAAAACATAATGGGTGCGTCGGGTCGATTTTCGCCTCGAAGATTGTTCCTGCGGTTTCTAAAGCACCCGTATATTTTTCTTGTAGGTTATATGGGCGTTTTTCGCCACTTCCGTTATTATCAGGCTTTTCTTTAACGCTAATACTGGCGATTTTTTTAGCCGAAACCCATTCCACCGCATCAGTCATGGCTACTAAAACACCACCGCCTTGCACAAAACGCTTGATTTTTTCGTCAGAAAGTGCATTGTAATTTCCACCAGCTAAAACAATGTGGGTATATTTCTCTAATTCCGTACGATTAGCTGTTGTAATATCTGCCACCGTCAAAGGAATATTAATGCGTTGGTCAAGCAAGTGCCAAATTTCGCCTGCGTCGGTCGATTGTACGCCTGCCCCGCCCAGCATCAATACTTTTGGCAAACGTACTTTTTTGAATTTCTCGCTACCAAAGTCAATTCCCTGTGGCGTAAGGCCAGTCGGAACTGCGTAGAAATCTACACCGTCTCGCTCGGCAAGAGTTTGAAGTAAAGCCGATGGGTCGGAGCCATTACTGAAAATCTGGATTGTTCCATAATCAAAAGTGCGTTCTTTTCCTTCTACAACTGCCGAAAGTGGTTCCGTTGCTACTTTTAGATTATAACCTTTTTTCAATAATTCGTAAGCAGCACGTGGAGCGTAGTAGCTATTCCACTCAAACAAATACGCATAAGGGCTTTTACCAATAACTTTTCCTTTCGGGAAATCATTCTTTTCAACTTTTTCGCCCAACGAAACGGCTGTTTTTGCTTCTGCCGTAGGCACATTCATACAATATTGTAGCGACCAAGCCGAAATATCGTAGAATAAACTGTCTTCAAACTTCGTACGTTTTTCAAACATTGACTTGATAAGGCGGTGTTGTGGCTGATTCATCGGCACAACGTAGGCATTTTCTTTGCTGAACGCTATTCCATCTTGGTTTTCGTCTTTTCCTAAGCGATAAACATCAATTTGGTTGCGTTTGAGCATATTTACCATTTCCCAAGTTTTTACGGCATCGTTTCCACCACCAAAAACGTAGGCTTTTACGGCATCGGTTGAAGTTTCTTTATAAAAACTTCTCATGTGTTCGAGTAATTCGACACGCATTTCACGAGCTGCACGAAGCGTTGAGAAAGTAGCCGTAACTTGGTTACGAACCGTAAACGGGAAACTCAAAACCCCATTAGCAGTTTCTTGTAAATGACCACGAGAAGAAGCTTGTTCAAACAAAATACCTACCGAACCATTTACATCTGGAAGCGTAGAGCCTTTTCCGTAATAAAAATCATCGTAGTTTTCTTGTGTATAATAAGCCGATCCGATTTTGTCGAGTCCAACGGCTTGGAATTTTCCGAATTTGATGGTTAAATCAATGTTTTTCTTAGGCGTAAGCGGGTGCGTACGTGCAGGAATACCGGGTTGGAAGAAAAACGTTGAAGCCGAACCCATTTCGTGGTGGTCGGTCAAGATATTTGGTCTCCAGTCATAAAACTTTACCAAACGTCCTTTACTTTCGGGCATTTGTTGGTAAAGCCAGTCACGGTTAAGGTCGAACCAATAATGATTTGAGCGTCCACCTGGCCACGTTTCGCTAAATTCACGGCTGTTTATATCACTCACTAAATTGGTACTACGATTGATATTTACCCAAGTTGCAAAACGATTTCCTCCATCGGCATTAATAACTGGGTCGATTAAGATAACTGTTTCGTTTAGAAGCGAATCGACACCAGCCCCTTGAGCAGCAGCTAAATAATAAGCCGACATTAGATTGGAATTTGTTCCACTGGCTTCATTTCCGTGTACAGAGTAGCCCATCCAAACCACAATTGGCATTTTTTGTAGGTCTAAACTGCCAGATTGTGACGGATTAACCAATTTTTGGTGTTCGGTCTTGATTTGGTCGAGGCGAGCGTGGTTTCCGGGAGAAGTAACCGTAACGAGAACTAACTCACGGTTTTCAAAAGTTTTGGCATAAGTTTCTATCTTGAAACGATTCGACAGACGAGCCAATTCTTTCATATAAGTAACTGTCTCATAAGGGGTTACGTGTTGTTCGCCGACTTGATAACCCAAAAACTTCTGTGGTGTCGGAATTTTGGCATCATACGTAACATTCTGAGGTAAATAATAGCTATCAGTAACTTGTGCAAAAGCTTGACTGATAAGTAGTTGAAAGAATAATAGGTAGAGTAGGGTATTTTTTTTCATGTCGAGAAGTTTATATTTTTCAAACAAAGAAATGTAGAAAAGCCAATAAAACAAAAAAGCCTCTGACGTAGAGGCTTTTTTTATAGACAAATAAAATTCTTTCTGCATAAAAAGCAGATTATATATTTTGTTATTTTAAGTCGTTCAAAGTGGCACCTTCTTTTATTCTTTTCACAAAATCTACTGGAACCGACGCAATAAATGCAATTTTTGCCTCATCAAAGTCGCTATTTTGTAAAAGACTTGTGACAAAATTAAAATTGCCTTCGAGCTTACCCTCGAGTTTACCTTCAAGTTTTCCCATTCTTTTGGCACGTTCTAAAACAAATTCTTCGATTCCCATAGTTTGCTTTGTTTTATTGGTAATTATGGTTATTTCTTCTTCAAATTTAGTAACTAATTCCTCATTTCCAAAACGAATGTACAGTTTCAGAAAGTTCATTAAAGCCCTGATTTTTTCTTTTGAAAACTGTTTGCTCAGCAGCAGTCTTGCCAAATCAAGTTTTAATTCAAAGAGTTCATTTTCTTTAATCTTTCTTTTCTTTATTGCTACCCTAACAGTAAGAGCAACTAATGCAAAAGGGTTATTGCTTTCGGATAGCTGTTGCTCGTTTAACTCTAATATTTTACAAGAATTAAAATCATATCTCAACTTTGTGCCTAAAAAACTTCGCTCGTAATGCGTAGGATGAAACTTTTTGTTGCTATCGGTCAGAATGGCAAAGGCCGAAATGGGCTTTTGATATTTATCTAAGATTCTATAAAAGTAAGAAAACATTCTTTCGCTAAAATGTTCATCTTTTGAACCCTGCACCTCAATATGAACCAAAATCCACTCTTCAGTACCATTTCTGGTAAAAACTTTTACTAATTTATCGACATATTTTGGGAAAAACTCATCAACGTTGGTTGGAAAAAGTTGTTCGAGTTCTTTATCTAAAAACTCAAACCCACGTTCCATATCAAAAATATCATTGGCATCTGAAATAAAAAATCTTAGAAAATCATCGAATAAATCTTCTAAAATTGCCTTCCAAAGCGAGTCATCTCTTTTCACAGTCAAAAGTAAATTGTTTTTCAAATATACTATTTTTCAAATCATATCTTTACCAAAGTATTCCTAAAGAAGCTAAAAGTATGCGTGATAAACAAAAAAGCCTCTGACGTAGAGGCTTTTTTTATAGACAACAATCCCTATAACCTTGTAAAAAACGATAGAAACGCCTTACAAGGTAGAAATTATAGATGTTTTTTCCTTAAAATTTTAGTTAGAAGCCTTTAGTTTTGCTTCGATTGTTTGTTGCGTGTGCGGTACTGCTCTCAAACGTTCTTTCGGAATCAATTTTCCAGTATCACGACAAACACCGTAAGTACCATTTTTGATTCTGATTAAGGCTGCTTCTAACTGCTGAGCAAACTTCTGCAATCTGCCAGCTGACTGGCTCAATTGCTCTTTTTCGCTTACATCGGCACCGTCTTCCATTAGCTTTGTGCTATTGGCGGTATATTCTGTGCCGTTGTCATTCTTTCTACTCAACGTTTCTCTGATAAAATTCAGTTCGTTGCGAGTTGCTTCCAGTTTTTGAGTGATAATCGTCTCAAATTCCTTTAGTTCATCTTCCGAATATCGGGTTTTTTCTTCAACTGCGGCCATAATTGTAAAGCAGTAAACGTTTATATTTTGGGGTTTTTGAAAAATCCCACAAATATAGTGTTTTGGTAGGCTGAAACAATAGTCTTACTCGATTTCTTAAAATAACCTAAAAAAAATTTATTTAAAGGTAATTTTAGAAAAACAATAAATTATTTGGTTTTGTTAAAGAAAGCAAAAAGCTGATAAGGTATATTCACCAAATAAGCTGATAAAAAATTAGTGTCAAATTTAACGATTTTAAGAAATACTTTATTTTTTCTAAGTTTGCACCGTGAAACCACATTCACATACAAAATATTATTCTGTTTATGACATATATAGAACCAGCTCCAATCAAGGATAAAGAGAATCCATTGGAGTCAATGATGCAACGATTCGATGCTGCCGTGAAGATTCTCGGTATCAGCGATGAAATGTATTATATTCTGAAAGTACCTGCTCGTCAAGTGACGGTAGGCTTGCCCGTTACGATGGATAACGGTCAAATTAAGGTTTTTGAAGGCTACCGAGTGATTCACTCAACGATTTTGGGGCCAAGTAAAGGCGGTATTCGCTTCGACCCAGCCGTAAATATTGATGAGGTAAGAGCCTTAGCGGCTTGGATGACTTGGAAATGTGCCGTGGTTGATATTCCTTATGGTGGTGCAAAAGGCGGAATTGCCTGTAACCCACGTGAAATGTCGGCAGGAGAAATGGAACGTTTGATGCGTGCCTACACGATTTCGATGCTTGATATTTTCGGTCCAGACAAAGACATTCCTGCCCCTGATATGGGTACGGGCCCTCGTGAGATGGCTTGGTTGATGGATGAATATTCAAAAGCCAAAGGAATGACCGTAAACGCAGTGGTTACAGGAAAACCGTTGGTTTTAGGAGGCTCGTTGGGGCGTACGGAAGCAACTGGCCGTGGTGTAATGGTTTCTGCATTGGCGGGTATGGAAAAATTACGATTGAACCCATATCGTGCAACAGCGGCTGTGCAAGGTTTTGGTAATGTTGGTTCGTGGGGTGCGAAACTTTTGCAAGAAAAAGGCGTAACGATTTGTGGTTTGAGTGATATTTCGGGAGCGTACTACAATCCGAGAGGAATTGATGTGGAAAAAGCAATTGCTTACCGAAATGCTAATAACGGAACGCTCGAAGGTTTCAAAGATGCTGAGTTGATAACTAACGAAGAATTGCTGGCTTTGAATGTCGATGTATTAGTTCCTGCGGCCAAAGAAGACGTAATTACACATGAAAATGCAGGAAATATTCAAGCAAAACTTATTGTAGAAGGTGCAAATGGCCCGACTTCGGCCAGTGCAGACGATATTATCAACCAAAAAGGAATTATGGTTGTGCCTGATATTTTGGCAAATGCTGGTGGCGTAACGGTTTCGTATTTTGAATGGGTGCAAAACCGCATTGGTTACAAATGGGCTCTGGACAGAATCAACCGTCGTTCAGACCGTATGATGAAAGACGCTTTCGATAATGTATTTGAAACGTCACAAAAACACGGTGTTTCTCTACGTTTAGCGGCTTATATTGTGGCCATTGATAAAGTGGCAAGCACTTATAAGTTTAGAGGTGGTTACGGTTGAGCCCCGAAAAATATTTTCGTATTTCTAATGCTCGGCTACTATTTTAAGCTTCGTTTGGCTCAAAAACCTGCAAGGTATAATAACACCTTGCAGGTTTTCTTTGTTAATAGATAAAGTTTTTACCGTAAAAACCGCCTCTGTTTGTAAATTTGTGAAAAATAACTGGACAAATGAAAAAACACCTATCAATACTTTTAATACTTTTAGTCAACTTGTCATGTACTTTTGAGCGTTTGGAAAATACTGCTCAGATTGTTGACCAAATGGACGATTATAAAGTAAAGCGAGTTTCGGCTACTCAAATAACTTATCAAGTAGAAGAAATGGGGGCAGAAATTGCAAAGGCACTAACGGCGGATTTTGCTTTACAGATGAAAAATGTTAATCCTGCACGAGAAGAAGAGATTTGCCAGTTGAAAAATATGAAGCTTATCGACTCATTGTCAGAGAGATATGATTTAAAAATCAGATTGTTGGGACAGCCTGATATTGGTAGCAATAATCAGTTATATGTAAAAGAAAAAGAAGTTTTGGAAGCTTATGCAGATAACGCCGCCAAAAAACTTGAAATGGGAGCCAATACTCAAAAAATCGGCGATTCTCTTTTTGTTTACACGTCGCCTATTCCTTATGATAAAGGCGTAGGAAAACTTTGCTTTAGTGATGATACGGGCTTTGCAATTTGGAGTATTGTTCTGAAAAAGTCAGAAGTCATCAAATCAATTAATGTGAAGGCTTTAAGAAAAAAGAATATAAAATAATGTGGGACAAGGTTGTCCGCTACGGCGGACCGTTCCGATTCAACTTGTCAATAGCGTAGAAAAGATTTTTTAAAAGTAAGAGGGTGAGATTTCAGTCTCACCCTTTTACTTT
>NZ_JBELAU010000016.1:0-125474 GCF_040253585.1 Emticicia sp. W12TSBA100-4
CACCAACAAATTAGGCCGATATACGGGTACTACTATCGTTTGGTCAGCTTAAAAATTAAGTTTTCAATTTTCAAAATATTACATAAAATGAATGTATATATCACTAAAGGGTTTTCACCTTTTTTGCTTTCAATCGAAGACAAAAGCGTACTGATGGAAGGACAAACAGAATTTGTTTCTCAAAATCAAAGCAGATTTGTTACGGGTACCGACTGCACCTGTACAGTATCGGTTTTTGATTCAATCAAAGACATCGTAGGCACAGAAAACGCACCTGCATTGCACGCAAACAAGGGTGTAGCAGAAACAGCACCTTACACAGACCGTTTAAATCTATACATTGAAAACGGTGCATTGAAATTAGTCTCTTAGTAATTTACGATAAAACATAACCCTTATTAATTGTAAGGGTTATTTCTTCAAAATGTATTATTTGCCTTACATATTGATTTTTATAGCTGCATTTTGTAGTGCGGTAATGGACGTACTTCAACACCATTTTTCAAGTTCTGTTTTCAAAAACTTTAATCCTAAATTTTGGAATCCTAACGAAAGTTGGGTGAACAAATACAGAAACGGCAAAAAAGAAAATGGCAGAAAGTACCCGTCTTTTCTTTCGGGTGTTACCGACACTTTTAGCGACGCATGGCACATCTTCAAACTCATATTTATATTGTCAATTATCACAGGTTTCTGCCTTGAAAAATCTTTTAGGTTGGAGAATATACCTATTTTCTTCGCAATTTGGGGTGTGACATTCAAAGCATTTTATGCAGTAATTTTAATTAGAAAATAGTATGGAACAAACACTTTCAGACCTTGCAAAACTAAGCCCTGTCATTGCAGTAATGTGCGTTATTATCTTTTTCTTGTATAAAAGACTAACAGAGCGAGAAACAACGCTCGAAAACCGTCTAAACGAAAAAGATAAAATGTTCTTGGATATTCACACCAAAGCCGTTGATGCAATCCACAACAACACAAATGCAACAAATGCACTAACCGAACTAATCAAAGAACGCCCAGCAAGAAAATGAATTTACTAAAAGCTGATTTTTCGCAAATTGATAGCCGATTGAAAAACATTCAACCCTATCTATACTTTTTGAATATGTACTTGCCACAATTTGGCATTGTAACATGGCAAAGGCTTAGTATTTTCTTTGCACAATGCTTTCACGAATGCGATTTTTTGAACGGTATTGAAGAATATGCAAGCGGTTCAGATTATGAAGGACGTAAAGACTTAGGCAATATAGTTTCGGGATATGGTGTAAAATACAAAGGCCGTGGTTGGATTCATACAACAGGATTTTTCAACTATTGTTTTTTTGATAAATTCGCCCGTAGTTTGGGTATAAACGAAGACTTTGTAAAGAATCCCGAAAAGCTAAAAGACCCACATATTGCTGTTTTGAGTGCAGTCTATTACTGGCACAAACACGACCTTAACACGCTGTCCGACAAACTGGACTTTGAAGCCATTACGAAAAAAATAAACGGGGGTTTAACTCATCTTTCAGAGCGTAAAGCAACTTGGGAAAAAACTATTGAGATATGCAAACAGATAGCACAATCATAGATAAAATTTTGGCCTGGATAAAGCAAAAAGGATTAGAAAAAATTGCCTTATATGCAGTTATCTTATATTTCGTCGTTACCCGTTCTTTTTCATTTGTCGATGGCAAATTAAGAGAGCATTACACCGAAGAAATTCAAACCCAGCACACCGACGAACTTTTGATGTTCGACGAACAACTGGCCGAACTCGAAAACAAACTACAAGAACGGTCAACCGTGCAAAAGTCGGAGGTTTACACCGCAACGGCCAAACACCAAAAGGCAAAACAAAATATTTCAGAAGTAGATAAAAAGATACAACTCTATGAAAAAAAAGGGCTGGTTATTACTGAAAATACTGTTTCTGATGCTGTTAGTAGTATGGACAGCATACGGGCAAAACTTAAAGCCGAAAGGGAAGAACGAAAGCGAAAACTTAGCCGTAAGTCTTTATAAAGATGCTTATTTGTCGTGCAAATATGATTTCTTTATTTGTGACAGTCTGACAAAGTATCAACAATCTTACATTACTACGCTGGAAATGCTCAACAATACCCAGCAATCACGGATACAAAAGTTTGAAGCTGTTTTGTATCGAAACAATAAAAAGATAAGGCCGTTAAGGCTTTTTTTCTACTGGAAACGTCACCGTAAAAAATTCTAATATCATGGCAGAAGTAAAATTGAATTTATCTCAATCTGAAACATACGTTTGTTTCAAGAACCAAGAGGGCATATTTGTTTTCAATCAGATGAAAGAAGGCGAAATGATTATTGATGTAAACGAACATGGAATTGCTACATCAATAAAAGGAAACGCACAACTCGAACTTTCGGGCTTTTCGTTTGGCGAACTTGCACCACAAATAGACATTATTCGTGGTATGCAGTCGAAAATTAGCAATTTAGAGCCGTCAGAAGTCGAACAAATTAACCAAATTTTGCAATGAAAAAGTATTTAACTATTGAGAATCTTTTCTTTGCATCATTGCTTGTTTCAGCATATATGTACCTAAAAGAAGTTCCATTTAGTGTAGAAACTATTTTCAGAAAGGGCAAAGACAAACTTCGCATTCCGTACTATGTAAATAATAAACCGTACTATTTAGAAACTCAAAAGCAATTTTCATCAGTAAAAATTGATAGCAGATTCAGAGTTGAATTTAATGTTTCTACTTATGATAATTACGGTCAAGTTTTACAAGTTGGATATTATTTATTTGATAATGAAAAACTTATCAAACAAGGTTTTACAGACAAAATAATTCAAGATTATAACTAATATCTTATGAAAAATCTTATCATAATCGGGGTTTTGCTTTACGTTTTTTCTCGTAATGCCAAAACCCCAGCGACAAAAACAATAACCACCACAACCCCACCAACGCCAAAAAAGACAAACATAGACAATGGCGGTACTGGTGGCGGTGGTGGTACAACCACACCAACGGGTGCGTATATTTTTGAGTTTTTCCAGCAGTCTGATGCAAACATCACGGCACATTTGGTTTCTCATAGCAGAGTAGCCACGCCCGTATCAGATACACCACCAAACGCAACCGCCACAAGCGAACAATGGCTATATGACCAAAATGGTACATTGATACTACACATTAAAGATAATGTTGGAGGTCATCACCCAAATTTCTTTGATGCTGGCCAAATGGCAACCGCACCACAAGGCATTAAAGACAGAATAGCTTTTTGGGTTCAAAACTTTGTAGCAGTTCACCCGTTTTCAAATTACGAAAGCCGTGGAAACAACCATAATGCCTACTTTAACCGTACAATTAAAACAGGTACTTACAGATGGGTGTACCACAATACAAGCAATACACGTCATACGCTTTTTGCTGGATATGCCAACAGCGAAACCGAAAACGTTAAGCTCAACGTAATTTCTGAAGCTGGCACATTTACCGAATATTCGGTAGAAGTAGCGTTGCACCCAACAGACCCAGCAATACCGTTTAAATTCAACTCAAACAATTATCAGTTATGAAAAAATTTGTTTTTTCTGATACCGTTCTTGAAAAAGAAATTAGTTTGCCAATTGGCCAAACTCCGATATTTGACCCCGAAACGGGTTACAGTTACGTAAACTTTACCCGTGTAAATAATTATTTCGGTAAAGAATTTAAGAAAGAAGAGCGTTTTTACTTCGATTCTTGCAGACCATTGTAGTTTATCTACCTTTTTCATGGCTATAACGCAAAAAGCCCGTCGTTTGACGGGCTTTTTTGTTTTCGCTCGATAAAATGTCAGGTCAGGTCTGACATTTTCGCAGCATAAAAAGTTTTGTTCGACTTTCATTAAATTTATCAACTATTTCAACTAAATCTTTCATTAATAACTCGCCACAACTTAAATCATATACATTTCTTGACTTAGGATATTTACAAACCCACATAGGTACTATTTTAAATGTTAGGTGTGCATATTGTGGTACATGAATTTGAGTTAGTCTATTTTGCATCAATTTTCGGCCACAATAAACACAGGTGGAGCGTTTTTGATTTTGCATTTCAAAATATTTTTATTGGTACAATTCTAACTTTTGATTTTCTATTAAATTCTTTTATTGGTTTATACTCCCAAAATCTTTGGTTGTTTTCAATTCTTATAATTCTCGAAAAATAACTGTAATTTACCTTATCAGTCCATTCACGTTCTAACAAGAAATCATACGCTTTTTTCATGTTTGAAAATGCCATTGTAAACTCACCAAATTCTGAAATCATTAAATAGCATTTACTCTTTAAGTTTAGGCTCTCCATATATCTTTTGTTTATTAGTGTTATATGTCAAATATATTACACTTTATTTTTATAAGCAAACAGGAGCATGAAATTATCTTAATTTATGCTTTCATGGCTATAATGCAAAAAGCCCGTCGTTTGACGGGCTTTTTTGTTTATTGACAAATATTATTCTGAAAAATCTTGTCCATGAGAGCTGTTTTACAAAATATTATTTGGCTATCTTTTAAAATAATACTTATCACCCGTATTACTCTTTTTGACCCAAATAAACTGATTATCTACTGATGCAATATCATTCATATTAGAATCCTTGAAAATATAGTTGTTTTTTTCTCCCGTAGTTGCAAAAGGCTTAACCGTAAATGTTCTAACTACCGTTGAATAATCATACTCGGTTATTTCAAAAAAAGGAGGTTCAAAATTATTTCTTTTTACTATAAGTTTGGTGGTAATTGATTGATACGGCAACATAAAACTTTTACCCGATTCACTCAAAACAGCATGGCCGTTGTATTGTCCTTTTATTTCATCAAAATATAAAAAATCGTCTGATGGCTCGTCTTTAGTGCAACCAAATACCGCAAAAGTCAATAAAACAAATATTAGTTTTTTCATTGTGTAATTGTTTTTAGTGAAGTTCAAAAATAAGCCTATCAAAAATAATTTTCAAGGCTTATTTAATTTATTGATTATTCGGTATTACCCCAGCAAATTATTTAAAATCTCATCATTATACGCTCGGTAGTGTTTTAGTTGTTTTGTTGAACTATGGCCTAACTGGTAAGCCGTTTGTTCGTCGGTGTGCATTTCTTTATTTACCGATAAATTAGAAAATGTTTTACGCCCCCGTTTGGTGGTTAATTTGGTTTTAATTCCCAGCCGAACGGCCACCGCTTGGAGCGTAGAATTAACGTCTTGTAAATACTTCATTTTTGGCAAATTGTTTTGGCCGTATTTTTCTACAATCTTGATAGCACAATCTTTTAAAATCGGGTTCGCAATATTTGAATTATTTGTATTGTAGGTTATGGTTTTTTGTCTTTCATAATTAAGCATCAATGTGCCTTTTCGACTGATAAAATTTTCTGCATTAATTTTTATATAGTCGCAATAATCACAACCCGAACCACACAAAAACAAAAATATATCAACGGCCTTTTGTTCGTTTTCGCTTAGTTCTTGTGCATTTTGTAGTGTTTCTATTTCTTTAATCGTAAGTCCTTTGTTATCAAAATTGTCCTCATAGTTTAATTTTAAACTCGTCATCGAGTTGTGTTTTATAACTTTCTTCAATACGCACAAATCCAATACTGCAGAAATAAATCCGATATGACAATTAGTGTAATTCTTTGAGTTTTTTTGCTCAAACTGAAACTTCATCGTAAAGTCTTCTATAAATTCATAATCTATCTTTGAGGGAGTAAGATTCTTTATTTTTTGTTCCTGCAGATATTGTTTGATGTTATTCAGAAAAGTATTGTTGTTTTTTCGGGTTCGGTCAGATGCACCCATTTTTACTTTTTTATCAATATACATTTTGGCCATATCCAAAAACATAACCGTTTCGGCTTTTTTCTTTCGTGTGGTTGCACCGTTTCTGATTATCATAAATTTATCCTTTATAGCGTTGGCGGTTATTATTTTTTCGGTTTCCTGTAAATCCACCTTTATTTTTCTTAGCAAGTTTTCAATATTGTTTATTTCACGGCGTACGGTGTCGGAGGTTTCGTCGCTGGTAGTTTTGCGTTTTGGTAGCCATTTGCTGGCCGTTATTTTTATGCCTGTACTGAAAGGCACAGCAGAAGTGCCGTTGATGGTAATGGTACAATAAATTGAGGTTTGACCGCTTTTATTTACGGCATCGCAACGACGGATATAAAAGCATAAATCCATTTCGTAGAATTGATAATTTTTTGCATTGATTTAAAAATTTAAGATTAAAAAGTTTTAATCTAATCAATGTTAGTACCGAACTATGTTAGTTGATTTTCTTTGAGTAGAAACCCTTATTGAAATGCGTATTTTTACGTATTTATAGGGCGTAGGGCATAAAAAAAGCCCTAATTTACTTAGGGCTAACTTTCTTTTGCTGTTTGTAGTACCCGGAGCCGGAGTCGAACCGGCACGAGTGTAACCTCATTGGTGTTTGAGACCAACGCGTCTACCAATTCCGCCATCCGGGCAAATCGCTTTGGGACTGCAAAGGTAGAATTTAATTTTTCAAATCCAAAACTCAAGCCAAGAAATTTTCAAAATATTTTAATGTTTTTTGCTGTTAGCAATTAGCTTTTAGCTTTTAGGCTGATAATCAGCAACTTAGCTTTTAAACAAAAAATGGGTTGCCGAAACAACCCATTTTTAATCTGTGGTCAGTAGACTGTCGTCCGTTGACTCAAAAACTAAATTCTAATAATTTCTGCACCAATCGCATTCAAACGTTTGTCGATGTCTTGGTAGCCACGGTCAATTTGCTCAATGTTATCAATAGTACTCGTGCCATCAGCCGAAAGTGCTGCTATCAACAACGAAACCCCCGCACGAATATCAGGCGATGTCATTCTGATTCCACGCAGATTATGTTCACGGTTCAAGCCAATCACGTTCGCACGGTGTGGGTCGCACAAAATGATTTGAGCTCCCATTTCAATCAATTTATCAACAAAGAATAAGCGGCTTTCAAACATTTTTTGGTGAATCAATACCGCACCTTTCGCTTGAATAGCCGTTACCAAAATAATCGAAATCAAATCAGGTGTAAATCCTGGCCACGGAGCATCATAAATCGTCAGAATCGAGCCATCAATCAATGAACTGATTTCGTAGTGAGTCTGAGCAGGAATATGAATATCATCGCCACGGAATTCCATCTTGATACCCAATTTCTTGAATACATCAGGAATAATACCGAGTTCTGGAATCTGACAGTTTTTAATCGTAATCTCTGATTGTGTCATGGCCGCCAAACCAATAAAGCTACCAATCTCAATCATATCTGGTAACATCGTATGCTCGCAACCGCCCAATTCGCTCACACCTTCAATCGTGAGGAGATTTGAGCCAACTCCTGTAATTTTTGCCCCCATACGGTTGAGCATCTTGCACAACTGTTGTAGATAAGGCTCACAAGCAGCGTTATAAATGGTTGTCGTACCTTCGGCCATTGCAGCAGCCATCAAAACGTTGGCCGTTCCTGTTACCGAAATTTCGTCCATCCATACATACGCACCTTTGAGTTTCGAGCCATCTACTGTGTAGAAAGCATCGTTCGGATCGTAGATAAATTCGGCACCGAGTTTCTGAAAACCTGTGAAGTGCGTATCCAACGGACGACGACCGATTTTATCTCCACCTGGGCGTGGTGCTTTTCCTTTGCCAAAACGTGCCAACATCGGCCCCAAAAGCATGATTGAACCACGCAATGAAGCTGCTTTGTCTTTATATTCGGCCGTCTCGAAGTATTCAAAGTTCACAGCATCGGCTTGAAAACGGTACGAGCCATCGCCTACTTTATTACGACTTACGCCCATATCTTCGAGCAATTCCATGAGTTTGTTTACATCACGGATATTCGGAATATTATGAATCGTTACTGGTTCTTTGGTCATCAAAACGGCACACAAAATCTGTAATGCTTCGTTTTTTGCTCCTTGTGGAACAATCTCACCTTTAAGTTTTCGTCCTCCTGTAATTTTAAAAGATGCCATTTTCTGGAATTAAGAATTGAGAATTAAGAATTGAGAATGATAAAAGGAGTATTTGGAATCTACAAAACTTAGTTTTAATAATTCTTAATTCTCAATTTTTAATTCTCAATTGTGCCTAAGCACCTATCTCGGTCTGCGGTTATTATTATTTTTGTTATTATTATTTCTGTCGTTGCGGTCGTTATTTGATTTATAGCCACCGCTACCGAAATTTTTGTTGCGATCGTTTCTGTCTCCACCACCGCTACGATTACGGTCACGATTATCACGGTCACCACCACGGTTATCTCTAAACTGGTAGTTATTTCCGCCTTGAGATTGGTTTTGTTGCGTACGTTGGCGATTGCTGCTGCCATCCCTCGGCGATGATTCCATCAAACCATCTCGACGAAGTTCGTCAATCTCTTTTTGAAGCTTAAAGCCCGACAATTCAAGAATTTGCTGTAAACAATCAGCCGTTTCGATGGTGTCTTTGTTCCAAACTTGGAAGAAACTCTTCATCAAACGCACCATGTAAGAAATAAACGCTTTGCGTTCGTCATAATCTTGCGTAATCATGGCTTTTACAACCAATAATTCCAAGTTTCGACCATACAAACGGTGCTTCAATTGATGCTGATTGTAGGGAACAGTCATTGGTTTTTTACCCAAAATTTCTTTCGGTGGTGGCGGAAATGGACTATCAACATCCAAATCAAAATTGGCAATGATATAAAGGTCATCCCAAAGTTTTTTTGAATAATCAATTCCCTCACGCATATTTGGGTGTATCTGACGCATCAACTCAATCAAAATATGGGCATATTTTGTGCGTTGCTCACGGTCAGGCAGACTCACGATGTAGTCTGTTAATTTCTGAATATTACTTCCGTATTCTTTCACAGGAAATTATTAATGATTGACTTTTGAATGAGTGAATGAGTGAATAAATTTTACATCAAAACACTTTTCTAAATGTATGATTTCGGAGTTAAAAGCTAAAAGCTAATGGCTAATAGCCACATAAACATAAGCAAAAGTAACAAAAAATAACCTTTGGGTTAAATTTTTCTCTAATTTTGAACAAAATTTCCAAAAAAGTATTTCGATGCACTTCAAAAAAGCTGCTTTTTGCCTGATAATCTACGCTTTCCTGAGCGGATGTAATAAAAAAGTTACCCAACAAGTTGTTTCAAAGCCTGCTGGCCCTAAGCGTGAATTTCGTGGGGTTTGGGTAGCAACAGTTGATAATATCGACTGGCCATCTCGCAAAGGTCTTAGTTCCGAAAGCCAACAACAAGAATTTAGAACCATACTCGACAAACAAAAAAGCTATGGCATGAATGCCGTTTTGGTACAAGTCCGTGCAGCAGCCGATGCTTTTTATGCTCGTGGCAAAGAACCGTGGTCAGAATGGCTTTCGGGCGAACAAGGCAAAGCTCCCGAACCCTACTACGACCCTATGGTTTTTATGATTCAAGAATCTCACCAACGAGGCTTAGAGTTTCATGCGTGGCTCAATATGAATCGTGGCGTGCATAAGGCATCAAAGAGTATCATGGACGAACATATAACGAAAACCAAACCCGAATGGTTTCTGAGTTATGGCGGCTATAAATTATTCAATTTGGGAATTCCTGAAGTGCGAGATTATATAACGGATGTGGTCGTGACAATTGTACGTAACTACGATGTGGATGGCATTCATTTCGACGATTATTTTTATCCTTATACCGAACCAAATCAAAAACTTCGTGATGAAGATACATTCAGAAAATACAGCAATGGTCTCAAAAATATTGAAGATTGGCGTCGCTATAATGTAGATATGGTCGTAAAAAACGTCAGTGAAGCTATTAAACGAGAAAAACCAAAGGTAAAGTTTGGGATTAGCCCATCAGCCGTTTGGCGAAATGTTTCAACTGACCCAATTGGCTCGGCCACGCAAGGTGGACAACCTTCGTATGATAATCTTTATGCCGATACTCGCAAATGGGTGAAAGAAGGCTGGCTCGATTATATCACCCCACAGATTTATTTCAGCTTCGAGTTTGATAAAGTTCCGTACAAAACAATGACCGATTGGTGGATAAAAAACTCGT
Organism: Emticicia sp. W12TSBA100-4; assembly: GCF_040253585.1. Taxonomy (NCBI): domain Bacteria; kingdom Pseudomonadati; phylum Bacteroidota; class Cytophagia; order Cytophagales; family Leadbetterellaceae; genus Emticicia; species Emticicia sp. W12TSBA100-4. The sequence goes on from NZ_JBELAU010000016.1 coordinate 10,108, forward strand.
TTGGTCGCCATCTTTATATTGGTCATGGTGTGTATCGAGTAAAAGCTGGTAGCAAAGAAATTGGTTGGGAAAAAGCCAATCAGATTCCTCGTCAGATTCGCTACAATCGTACTAAACCACAGATTTCTGGCAGTATGTATTTTAGTTCTAAACAATTGATTAATAATGAATTATCAGTCAATGACTCTTTGAAAAGACTTTATTATTACCCAGCCCTCATGCCCACAATGCCATGGAAAGATAAAGTTCCACCGAATGCTCCACAGAATGTTAAGATTCGTAAAATTGCGGATTTGGGCGTAGCTATCACTTGGGAATTGCCCGCTACTCCCTCCAAAGATGGCGATGAGGTAAATGCGTTTGTGGTTTATCGTTTTGAAGAAAATGAGCAAATAAATCTCGATAACCCTGCCAGAATCTTGCAGATTGTCAGAAACGAAGGTATTTTGAGTTGTACAGATAAAACCCTCAATCAAGAGAAAAGCTATGTCTATGTAGTTACGGCTCTTGACCGTTTACAGAATGAGAGTGAAATGAGTAATGTGGTGAAATGGAAGTAGCCGCCCCCGATGGGGGAACTTTTTTCGGTGACTTCGACCGAACTGGACACTGGCGACCCAGCCCGCTCAGACATCGAAAATGATTCAGAACTCAGAATTCAGAACTTATGAAGGCTTTCTCGTACTCCAAAAACTGGCTAAAAGTGAGCCATTGGTGTTCATAATTGGCCCAAAAAGTGCTGGTGCTATGCCGACTGTGGCGAGCTTTCCCATTGCTTTGGCTAAACCTGATGCCAAACCTGCATTTTGTAAACCAACTTCGATGGCTACAGTTCGACAATCTTGTTCGGGTAATTTGAATAATCTTGCTCCCCAATAACCCAAAATAAAACCGCCAATATTATGCAAGAAAGTAGCAAAAACTAAAGCTAAACCAACCGTTTGCAATGATTTCTGCCCTGCCGCCGTAATAATCACAATAATCACGGCAATGCCAGCCATTGAGATAATTGGTAGCACTTTTTGCAACCATTCGCCTCTTCCATTCAATAATTTTGTGAGTAAAAAACCAACGCCAACTGGCACTATTATCATTTTTGAAATATCGAGCGTCATACTCCAAAAATCAATTTCGATGAATTGACCGCCCAACATTTTCATTAAAAAAGGTGTCATGATGGGTGCTAAAAGCGTAGCGAATGAAGTAATGGTGATTGATAAAGCAACATTGGCTTTGGCAATATACGACATCACATTGGAAGCCAAACCACTTGGCGAACAACCTACTAAAATAACTCCAGCGGCAATTTCGGGTGGAAAATTGAAACTTTTAGCGATAGTAAACCCCAAAAATGGCATAATTGTAAACTGACACACCAAACCAACAATAACAGCTTTTGGCATTTTTATTACACCCTGGAAATCTTCGTAAGTCATGGTGGTACCCATGCCAAACATAATGATTTGCAACAGCGGAATGATTAACTCTTTTAGCTGAAAACCATTGATTTCGGTAAAATATTGAGGAAAGAAATAAGCAACAGTAGCCGCTACGACGATACAAAGCGTATAAGTATAATTTTTCATGTAAATTTATAGGGTTGAATAAATAGTCAATGACCAACCGTGCATTAGAATCTGATCATCAATCTATTGCAAAGATAAATTTATCTATCAATGAAACGATAAGAATGTTGATTCATGCGAAATCCAATTGACAAGCCCAGCGACGGCATCGCTCGTAGCGATGCCGTCGCTATTCTCTCAGTTCAAAAACTCTGTACAGTGGACTATTGACTAAATAATCCTATAAATCCATACTCGCCAGTTCGCATCTTCTACTTTTGAAAGCAATTTTAAATGCTCCGATGGGTGCTTCACTTCAACTGCCGATAAAATATAACCGCACTTCAATTGTTTCAATTTATCGAAGTCATAATCTAGGATTTCAGTGCAGCATTTTTGTTTTTTCAGAATACCATCACCTGCAATAATAGCCTCATTATCAAACAAATAGCACCTACTCCCCCACTGTTCAAAATAGTTTTTGATAAATTTATTTTGGTTCAATTCGGGTTGAATAATTGTTTGCATTTGATGTTTATATGCCAATGAATAAAGCACCACATAACCATCAACGGTCGGAATTTGGTTGTACTGTGCAACCGCAGGGTGAAGCCCTACCATTCCTACTCGTTTGTTTGGATTTTCGTCTTGATTCAACACAATTTTTACCTTTGAGAAAAGGTCTTCGGCATAAAACTCACGGTAAGAAACGTAATCTCGGCCGTGAATGGTTTTCTTGATATAATCGCTCACCAACTGATTTGAGAATAACACAATGATGACTTGAATACTGGCTAAAGCTATGGCTAATTTAGTCGGTAACTCTCTGATTATCAACACAAAAACACCAAACCAAAGAATCGGATAAAGTGAATAAAAGCGGTCGAGTTGAATAGCTTTCAAAATTGGTAATTTGTCTTTCAAAGACTCAAAACCCGTAAAATTCCAAAACCCATCAATGAGAGCAATAATGACCAAACAAAGAATATAAAAAACAATAACAACGAGCTTTTTCTGCTTGAAAAAACCATAAATTATGTAAAAAAATACGAGCGGAAGGATAAGATACGTATGAAAAGATTGAAAGTGATTTTGTCCCCCGATAAACGAGTTTTTGGCAGCTTTCAGACACTCCGAGAAAGTATTACCTTGTACAAACTCTACTCGATGAGGAATAAACCCAGCGGGCGTTCCGATTTTAAGAATATCTAAAAACAAACGATAATCGGCCAAAATATACCCGACTGTTAGTATAAAAAGCGATAATATACCTTTATCGTAAGCAATTTTTCTTTCTTTTTTGAGAAAACTCAGCCCCAAATACCCAACCATCAATACCATCATGAATAACCCAGATAGAATTAAGGAAGAGTAAAAAGGAAATAACAGGAAGATAATCCAATCAATAACAGAATTGTGTTTTTTTAAGATTCTATCAAAACTCCAAAATAGTAAAGGCTGCCCTGCGGAACTCAGTCCACCTGAAAACCAAAAAGGTAATAAAGCAAAACCCAAAGCTATGAAAGGAGCGATTTTAGGCGAAAGTTTGAGGGTATCTTTTGTAAACAAATAGGTACCAACAAAAGCAACCAAACTCATCAAAACCACATTGATATTATAGGCAACAATTGGCTTAAACCACACAAACAACCATGCAATCAAGCTCCATTCAGAGCCAAAGGCAATACGTGGGGCTTGCATCACGGTTTCGTTAGGTGTGTATGAACTCGCCCAAAGTAGGTGCTGGTCGACCAATGATTTATACCAAGCAATGTTTGCTTCCAGATTATCATGCACTCTAATTGAAGCATCTTCGCCCAAAAATATAATAAAGGCAAAGAAACTCAGAAGAAGTAAAAAACTGATAATGAGTGATTTATTCAAAAAAATAGACATAAATATTTAGACTATTTGTTCATTGCCGTCAGTTTTAACTGACGGATAAAAGTCAGTAAACATATCGGCTTTAGCCAAAACATTTACTTCATAGAAAATTTAGGAAAGATAGATAAAACAATAAAAAAGGTAAACAATTTGACCCTATATCAATTATAAAACTCAATAATTTTATCAATAATCAATTGTTGTTCTATTTCGGTTAGTTCGTAAAACAAAGGCAAACGCACCAAACAATCAGAATAATAATCACTTATGGGTAGCGAAACATCACCTGCTTTTTCTTTGTAAAATGGACTGCTATGCAAAGAAATATAATGAAAAACAGCATAGATTTTGTTTTCTTTCAAGAAACCAATCAAGGCATCACGTTGCTCAATCGAATCGGTGAGCAAGTAAAACATGTGAGCATTATTGGTGGCGTAACTTGGTACTACTGGTAATTTTAGTTTTCCTGATTGCTCTAAAGTAGAAAATGCCTCATAATATTTTGCCCAAATCTGTTTACGTCTTGATTGTATTTTTTCAAGATTTTCAAGTTGAGCAAATAAATAGGCAGCTACCACTTCAGAAGGCAAAAACGATGAACCAATATCTACCCAATTATATTTATCAACTTCACCACGCCAAAATGCCGAACGATTGGTTCCTTTTTCCCAAATAATTTCGGCACGTTTCTCGAAACGTTCATCGTTGATAACCAACATTCCACCTTCGCCCGAAATAATATTTTTGGTTTCATGAAAACTAAAAGCCGACAAATGTCCGATACTTCCCAGAGGACGATCTTTATAGAATGAGTCAACAGCTTGGGCAGCATCTTCTATTACAAATAAATTATTAGCTTCGGCAATTGCCATTATTTTGTCCATATTGCATGCAATTCCTGCGTAATGCACCACCACAATTGCTTTGGTTTTAGGCGTAATTGAGACCGAAAGTTTATCAGCATCGAGGTTTGGATTTTCGACAGAACTATCAGCAAATACAATTTTTGCTCCACGCAACACGAAAGCATTGGCTGTAGAAACAAAAGTATAAGATGGTACAATTACCTCGTCACCTGCTTGAATATCACACAAAATGGCAGCCATTTCGAGGGCATCTGTGCATGAAGTTGTGAGTAAGCAGCGACGAAAACTGTATTTTTCTTCAAAAAACTGCTGACATTTTTTAGTAAAAACACCATTTCCAGAGATTTTACCTGATTGTACGGCCTCTCCGATATATTGTAGCTCGTTGCCCGAAAGATATGGTTTATTAAAAGGAATCACGAGAAAATTAATATTGAATGAGTGAATGAGTGAATGAGCGAATGATTTTTCATATTCTATCATTCCCTCATTCTGAACGGGCGGCGAACCGCTTTAAAATTATTTTTTAGTTAAAACCACCGCACAGCTTGCACCAAACGCCATTTTTGATTTTCTCAGTCGAGCCAATTCCCAACTGTGAATTTTGTTAAATATCGCAACGGCCAATTTTGATGGTGTATGATTATCAAATTCTGCATCAATTGTATTTTGACGAGTTTTACCAAAAAGTCGAGCCAAACGAAACGGAATAGCACGTAAAACACCCATTATTGGCGGTAAATACGAGAAAATATAACTACCGTAAGTATATTCCAATCCGCAATCTTTAGCGAGTTTATCGAACATTTCGAGGTTATAACGGCGAAAATGCCCGCTTTCATCATCAACTTCTGACCAAAGCCATTGATGGGCAGGTACAGTGATATAAATATGCGACCCTGATGGCAGATATTGAGCAAGTCCAGTTAAGAATGTTTTATCGTCTTCGATATGTTCGATTACATCAAAAAGTCCGACTGCATCAATTTGTTTTTCTGCAAACGGAAATTCTTGAAAAAATATATTGTAGGCTTCTTTCACACCTCTTTTCTTAGCATTAAGGCAGCCCGCATAGCCTGGTTCTATCAAAAATATTTGCTTATCAGGATATTTTTCAGACAAAAACTTTACTTGAAACCCATTTCCACCGCCCACATCGGCAAAGTTTTTAGCAAATTTAAAGCGTTGCGTAAGCGTCAGAATCACATCGTTTCGGTGTTTAAACCAAAAACTGTTGTCTTCAACAGCAAAGCAATAATTATTTCCCTCTTCGGGATACGACATTTTTTCGGCATGAGATGCACGCCAAATATCATTTTTATCAAGCATCAATGATGCTGTTTTTATTTCTTCCGAAACGGCCATTATTCAAACAATTCAATTTTACTGCAAATATTGTCTATTTTGATGATTAACTTTGCAAATTGTAAGCCAATTATTTTGATTTAGGTTTAAAACCGATTTTACTTGGTATATATTTTCACTCAAAGGAACAACTTGGAAAGTTGTTGTACAATTCATGAATGTTATAAAAAAACAGGCTTTTCTTGGTACAATTTTCTCTTATGGAGGTGTGTTGGTTGGATTCGTTACACAGTTTTTCTTAATTGGTAATTATCTTGAACCCGCCCAAAATGGACTTTTAGCCGTTTTACTTTCTTATATGTACGTTTTGGTGCAACTTTCATCGTTAGGGTTCAATGCCGCAGGAAGTCGATTTTTTCCACACTTTCGCAATGCTAAAAACGGACACAATGGTTATCTTTTCTTAGGGCTTTTGGTGGGAATGGCTGGTTTTATCATTACGACTATCGGTCTTGTTTTATTGAAAGAAACTATTATTAAAAACGAAGAAAACTCTACGCTTTTTGCAGATAATTTCTATTTTTTATTGCCGCTTACATTGGCCACTCTCCTTTTCAATTTGCTTGATAACTACGCAAAAAACCTCTACGATACCGTAACAGGAACCTTCCTGGCTCAGTTTCTACAACGATTACTGCAGTTGATTGCGATATTATTCTTCATATTCCAAATAGTTGATTTTCAGCAATTTATGTATGTGTGGGTATTTGCGGTATCGTTTTATGTAGTGCCTATGCTCTGGAAAGCAAGCAAACTCGAAGGTTTTTCGCTGAAACCGAATTTTTCGGTCATGACGTCTGCTTTTAGTAAAGAATTTGGTTTTTATAGCTTCTTAACGATTCTGACAGGGTTTTCATCAATGGTGATTTTGTATATTGATAAAATCATGCTGGCAGGAATCACTACTTTTTCTGAAACAGGTATCTACAATACTGCTTCGTTTTTTGGTAGCGTAATGGGAATGTCGCTTTTGGCGGTAAATAAAGCGGCTCAACCTTTAATTGCCGACTCGTTTGCCAACAATGATTTATCGAATATTAGTACCATTTATAAGAAAAGTTGCACTACCGCTTTGATTGTTGGCTGTTGGATTTTTCTCGGCATTTATCTCAACATTGATAACCTTTTTCTTTTTCTAAAACCCGAATATTCGGCAGGAAAAATGGTAGTGATTATTATTTGTCTGGGAAAACTCTTCGACTTGGCAACGGGACTGAACGGAACTATTTTGGCTCTTTCAAAACACTACATTTATGATACATATATCATGGTTGGACTAATTTTTATCACTGTTGCACTCAATTATTTTCTGATACCCATCTACGGCATGAATGGTGCAGCATTTGCACTGGCCATCGCTACGGTTTATTATAACTTGGCTCGCTATTTAGTTGTTTTGATTAAACTCGGCATGCAGCCTTTTTCTTTTGATTTGGTAAAAGTTATTATTGTAGCATTCGTTTCGTGGCTGACTATCAGAATTTTACCCGAATTCGGAGGAAATAAATTGATGTCGATAGTAGATATGGGTTATCGTTCGGCAGCTCTTACTGTGTTGTATGGAATAATTATTTATTGGAGCAATATTTCGCCCGAATTGAACGGTGCAATGAAGAATTTGTGGTTGAAAGTAAGTAAGATTTTCTGATACAGTTTATCCATGACACACATAGCGTGCCATGGATATAGAGCAAAACTATTTCTTAGCTAATGTATAAACTTTTCCGTTTCCAAGATTGAGCATATAAATCTCGCCATTGGCATCTTGCCCGAAAGCTGAAACTGTACTTACATTCGTAATTTCATCAGCTTTTGTTACAGCTTTACCATCATAAGTCAAAGCCCAAATTTTTCCACTTACGTAGTCTCCACAGAAATATTTCCCTGCCAAATCGGTGTATTTTTTACCTCTATACACGACTCCACCTGTTACTGAACGGCCATTACTACCTTGTAAATAACTCCAAACGGGCGGAGTAGCTACGCTTTCAATTTCATTACATTCCGACATTCTTGCGTAGCAATTATTTCCCTCTTTTATCCTCCATCCATAATTTTTTCCTTTTTCAACAATATCAACTTCTTCAACTGCATTTTGTCCGACATCACCTACCCATAGATTTTTTGTGACAGAATCGAAACTAAAACGCCACGGATTTCTAAGACCATAAGCATAAATTTCTTCGCTAAAGCCTTGTGTATTACTGACATAAGGATTGTCTTTTGGAATTCCATAATTACCTTTAGTGGTAGAATTTACATCAATTCTCAGCATTTTACCAAGTAAACTGGCTCGATTTTGAGCATAATTTTGTGGGTCACCGCCACTTCCACCATCACCCGTAGCTATGTATAAATAACCATCTGCTCCAAAAGCCAATTGACCACCGTTATGATTGGTATAAGGTTGATCGAAAGTAAGTAAGATAGTTTCACTGGTTGGGTCAGCAGTTTGGCCATTAGCTTTGAATCTTGCAATTACGGTCTGACGACGAGGAGAATTTCGGGTATAATTCACGAAGAAAAAGCCGTTACTCTTAAAATCAGGATGAAAAGTTAAACCCAGTAAGCCCATTTCTCCGCCCGAAGCAACTCGGCTGACAATATCCAAAAAAACCGATTTGGTTTCGGTATTAGCATTATTTTCAAAAGTTTGAATTATGCCCCTTTGCTCAACCACAAACAGTCGATTTGAGCCATCATTGGCATGCGTAAAATCAACGGGAGAATTGAAAGACAGTTTCGGAAAAGCCTCCACTGCCTGATACGAAACAGTCGTTGGAGGAGTAACTACCACTGTTGTGGGTGTGGTTGGCGTTGTGGTCGTAGGGGCATCTTTCGCCTCTTTACATCTAAAAGCCAGTAGAGAAGTGAAACTGCAAAGACCAATGATAATAAGCGTTTTTTTCATTAAAATACATGGTTTATGGATATATAACGAAAAAAACGCCTATAAGTTTTAATACTTTTATTGAATTAATTTTCTTGCAACTCTTGCTGTAATTTCTCCAGTTCATTCAAATCTTTTTTGAATGCTACCTCTTTTTGGTTATTAAACGCCCCCATTTTATGGGCAATTAGGTAAATTACCACCGAAATAGCCAACGGAATCAAGGTATCAATGATTGCCATTGATAGGCTTTTGGTGGCCAGCTTATGTGGCAAAAATGAGAAAATAGTCAAACACCCCGACACAAACATAATTACTCCGAACCAGCCTTCGGCTTTTTTATTACTCTCAAATGTAGCTATCAAGTTTTTCAAGAACGACTTCAAATTGGCGTCAGTAATATCAGTTTTCAGCATTTTATATGCTCTAAAAAGCATAACAATAGCCATCAGGTTTCCCAGTAAAATAACCAAGAATGGAACATATTGCCACAAAAACCTAAAATCAAAAGGATTTCCTGCGAAAACTGCCAACAAAAGAAAAAACTCTAAAAACATTAACACTAATAACAAAGTATTCTCTTTTTTGATGCGTGAAGCCCTTGAATTTGAACGCTCTCTAATCATACTAAAAATTAACTTTTCGTTGATTGCCTGCGATGCTTGAAGTTTGCGGTCGTAAACTTGCCAAGCTGATTTTAATTCTTCTAAGTTCATAATATATTTGATTTAATAATTTTTTCCAATTTTTGTTTAATTCTGTTTAATCTCACGCCCACATTTGAGTTGGAAATACCAATAATTTCGGCTATCTCATCGTAAGTTTTTTCTTCCAGATAAAGCATGATTATTGCCTTTTCTACTTCCGAAAGTTTTTCGATTGCCAGTTTCAACATTCCCAATTTCTCTTCTTGCTCAGCATCAAAACTCATATCTGGAATCTGAAACTCTTCTACTGTAATCGACTTCCTATCAGGCTTTTTAGTTTCTTTTCTTAAATTAGAAATCGCAGTATTCAGTCCAACCCGATACATCCATGAAGTATTCAAAGCTTCGTTTCTAAAATTTGGATATGCCTTCCACAACTGCAAAACTATTTCTTGAAAAAGGTCTTTTTTCGCCTCTTCATCGTGGCAATACAGGTTACACACTTTAAAAATGATTCCTCGATGAGTATTGAGCATTTCGACAAAGTCTTTTTCCATTTTGATGTTTTATTTCGTTTGAACAATTAGTCGTCAAGCCTACACAAAACTTACAGTTTCTCCATATTTTTTTGAGAAATGTATAATTTATACAAATAAAGCTATCCAATGATGTGAAATACCTTAGTAATTTTCCATAAAAAATCACGTAATTCGCATTCAATTTATCAATCAATTTTCTTTCGTTTGAAAATTCTACTTATCAATACCGACGATGCTATGGGCGGGGCCGCCATTGCTTGCTTGAGATTGCTCAATACCCTCAATCAGACCGAAGGCATGGAAGCGACAATGTTGGTGCAAGAAAAAAAGCGAGATAACCCAAATGTAAAGGCAATTGCTGAAACATGGCTACAAAAAAAACTGGCTTTTGAACGGTTCGTAAGAGAGCGACTCTACTTCAAATTTCAAGAAAAAAACAAAGAAATTCGCTTCGCATTTTCGCCAGCCAATTCGGGAATTGATATTTCAGAGCATCCACTCGTGCAAGAGGCAGACATTATCCATTTACATTGGATAAATTTTGGCTTTTTATCATTAAAATCGCTCGAAAAGCTTTTTACACTCAATAAGCCTATCGTCTGGACACTACATGACATGTGGGCTTTTACGGGCGGTTGCCATCATAGTGGAGACTGCGAAAACTTTCAAAATTCTTGCGGAAATTGTGTACAATATCTCAAAAATCCATCGCCAACTGACTTATCAAATAAAGTTTGGCAACGGAAAAGTGCAATTTTCGACCATTCGCTTCGGCTTCGCTCAGGAAACGGTCAGCAAGCATCAAGAAATAATATTACAATAGTTGGGTGTAGTCAGTGGTTGAGTAATCGGGCAAAAAAGAGTAGTTTATTTAAAGATTTTTCGGTAAAAGCAATTCCAAATCCTTTGGATACAAATCTATTCTCGCCACAAAATAAAGCATCAGTAAGAGCAAAATTGGGCTTACCGATTGATAAAAAATTGATTCTTTTTGTAGCAGCAAAGGTTTCAGTTATTTGGAAAGGATTTAGTTATTTCCAAGAGGCTTTGGAGATTTTAAAAGTACAAAACTCTCATAATCAAGAGATTGAATTAGTAGTTTTGGGCGAAAGCGATGCTGAAACGATTCAAAAACTACCTTTTAAGGCTCATGCTTTGGGCAAGATTTCTGATGTCAATCAAATTGTTTCTGTTTACTCAGCAGCTGATGTATTTGTTACTTCTTCGATTCAAGAAAACCTACCTAATACTATCATGGAGGCAATGGCTTGTGGCACGCCAGCGGTTGGTTTTGAAGTTGGCGGAATTCCAGAAATGATTGAAAGTTATAAAAACGGATTCTTAGCAGAATACAAATCGGCTGAAAGTTTAGCCGAAGGAATAAAATGGGTTTTATTTGAGGCAATCCATGCAGAATTATCAAGTAACGCTCGTCAAAAAGTGCTGGATAATTATTCTGAAAAAGTGGTAGTTAAGCAGTATTTGGAGGTTTACAGAAGTTTAGTAGCACAAGTCTCCTGACTTGTGCTTATTGCGAAACAAGTTAGGAAACTTGTTTTATAAAATCGGCAATTTCTTCGTAGGCTTTCAGTACATTTTGCTGTAAATCTTTATTTAGTTTTTGGGCATTTTGCTTTTTGATTGCCAAATCTTCATTTGTTAAATTACCCAAATATTCTCGAATCTGTTCGCCCAAATCAGCATCTTCACGAATAAGCCATGCAGCCTCTTGAAGCATATCCCAATTATCACTTTCCTGGCTTCCACAAAACAAAATTGCACCACCAGCCGCTACCGCACTAACTGCTTTCGACGGAATCATCAGATGCGTGTATTTTGTCAATAAACTCACCAAATGCACATCCAAAAAATTGAGTTGACTGCGTGGTACATTCGATAAAATCGTAATTCCTTCGTAATTTTTGGCAAATTCAAGCACACTTTGAGCTTTTTTTCCATAAAGAGCCAAAACTAAATGATGCTTTTCGGGGTTGAAAGCTTTAATGAATTCTATCAGAAAACTTTCATTATGAGCATCATTCAAGTTTCCACAATAACCAAAATAGGTTTTATTATCTGCCATTCCTCGCCAAGCAGGAAACTGACTTTCATAAGTCTGATGAAAAATAACACCACAAGGAAGAACGGTCGTATCTAATTTATTTGTGGACTTACTAAAATATTTCTCCTCCAGAACCTCCGCTTGTTTTCGTCCCAAAGCAATTAATTTATTGGGAGAGTTCTGGTATGTTTTCTTCAAAAACCATTGATAAACAGCACTTTTCTCGGCAATCATACCAATCGCTACGAAGGCTTCGGGAAATAAATCCATCGACCACAAAGCCCATTTTCTTTCGGGCGGCGTTCCGTTCGAGAGCAACATCGAAGCCCAAAATGGTAATAATGGCGGACTGGTCATTACTATAATTGTAGCTTTTTTATCAATACTTTTCGCTTTTCTGATAAGCAAAAAGCCATCTAAAAAGCCAGCCAGCTGTTTCAGAATCTTACTTTTTCCATCGTAGATAGTTTGTAAGGTATGTAGCTTGCCCACTGGCTCACGCTTTGCACCTCCACCATCGTCGCTACCTTCAATGTTTACGATATGTACTTCGATTTGATGTTTTTCGATGAGATATTTCGCCAAATCCCATGCAGATTCTCCCGTAATTCCTGGGTTAGGTGGATAATGGCGATTGACTATGATAACTTTTCGGCTCATTCAACTTGGCTCTGATATTTATAACCTCTCGCAAGGTCAAATCTTAATAAGAGGCCAAAATTATAACTTATTCCTTTCAATGACTGTGTTGCTTCACCAATTTTATTTGAATTTTGAAAATAAGCCAAGTCCGAACGAAGTCCAGCATTTGAAGCAACATTTACTCTGGTAAAAATACTGATATAAAAACCGTTAGTTACCCGCCCTTGTAATTCAACTTGTCCTTCAAAAGCAACTCTGAATTTATTACTTAAAAATGATTCCGACGTAAGTCGAATCGTATCACGATTGGCTGCATTTCCTGATACCCCTACAAAAGTTCGTTCATAAACCAACTGTTCCTTAGCATTTGTATTGAACAGAAGACCACCTCCTACATACAGCCCAGCAGTTTTTGTGATGGCATCAAGCGTTAAGACTTTTCTTTTATATCTTAGTGGAATCGTATGTAAATCCTTACCAATTTGATAAGTAAAAGGGACACCCCTACCCGATGCCACCGACTGGATAAAATAAACAGGATTTTTCAGATAACCTGTTTCTATCGCCCACTTATTATCTGAATTATAGCCCAAAGATACTCCCCAAGAAAAATCATTATTATTTTGACTACTCACCAGATTTCCAATCGAATTATTGAGCGAAGCATAATTGAGTTTAAAGCCACCCTCAATGCCAACATACAAACTCATTGATTTACGGTCAAGGTTGGGGTATGTATTGTTTCTTACGTCAAGGCGTTTACTCGGTGGCTTATAGTATTCTTCATCATCCTGAGCCTTTAACTCAGTGAAAATACCTACTATCAAAAACAAAAATACGAATATAGCTTTCATCATTCTGTAAATATTTCCAAAACTACTAACAAAGACGACACAGATAAACTAAAAGTTGTCAGCAAAGCAAAACGAGATTTTAATTAGCAAAGAAAAAATATGATTTTTCTATGTTTTTTCAATAAATAACGAAAGAAACGTAGTAGAATTTCGTGATGAAAGCAAAAAGAAAATTTATATTTGTACAAGATTCTCAAAAAGCCTTTTATAATGTTTGAGCCGCAAAAAATGAGTAAATCTACTCATTTGCTCAAACGCCCATTCACTTAATTATTCATTATTGAATGAAAACCTTAGACACTTACGATTTTTCGGGTAAAAAAGCCCTTATCAGAGTAGATTTTAACGTACCTCTTAATGACAAGTACGAAATTACAGATGATACTCGTATCACTGCCACGATTCCGACAATCAAGAAAATCTTGAAAGATGGCGGTTCGTGTATCTTAATGTCGCACTTAGGTCGCCCGAAAGATGGCCCAACCGAAAAATACTCTCTCAAACACTTAGTAAACCCACTTTCAGTAATTTTGGGCTTACAAGTAAAATTTGCTGATGACTGTATCGGAGCATCGGCTTCCGAGCAAGCGGCTAACCTTCAAGCAGGTGAAGTGCTTTTACTCGAAAACCTTCGTTTTTATAAAGAAGAAGAAAAAGGAAATGTTGAGTTTGCCGAAAAATTATCGAAACTTGGTAATGTTTGGGTAAATGATGCTTTCGGAACTGCCCATAGAGCTCACGCCTCTACCGCAATCATCGGTCAATTCTTTGAAGACCGTGTTTGTGGCTACGTAATGCAAGCCGAGGTAGATAACGCCGAAAAAATCTTAAACAACGCTGAGCGTCCGTTTACGGCTATTATGGGTGGTGCAAAAATCTCTGACAAAATCTTATTGATTGAGCGTTTATTAGATAAAGTTGATAACCTTATCATTGGTGGTGGTATGACTTATACTTTCACGAAAGCACAAGGTGGTTCAATCGGGAAATCACTTTTAGAGGCAGATAAAATGCCTTTGGCTTTAGAGCTTATTGAAAAAGCAAAAGCAAAAGGGGTTAATCTTATCATGCCACTTGACAACGTTTGTGGCGATAAATTCTCAAACGATGCCAACCGAATCACGGTACCAACAGGAGAAATTACCGACGATTGGGAAGGATATGACATCGGCCCTGAATCTGTGAAACTTTTCACTGAAACAGTTTTAAAATCAAAAACTATTCTTTGGAATGGCCCAATGGGCGTATTTGAATTCCCGAATTTTGCAGTTGGCACAAACGCTATTGCTGAAGCAGTAGTTAAAGCAACGGAAGAAAACGGTGCTTTCTCGCTTATTGGTGGGGGCGATTCAGCTTCGGCTATCAACAATGCAGGTTTTGGCGACCGTGTTTCTTATGTTTCAACAGGTGGCGGTGCATTGCTCGAATATATGGAAGGTAAGACTTTGCCAGGTGTTGCTGCTCTTGCGTAAATCGAATATTCGTAGAGGCGAAGTCGTCTCTACATCGAAATAAAAAATCCCCGTTCGAGAACGGGGATTTTTGTTTATAGTTATTAGATAAGGAAATAAAATCGGGATTTTACCAAAGTTTAACATTAGTAAAATACATACCAATAGCAACTGCTATGGTTAGACCGCTGATTAATAAAACTTCAGCGTACTTCATTTGGGATTCAGATTTAGCTGCTCTGTTCATGGCAAATTAATTTAGTTTATATGGAGTTTTTATTTGGACACAATTCGATACTAAAGCCACAAAATACCTTACATTTAAACTGCTATCTACCTCTTATAAACGAATATAATCAAAAAAGATTTCTTCATCAAGATAAATTTATTTAACGGTAATTGTTATTTTCAAAAAACATAATACATTTTATACCCTCATTTGTATTTCAAGTAGTATCTTTGCAAGACTTTGTGCAATCTAAATACTTATCGTAAACTTTTGTTTCATAGCATTTTTGAGACACAAAGACGAATCAAATTCATCAAAAAATCAGGGAAATCTGATAAATCAGTTTAATCAGAGTCAAGAATGTCAAAAGTTATTATCATTGGTGCCGGTGGAGTCGGCAGTGTTGTCGCTCACAAATGTGCGATGAACTCCCAAGTATTTACCGAAATCATGTTGGCAAGTCGCACAAAATCAAAATGCGATAAAATTGCAACTGATATTGAGGAAATGCACGGTGTAAAAATCCAAACGGCACAAGTTGATGCCGATAACGTACCAGAATTGGTTGCTTTAATCAAAAGTTTCCAACCCAAAATGGTCATCAATGTAGCCCTTCCATACCAAGACCTAACCATCATGGATGCTTGTTTGGAAACTGGCGTACACTACCTCGATACAGCAAACTACGAGCCAAAAGACGTAGCTAAATTTGAATATAGCTGGCAATGGGCTTACCAAGACCGATTCAAAGAAGCTGGCCTGATGGCTCTTTTAGGTTGTGGTTTCGACCCGGGCGTAACACAAGTTTATTGTGCTTATGCAAATAAACACCAATTTGATGAAATGCACTACCTCGACATCATCGACTGTAATGCTGGAAACCATGGAAAAGCATTTGCCACAAACTTCAACCCCGAAATCAACATCCGTGAGATTACTCAAAACGGACGTTATTGGGAAAACGGTGAATGGGTAGAAATTCCACCAATGTCGATTCATAAAGCCATTGATTACCCAGGAATCGGTCCGAAAGAATCTTATGTTTTATACCACGAAGAACTCGAATCTTTGGTAAAAAACTTCCCAACATTGAAACGTGCCAGATTCTGGATGACTTTCGGGCAAGCCTATCTGACTCACCTCGAAGTACTTCAAAATGTAGGTATGACTCGCATTGACCCTGTGAAATTCAATGGCATGGACATCGTTCCTTTAGAATTTTTGAAGGCCGTATTGCCAGCTCCTGATACTTTAGGAGAAAACTACACAGGTCAGACTTCAATTGGTTGCCAAATCAAAGGTATCGAAGATGGAAAAGACAAAACTTACTACGTTTGGAACAACTGTGACCACGCAGAATGCTATAAAGAAGTAAAAGCCCAAGCAGTATCATATACAACTGGCGTACCAGCCATGATTGGAGCAATGTTGATGCTCACTAACCCAGAATGGCAAAAAGCGGGTGTTTGGAACTGCGAAGAGCTAAACCCAGACCCATTCATGGATTTGCTCAATACGCAAGGTTTGCCGTGGCACGAGCAAATAAACGGAGTTTTACCTCACGAATATTGATTCTTGAGACTATTGTCCACCTACGAAAGTCGATAGAAATTCATGAATATTCTTATATATTTAAATCCTGCCACACAAAATGGCAGGATTTTTTCGTTTTTGTGGAACGAATATTATGTTCGCTTACTATATTTACGAAAGAAATAAACCTAAACTTATGAAAAAAGCACTTTTATTGATTACACTTATTTCAAACATAGCTTTCGGGCAAGAAAAGAAAGAAGAACAAAAAAAAGTTGCTGACCTCAAAGACGACCCATCGGTTCAGGCAGCAATGATATACAATTCCTTACAACGAAACGAAGAGATTGGTGGTGGAACTGGGGCCGTAAGAACTTACGACCTTCGCTACGAAGGAATGCAAGGAACACCCTATTTTATTGATGAATGGCTCTCAGGGAAATTAGTTTTTACGAATGGCGATGCAGGGAAAAAGAGCCATTTGCTAAAGTACAATACCCAAACCAAAGAGTTATTAATGAAGCGTCCGCAGGGTGATTCAATCATTATATTTCCGAATCAAATTACAGCATTTACAATTATTGATGCCAGTAAAAATGTAAGCTATCCATTCGTAAAAGTGGAAAATCTCAAAGCCGATGGCGGTACTGTACCTGTTTGCTTTTTGATGGTTTTATATAAGAATAAATCTTCTTTGCTAAAATATGTAAGTAAGAATGTCCTAAAAGCTAACTATCAAGGCGGTTACAGTGCCGACCGTCGCTATGACTCTTATGTCGATAATTCTCAATATTTTATTCGCAAGTCCGACAACTCACTCGTAAAGGTTAAAGTCAAGAAAAGCTCAGTTTTAGACGCCTTAGAAGATAAAAAAGCAGAAATAGAGGCCTATATCAAAAAAGAAAATCTTTCTTTCAAAAACGATTTTGATATAGCTAAGGTTTTGTCTTATTATGATGGTCTATAAGATTGTTTAATCTTTATAAGTGTGGACTTGAAAGAATTGACAACTGCTTCATTTACAGTTGAAGTAAGTAGAAACAATAAAGCTATAAGAGAAAGATAAAACTTTTTATTATTTGGTTAGTTTAATTGAAACCAGCCAATTAATAAAAAAATATGCCCAGACGCACTTCAATTAATGACATTCAAGAAATTACGGATTTGAATAATTTGGAGCGAATCGTGCAAGACAAACGCAACGATAAACGAGCAGATGCCAAGAAAAACAGACGTAATCGGCACTACACCAAAGTTTTAATAAAGTATCAGCTTAAAGATGGCCTAACGATTGATGAAGCATAAAAAATGGTACTTCTGAGCTAAATTCTCAAAAGTACCATCTATAAAAACTTTTCTTTTTACCAAAAAATCGTATAAATAATCGTAAAGATTGCCACTACAACTACCGCTCCGATAGCGAAAGTTCTATCAACTTTAAACCATTCTTTCTTCACTTCAAAAGCATTTTCTTGGTCTTTACCTTTTCCTTCAATTAAGCTGATGGTTGCGTGAACCAAACAACAAATCCAAAATACGACACCCATACGATTTAAGAATGGGAATTCGGGATAAAGGTTTTCGATAACTGCCGAAAGTGCAATACTCAAAATTGCAGCTGTTAAAGCTCCGTTGGCAGTGGCTTTTTTCCAGAAGAAACCAAGTAAGAAAATACACAAAATACCAGGTGAAATATAACCCGTATAAACTTGAATGTATTCAAACGCTTGTCCGAAATTAGCCAACAACGGACTCACAATCAGAGCAATTATAAATGCAACAACGATTGCCACTCGACCCGTCCAAACGGTTTGTTTTTCAGTAAGATTTTTATTGAAAAATTTCGCATGAATATCCAATACATAAATTGTAGAAATACTATTGGCTTTTCCTGCTAATGAAGCTACAATTGCAGCAGTAAGAGCAGCAAAAGCTAAGCCTTTCAAACCAACTGGCAATAAATTTAACAAAACTGGATAAGCATTATCGGGTTTCACAACGCCATTGCTCGTAATTCCATTTACAATTGAAGCATCAGCATTTTCTTGAAAAATTACATAAGCCGCCAAACCTGGCAAAACTACAATAAATGGCATCAACATTTTCATAAATGCGGCAAACAAAACTCCATTACGAGCCGTAGAAATATCTGCACCCAACGCACGTTGAGTCATGTATTGATTACAACCAAAATAGTTAAGGTTATTTACCCATTGCCCACCAATAATAAACATCATAATACCTGGCAATTGCTTGTAGGCATCAATAAAACCACCTTTTCCGTCGTGTACTTGATACTGATTAGGTTTGAAAATCATGTGTAAATGACTATCAGCTTTGTCGGCAATTAGATTTAGACCTTCAAAAACACCCGCTCCTGTTCCTACTTTGTTTGAAAGTAAATCAAGGGCTAAATAGGTAGTTGCTAATCCTCCAAAAATCAAGCAAACAACCTGAATAACATCAGTATAGCCAATTACTTTCATACCTCCGAGGGTAATAATTACTGCAAAAACCGTCAAGAAAATAGCACAGGTCATAAAGCTAAAACCTGTCATTTTTTCCAAGCTCAAACCTCCGAGATAAATAATTGAAGTAAGATTGACGAAAATATAGAGAAAAAGCCAAAAAACTGCCATAATTGTTGCCAGTCGCTTATCATAGCGTTTGGCGAGAAACTGTGGCATCGTAAAAATCTTATTGTTGAGGTACATCGGCAGAAAATAAACCGCCACAATGATTAGTGAAACGCCACCCAAAAGTTCGTAAACCGAAATGGCAATACCGAGCTGAAAAGCCTGCCCACTCATACCAATAAATTGTTCGGCCGAGATATTTGAGGCAATGATTGAAGCACCAATTGCCCACCAAGTTAGCGAGCCTTCGGCCAAAAAGAAGTCTTTGCTATCGGCAGATTGCTTGCCCTTGTTTTTGTAAATCCAATAGCCGTAAGAAGATACGATAACGAAATAGATGAAAAAAATGGCGTAGTCGAGCGTTTCGAGTCCAAGTGTCATTAGTAAATTTATTAGGGTTAATTATGAGTCGTGAATATATCAATAAATTCTATAAATCGTTATATTTTGAATATCAATTCATCATTTTTCAATAAAATAGTACAATAATTAGAATTACATTTGAAATTAAGAATGAAACCTATGTATGAATTGATAGTTTCACCGCAACAATATTGTGTCAAATTTACACATTTATATTTCAAAAAAATGGATTTTTTAAATCCGCATCAAAGATATTAGCAGAATTTGAAAATAAACAATAAAATCACAAAAAAATAATATTCTATTTCCCTGCTTATTAGTCAATAAATTTCGTTAACAATTCTACAAATTGCTTAATCTTTTGTTTTTATGTGAGTATTTTTCCAGAATAATAACAATTATGAGGGTTCCAGTAATACGTTATAAATAGCCAAAAACAAAATAACTTTATGCAAAATAAGAGCTTCGCAGAGTTCTAAACCTTTGCTAATCACGAATTTTTCGTAAATTCGAGCAGATTTTAGATACTCCCAAAAAACCTTCCGATGGCAACTCATAAAGTTTCAAAAAGCAAATCTGCCAAGAAAAAAAAGGTAGAAACGCCCAAGAAAATCCCTTATTATAGAAAGCCCGACAATTTGACCCTCGACCAATGGCAAATTGCACTCAGAAAACAGTTCGGACAGGATAATGAATTTTTGATTACGAATATCGGCCCCGAAAAAATATTTTCTGACTTTCAGGTCACGAATAGCGTCACCAATAATTCGTATAAAGTTGCCATCAGAAGTGCCGACGATACCCATAATTTTTGTGAATGTCTCGACTTTAAAACCAATCGTTTGGGCGTTTGTAAGCACATCAGTGCCACACTGCATTATTTGAGCAATGTTCACGGTTCAAAAAAAGCCTTTAAAGATGGCGTTTTTCAGCCACATTATAGTTCGGTTTACTTAGATTATCTGAATGGGAAACAAATAAAAATCAGAATTGGCGATGAAAACCGTGAAGCATATCTTAGTTTAGCAAAAACCTATTTCGATGAAAATTACATCTTAAAACCTGAATCTTTCGCAGTTTTTGAGGTTTTTCTGGAGGAAGCCAAGAAAATAAGTAAGAGTTTTAGGTGCTACTCCGATGCTCTTGATTTTGTGATTGGCGAAAGAGACAAAATCCGTCGCCGAGATTTCTTTTTAGGTCTTATCCCAAAAGCAGAAAACGACCCAACATTTAGTGGTTTAGTAAAAACAGAGCTTTTTCCGTATCAGAAAAAAGGCGTTTTGTTTGCCGCAATTGCGGGCCGTAGCCTCATTGCCGATGAAATGGGACTCGGGAAAACCCTCCAAGCCATTGCTACCGCTGAGTTATATAAAAAAGAATTGGGCATCAATCGGGTACTAATTGTTTGTCCGACTTCCTTAAAATACCAATGGAAATCAGAGATTGAAAAATTTACCGACTCCAGTGTTCATGTAATTGAAGGCACGCTCACTAAACGCACGGCACAGTACCAATACGTTGATGCTTTTTATGTGATTGTGAGCTACCACACCATCACGCAAGACCTCGATTTGCTCAATAAAATGGAGGCCGATATGGTAATTTTGGACGAAGCCCAACGTATAAAAAACTGGAAAACGAAGGTTTCGCAACAAATCAAAAAACTCATTACGCCCTACGCTATCATACTTACGGGTACGCCGCTCGAAAACAAACTCGAAGAACTTTATTCGATTACGCAACTCATTGATGTTTTCCGTTTGGGACCTGTTTATCGTTTCTTGAATCAATATCAAATCACTGACGATTCGGGAAAAGTAGTAGGATACAAAAACCTCAACGAAATCTCAAAATTGTTGTCGGATATTCTTATCAGACGTACTAAAAAAGAGGTTTTATCGCAATTACCGAAGCGAATGGATAAAAATTTGTTTGTGCCAATGACACAAGAACAAATGGATATTCACAACGGTTTAGGCGATAATGTAGCAAAATTAGTGAGTAAATGGCGTAAATTTGGCTTTTTGAACGAAACAGACCGACGACGTTTATTGCTATCGTTAAGCCAAATGCGAATGGTTTGTGATAGCACGTACATTCTCGACCAAAAGACTCGACACGATACTAAGATTGAAGAAGTAATGAATATTTTGGACGAGTTTTTTGAAAATTCGGACGAAAAAGTGGTTATTTTCAGTCAATGGGAACGCATGACGAGGCTCGTGGCTCAAGAATTGACCGAACGAGGCATTAAGTTTGAAAACCTTCACGGAGGCATTGAGAGTGTGAAGCGAAAAGATTTGCTTGATAATTTTAAAAACGACCCCGACAGCCGAGTTTTCTTATCGACCGATGCAGGCGGAGTAGGTTTGAATCTGCAATCAGCTTCGTTGCTGATAAATTTAGATATTCCGTGGAATCCAGCGATTTTAGAGCAACGCATCGCCCGCATTTACCGACTTGGACAAGAACGAAATGTATCAATCATTAATCTGGTTTCGACGGGAACGATTGAGCATAAAATGCTTGATGTGCTGAAATTTAAAGGTGCAATGGCCGAAGGCGTACTTGATGGAGGCGAAGATACGATTTTCTTGGGCGAAGATAAATTCAAGCAGTTTATGAGTTCGGTTGAAAACCTGACCGATGCTCCGCAAGACGAAAATACCATCATTGATGCCACCGAAGAACACGAAGCAGAAGAACAGAATTTTACCAATAATGCAGAAAAATCGCTGATTGAGCTGCCAGAAAATGTCACCACTTTCTTAGGTGATGATGATGTACAGGAAACAACGCCAAACGCTGATGAAGAGCAGGCAGAAAGTAGTCCAAGCGAAGAATTGATAAAAAATGGCGTTCAATTTTTCACACAATTAACCCAAACCTTAAAAAATCCCGAAGAAAGCAAGGCTCTACTCGAACACCTTATTTATAGAGATGAGTCAGGAAAAGTATTCTTGAAAATCCCTGTTGAAAATGAAGCAGTTATAGTTGAGGCTTTACAAAGTTTGAGTACTATATTTGGGGCCATTTTGAAATCATGATCACTTTGTGCTTAAAATTATACACTAACCTAATCAA
Source organism: Emticicia sp. W12TSBA100-4 (assembly GCF_040253585.1). NCBI lineage: Bacteria > Pseudomonadati > Bacteroidota > Cytophagia > Cytophagales > Leadbetterellaceae > Emticicia > Emticicia sp. W12TSBA100-4. The sequence goes on from NZ_JBELAU010000016.1 coordinate 32,718, forward strand.
TGAAAAGTAGTTTATTCTTATTGATTCTTTTGACGATATTCACTACATCGGCAATGAGTCAAGAAAACCAAACGGTTACACTAAAAGGCATCATCCGAGACTATAAAAGCAAAATGCCGCTGGCTACCCAAATAAAAATCATTTATACTGATAGTCAATTAAATACACAAGAAACCAAAAGTAAAGGAGATGGCAGTTTTGAGATAAAAACACTACCCAAACAATGTGTTTTTCAGGCCAAAACTAATGGCTATATCGTTTCAAATGTATTGATGAACCTCGAAAATCTGAGTGAATCAACGGCTATTGCTGAAATCCCTTTGGTTTTTAATGGGAAATCAAAAATCAATCAACTTTTATTGGAGTTTTCGGAACGAAAAAAGGAAAAAGAAGCTGAGCAAGACCAAGGAATTCCGATAAATAAACAAGTTTTTCAGGCAGTTGATGCCCTCGAAAACAAAGCAATTCCTGCACAATTTCGACTCACAGGAACTTACAAAAACAATGTGATCAATAAGGCTACCAGCCGAGAAGCATCGGTTTTTGACCATAACTTTACAGAAAGAGAGCATCTGATGGTTGAAGTTATGGCTGAAGGTTATCAGAAATTTTTGAGTGAAATTGACATTGAAACGTTTGATGAAACCGTACACGAGAACACAGCAAAACTCATCAAAAAAGTATCATTCCTGAATCTTATTATCAAAAACGAGGTAGAATTACAGAATGTTAATATTTTTGAAGTCTCTGGTGGCACACAAAAACAAATTGTGTTATCGAAGACTAATAATATGTATTTGGGGCAACTCAAAACTGGTGGTAATTACAAGATTTCTATCAATTCAAATACAGAAAAAGAGGTAATCAGAGAGTTTTTGGCGGTTGAAGGTGTCAACCAAGTGTTAGTTGTGCTTGAACCAAAGCAAAAAAAACAGACCAATTTTTTGAGTAACACTACTTCAGCGGCAGTAGAAACAAAGATTGTTCAGATGGAAAAACAAGCCTACACTACTGAGAAAAAAACATTTAATTTAGAACAAAAAACGCTTTTTTTCGACCAAAGTAGTTGTGTTTTGAAACCAGAATCGAAACAGATTTTAGAAGAAATTAGCAAACAACTACTCGACTCGCCCGATGTGAATATTGAAATTACGGGTTATGCCGATAACATAGGCGATGCCCGACAAAATCAATATCTGTCAGAGTTTAGGGCAAAGGTGATTTCAAGTTTTTTATTCAACAAAGGCATCAAAGATAACCGCATAAAACTCAAAGGCGACGGCGGTAAAAAAGCCGATAGCGACACCGAAGATGCCCGACAACGCAATCGACGAGCGGAGTTGAGGTTTTATTAATGCCCCTAACGGCAACGGCCGACTGTCCCTAAAGGGGAGTTTAAAAAGATGAAGGAAATTTTAGAAACCGAACGATTAATTCTACGTCAATTCACGCTTGACGACGCACCTTTTATCCTTGAATTGCTCAATACGCCCACATGGCTACAATTTATTGGTGATAGAAATGTGCATTCGATTGAAGATGCTGAAAACTATTTGCTGAATGGCAGCCTAAAAAGTTATGCCGAAAATGGCTTTGGTTTTTATGCCGTAGTAGCAAAAGAGAATGGAAAAACTATTGGAATGTGTGGCCTGATCAAACGTGATACTATACCCGATATTGATATTGGTTTTGCTTTTTTACCCAATCTTATCAGCAAAGGTTTTGGGTTTGAAATAGCATCCGCTACACTTGACTACGCACTTAATGTACTGAAAATCAAACGTATAGTAGCCATCGTAAATCCAGAGAATGAAAAATCTATTGGTTTAATCAGAAAAATAGGAATGCAGTTTGAAAGCATGATACAGTTTGGAGAAAAAGAACTGATGTTATTTAGCACTATTCAAAAATCTGATTGACACTTATTTCAAATTCGGGTAGTACTGGGTTAGCTGAACAAATATCATCGTCTGTACAAATTTTTACACTTTTTCTTGAAGTATAAACATATACTGCTTTTGTTTCGTGGTAAATATTCCAAACTACTTTTACACCCGCTTTAAAATATTCGGCTACTTTTTCTTCTACTTTATTTACATTATCGGTTTCGGATAATATTTCTATAACAAACTCTGGAATTTCATCAATACCCGCTTTAGTACGTTGCACTTGCTCTTTTGTTAAATATGCAATATCTGGTCTTCTCATCTGAATACCTGTGAGCATTGTATCATATTCTGCTACAAAAGTGCCTCGTTTTTTTAGTCCTTTATCAATAAATAATTCAAGGAGTAAGTCATATATATAAAGCTGTTTTTTGTTCATCCCCGTAAATTTGATTAGCTCACCATCATTCCACTCATACTTAAAACCATCATTTGGCTCCCAAATCAAGAACTCAGCTAAGGTCTTAGGCAATTCCGATATTTCATTAGTTCTTACCATTTCTCTTTTATTTTCTACCAAAAATATGTTATTCGCTCTTCAAATCAAATATTTAGTATGCTTTTCTTCAATACTTCAACACATTTCTCCAGTTCGGCAACCGAAGAAGAAGCAAAACCCAAACGTGTAGCATTAATAGTGTTATTGGGCAAATTATGTTGTATGCCATTCGAGAAATAAAGTCCATTCTTTAGGGCGTTTTCGGCAGTTTTTACCAAATCTATGCTTTTATCAAAGGTTGTCCAGACCGACATTCCTCCTTCGGGAATCTGAAAACTGACTTCGTTTTTGAGTTTTTGGCTTAATAATTCACAGAAAAAATCTCGTCGTTCTCGGTATTCTCTCAACGACTTTCTTAAATGCTTCTGTATAATGCCTTCATGCAGGAGTTCGGCAATGGCATTTTCGAGCATGACATCGCCTTGTCGGTCGATGATTCGGCGGTAATACGATAAATGCTCTATCACCTCTTCGGGAGCAATCAGATACCCGACCCTAAAAGCAGGCGAAATACTTTTAGTAAACGACCCCGAATATAGCACCACTCCTACTTCGTCGGCACTGGCAAGTGGCAAAAGTGGTTTGCTTTGGTAATGAAAATCATAGTCATAATCGTCTTCAAAGACAATAAAACGATACTTTTCGGCCAATTTCAAGAGTTTTATTCGTCGGTCGGCTTTGAGCGTAACGGTTGTTGGATAATCGTGGTGCGAGGTAACGTAAATTAATCTTATCAGGTATTTTTCACATAATTCTTCCAACGCATCAACCACAATTCCGTTTTCGTCGGTCGGAATTGTCAGGATGTTTGCTCCTGCGTGTTGGAAATTTATTTTGGCACTTGCCCAAGTCATTTCGCTCAATACCACATAATCGTTTGCTTTCACGAATGCCGTTGTAAGCAAATACATTCCCATCATCGTTCCTCGTACAATTAGCACATTTTCGGGCGTAATCTTCAAACCTCTACTTTCATTCAAATACGTTGCCAATTCTTGTCTTAACCAATATGAGCCTTTGGTGTCACCGTAGCCAAGTTTTACGTAAGAGTTTCCATGAATTAAATTACCTCGATAGGCTCTCGCCAAGTCGAGCAAGGGAGCTAAACGAGGGTCGGGAAAACCATCATCCAAATGTAATTTATCCGATGCTTTTACTACTTCTCGGCATAAAATAGGTTTTTGTTCAAAGCTAAAACCCGCTTTTTTGATAGAAATATTCTCGCTTTCTTTGAGTTTTTGTGGTTTTATTTCTGGAAGACTCTTAGCCACGAATGTTCCACTTCCTTGTTTGGTTTCGAGCCAACCTTGAGTCAAAAGTTCATCTAAAGCCATAATAACGGTTTTTCGGTGAACGCCCAGCACTTCGCTCAAAACTCTTGAACTTAGTATTTTTTGTCCTGATTTTAGCGTACCGTTGCGAATCAAACTCGTAAACTGATTCGTAATTTGCTGATAAACAGGCGTTTTGAGATTTTTATTTATTAAAAAAAGCGATTTATATGGTAACATAGTCTATTTATCTTGATTCAAAATAGATAAAAATGTTTCCAAATTCAGCACACTCAATGTTGGAAAATCTAAAGTTTTAAAGATATTGAAGTCTGTATCGTTTGTAATCAAATAATCGGCATTGATGCTCAGAGCTAAATCAGAGAATTTATTATCATCTTTATCTTCAACTAAATGCCATTGAAAGGCTGGCTCGGCAAAAATTACATTTGGAGCAATTGCCAATTGGTGAAGTACAATTTTAGCAGTATTGGGCGAGTAGGTATTTGAAAGAATTTCCTCGTATTCTAATAGTATCTCTGTGCTTACATACCATTCAAATTTTCCTGCTTTAAAATCAATATATAACTGATAGAAGGGGCTTTTTGGTGGAATCGAAGCTCTGAGACAATTGGTGTCAATAACAACTCTAAGCATTAGGATTTAGAGTTTAACATTTGATAATAATCTTCTGTTGTATAGCCCTTTTCTTCAATCACAACCTCTAATTCTTTTTGAAGTTGTAAATCAAAGTAATCCAATAGCATTTTACGAATTTCAAGCGTTTGTTGTTCTTCTAAATCTTGAGAAAAAAGTCGTAAAATACTTATTTGCAGACTACTAAGCCTGTTTTGATTCGATACATTTTCACTACTTGACATTGAATTATTCATTTATTAATCTAAATTAAATATAATTACTCATATTTCAAACTGGACTACCCATTTTATTAAAATTGGCTGATTACACCCATCCAGTAAAGATATACTTTTGTTGAAGAAATTTCAAACAGAAATCATTATGCAAATCAAAACCGCTCAAACCAAAGAAGATTTTTTGAAATGTTTCGATGTGATGCAAGCCCTGCGTCCGCACCTTACGCCCGAATTGCTTTTAGAATTACTACCGAAAATGCAAACCGAAAATTACTCGTTGATTTTTATCGAAGAAAACGGAAAAGCCATTTCAGCGTGCGGATTTCGCTATTTAACCACGCTTTTTGATGGCCGCTACATTTACATTGATGACCTTTCGACCTTACCCGAAGCTCGTGGCAAAGGTCATGCAGGTGCATTGTTTGATTATGTCGTAGAAAAATCAAAAGCAGAAGGGTTAAAAGCAGTTCATCTCGATTCAGGACATCAGCGATATGACGCTCACCGCCTCTATCTGAACAAAGGAATGAAAATTGTTTACCACCATTTTAGACTTGAATTATAAAAACTTACACAAAATTATGATACAGCAAACCCCACGTACGACTACCAGCAGAATGCCGAAGCGTACACAATACAATGAAGAATTGATTTACTCAATTTTAGATGAAGCTTTGTTTTGCACAATTAGCTATTCAATTGATAATCAACCCTTTTCTATTCCAACTGCCTTTGTTCGGAAAGAAGATAAATTGTATATTCATGGCTCAGTTGGTAGCCATTTTCTGAGAGGAATTGAGTCAGGAATACCCGTTTGTATTTCAGTGATGCTTACCGATGCTTTAGTAGTAGCAAAATCAGCTTTTCACCATTCGGTCAATTATCGCTCGGTGATTATTTTTTCAAACGCCACTCGAATTGATGATTACGAAGCGAAGTATTTGTTTTTCAAAGAATTAACCGAAAAAATTGTTCCGAATAGTTGGGAGTATCTCCGTCCCATGAAACCCAGCGAAGTAAACAAAACTATGCTTTTGGTTTTTGATATTTCGGAGGCATCTGCACGTTTACGAACAGGAATGCCCAACGATGACGAGGAAGATAAGCCTTTACCGATTTGGTCAGGAATCATTCCGATTCCGCCCAAACGATTAGCACCAATTGCGGATGATTTTAGTCTAAATATTTCTTTACCTAAACATTTAAGCGTATAATAAAAAAAGTAGCAAGTAAAACACTCGCTACTTTAACATTTTAAAACCTAATTTTTAGTCCATAATCCGCTGGCTGATTCAGATGCAAATTTGTTGGTAAATGGTTATTATTTAAATCCAAATACTTCAAATGTTTCAAATCCTTCATCTGTGGCGGTACTACTCGCAAAAGATTATTACTCAAAGAGAGTGTTTCCAAATGCGATAGTTTTTTAATATTTGGCGGGAGTTTTTCAATCCCATCATTATCCAGATGCAATATTTTAAGTTTAGGTAATTTGCCTAAAATCTCAATTCCTTGCTGAATATCAAGGTTTTTCTCGTTGTCCAGATACAACTCTTCCAAGTTTTGGAGTTTGGTCAAACTTATAGGTAAAACCGTAAAATCGTTTCCTCCTAAATCGAGTACTCTGAGTTTTTTAAGGCTACTTATTTCGGGAGAAAGATTTGTCAGATGGTCATTTCGGAAGCTTAAATATTCTAAGTTTTTAAACTTCGATAGACCCTTTGGAAATTCGGATAACGACTGGTTACTCAGATTTAAACGAATAACTTTTTCGGGGTTTTTCAAAGCCTCATCAATACTTGTATATTCGTTATTAAACAATTGACCATCAATACTTTGCCCGTAAGACCTTCCAAATTGAAAAAGAATTATTACGCCTAAAATATATATTAAAATACGATTTTCCATCTGAATAATGTTTAGATACGCTTCTTGCTTAACACTCACTCCTGCCTCAAACTCATCTGCGAAATACCTCGTTTTTTGCTAAATTTCTCTCTGCACCAACTCATCAATTGTTTAAATTCTTTTTTGGTTGATTGACGGAGTGCTTTCCTCAATTCCTTCTTAAAAATTCGAGGCTCAAAACTAACTTTTTCAAGTATCATTTTGCTATATTCAAACATTGTCATGGTTTATAAGGGTTGGATTATAAATTTCCCGAGCAACCAATGATTGCTCGGGAATGATAGGGTGATTAATTAACTCCGCTACTCGAAGTTTCGTTTTTATTGATATTTATCGTAGTCTGATTGTTATTTGTTTCTTTGCTCGCTATTTGCTTACCAAACTCAGTTGTGGTGAAATGAGCTTTGTAATTATTTGACGAAACCAAAGGATTAAAAGTTATGGGATTAGTAGGCATTTGTATTGCTAAAGCCGCTTCCGATGTAAAATCTACTCGTCCTTGACGCTTATAGTTATGCACCGAACTTATATTATTTTGGATTTGATGCGATGGCTGACTGTATATTGTTACGCTATTGCTCTCTGCCAGTGATTTGCGTTGTTGAAAAACTGGACGCTTATAGTTATGCGGAGAATCAATTGATGATTTTTGAGCATAAACCGAACTTGAACTGATTGCTATGAAAGCGAACGCATATTTTATGAAATTTTTCATTTTGTTTTATATTTATATTTTTTCGAATAATTTATTTTTATTGTTGTACAAGGGATATTTTAAAACAGATGTCTGGCTTTTTTCTGATGAAAACGAACCCCTAAAACGATTTCTGCTCAGACCAGACACTGTTTTTACTTCTACTCCAATTTATCTGAATTTAACATTAACGGTTGGTCACCATTAGTAATAATTACTTTTGTGTTGGGCGATGTAGATAATTTATTAAATGCTTCGATTGCCTTGAAGCGAATCAACAGCGGTGTTAATCCTTCCGCTATAATCTTTTGGGCATCTCTCACACCTTCAGCTTCTATGGTTCGGCGTCTTGCTTCCTGACGCTCTTTGTCAAGCACAAATTGCATTCTTTGGGCATCTTGCTCGGCTTCGAGTTTATCTTCGATGGCTTTGGTGAGGCCAGCTGGCAAAACAATGCTTTTCAATAAAACCGCTTCAATCACAAAACCTCGGTCTTTTAGTTGTGCCATCATCAAATCTTTTATTGATTTTTCGATACCTGCTCGTTGCCCTGTATGCATGTCTTTGGCAAAGTACTGCGAAGAAATATCTGCTACCGCCGAGCGAAAAACTGGTAAAATCACTACTTGTTCGTAATTTCTACCCAAATTTTCAATTACTTTAGGTGCGTAACTTCCTTCTAAGCGATATAATATTGAAACATCTGACTGAACAGTAAGACCTTCTTTTGATGGTAGAGGCAAACGTACCTCCATATTCATTGTGCGAGTTGGTAATTTTATGATAGTTGTAGTAAACGGATTAAAACCTCTTGCTCCTTCCATCAATGGTTCGGGTTTAATTTTACCAAACGAACGCTTCACACCTACTTCCCCCTGACGCACAATTGTACAACTTCCCAACAATAATCCAATTGCTGATATGAAGACGATAACTCTTGATTTCATGTTATTTCTAATTTTAGATTTAGTATGAATGCCTTCCTCTGAAGACATAACAAAGATAAAACACCAACATTAGGCTGGAATTAATCTAAAATTAGAAGTGGCTTAGAATTTTATTTGGGTAGTAAAAGCGTAAAAGTTGTACCTTCTGTTTCCGAAGACCTTACCTTGATTTCTCCCTTATGAAGTTGCACGATTCGGCGGGTAAGCGAAAGGCCAACGCCATGCCCTTTAGTATTGCGAGAATTTGAACCACGTTTGAAAGGCTCAAAAATTTGGTTGAGTTCGTTTGCAGGAATCACCGAGCCTTCGTTATGAAAATCAATGAGCAAAACTTGATTTTCTATCTTGATTTTTACTTCAACTGTGTGTGTAGGCGAAAACTTTGCACCGTTTTCTATCAAATTTATCAAAGCGGTGAAGAGTAAACCTTCATTACCTTTCACTTCGGGCATTAGTTCGGCACTATCATCTAAGCTAATCAATATCTGATAATCGGGGTTTTTCTTTAATAATTCGGTACGAATCTGCCAAATAACTTCCAATACATTAACCAATGTATGTTTAAATTTGGTATCATCGGCATCAATGCTTGTAAGATCTAAAAGATTATTAGTCAACTTGTTAAGTTGCTGTACATCATCCAAAACTGACTGAATCATGAGTTTCAAATCGACTGGATTATCATTGGCCAAAAGCGAAACTTGGATTTGCCCAGTAATGGCAGTGAGTGGGGTTCGTAACTCATGCGAAGCGTGGGAGACAAACGAACGTTGCGTCTGAAAAGCATGTTCGAGGCGGTCGAGCATTTGATTAAATCGAATAGAAAGCTGCTCTAACTCATCGGCTTTATTGCCTTCATCGAGTCTTAAATTCAGTTGAGAGGCACGAATTCTGTCTATTTTCTTAATCATCTGTTGAATCGGGAAGAGCATTCTTCGAGCAAAAATCCAACCAGTGATGGCACTGATACAAACCAAAAGCAATGCCGAAAAACCTAAGGTTAAGGCCAAATTTCGTTGTTTTTCTAAACCATATTTATCGACTGATGATGCCAAAACGATGTAATCTTTGCTATTGTTTTTTATAACAATTCCATACATTTCAAGGTCATTTTCTTCCCAAAAAAGCTCTTTTTGTTTTCTAATTTGATTCAGTAGTTCGTGTTTTAGATTGGGGCTATCAGAGCCACTTTCGTAGATTACTTTATCATCAATATCATAAATAATGATTTCTTCTTGATTGAGAGCCGTGACATTATTTTTATCCAAAAGTTTCAATAAATCAGGACTAATTTCATTTTTATTGAAAATAATAGTAGCTGCCGTAAGGGCTTCCTGACGAAGACGGGTTTTGTATTCTTTTTGGCGGTAAACTTCACTCTCGAAGTAAATTACCGCCGAAAAAACAAGCAATAAAACAGAAAAGATGCCCAAAAACAGCACCGCCATTCGTGTACGAATCGTCATTTATTTTTTAGCATATAGCCCATTCCTACAATCGTATGAATGAGCTTATTTGAAAACCCTTTATCAATTTTATTACGTAAATAATTGACATAAACTTCGATAAAATTTGTGCCAGTATCAAAATTTATATCCCACACTTTTTCGGCAATATCTACTTTCGATACTACCCTGCCTTTGTTTAGCATCAAATATTCGAGCAAACTAAATTCTTTGGCAGTAAGCTCCACAACCTTTCCCTCACGACGAGCAACTTTTTCTTTTAAATCTAACTCTAAATCGGCTTCTTTAAGTTTTTCGGAAGGTTGCTCTATTTCGATAGTTCGTTTGAGTAAGGCTTTTACTCTCACCAAAAGCTCCATAAAATCGAAGGGTTTTACCATGTAATCATCAGTGCCGACTTCAAAACCAGATAATTTATCGGCTACGCTTCCGAGAGCAGTTAGCATCAAAATCGGAATTTTAGTATTTTTCTGACGAACGTACTCACAAAATTCCAAACCACTCATATCGGGCAATCCAATATCGAGTATGATAAGATCGAACGAATCTTCTTCAAAAAAACGTTTGGCTTCATTCCCTGTTTCGGCAACCTCTGCTTCAAAATTTTGAGTTTGTAGGCCTTTTTTGATGAAAGTTGCTACTTTTACCTCATCTTCAACGATGAGTATTTTCTTATTTTCTATCATAGTCTTGTTGATGTTCTTGTTATTTCCGTTATGCTTTCTTGACGGTTTTCATCTGAATAATATCAACCAAAAATGCAAATGCCATCGAGAAGTAAATATATCCTTTCGGAATTTCAAAATGAAGCCCTTCGGCCAATAAAGATACGCCTATCATCATCAAAAAACACAGAGCAAGTATCTTAAACGAAGGATGTTTCCGAATAAATTCGCTGATTGGCTTTGAAGCTACCAACATAATGCCTACCGTAACAACAACTGCGGTGTACATCACCCAAAGTTGCTGCACCATTCCGACCGCCGTAATGATAGAGTCAATCGAAAACACCAAATCTAAAATAATGACTTCTGATAGGAGTTTAGAAAAGCTACTTTTTGCGGGTTCGGTGTGAGGTTTATCAGCATCGTCCTCGGTTTTATGATAAATTTCTTTGGTGCTTTTATAAACCAAAAAAAGTCCTCCTGCAATCAAAATTAATCCTTTTCCTGAAATATCTTTACCCATGACCGAAAAAAGCGTTTGGTCAAGTTTAAGTATCCACGATATAATACCGAGCAAAAGTAAACGCATGACCATTGCAAGGCCAATACCCCAGTAGCGTAATTTGTTTCGTTGGTTCTCTGGGAGTTTATCGGCCAGAATTGAAATAAAAATGATGTTATCAATTCCTAAAATTACTTCTAAGGCAATCAAGGATAGCAAAGGCACTATTATATCTAACATTTCTCTTCTATATTATTTTGTTTTATGCGTAAGATAAGAAAAAAGCAGTCGAATATCAACTGCTTTTTTGGCTACTCTAAACTAAAAACTGAACTTTTCCTATTATGATGGTACAAAGCTACAACACCTAAATTAGAACCAAGTTAAGCTCATATTAGAAAAGGCTTAGAATTTTGAAATTCTAAGCCTTTTTAGCAGAAATTATAATTATTTGGTCAGATATATCATTCAAAATCTAAGGGTATCGGGGTCTATTCGAGCATCTAAAACACTTAAAATTATTATATGCTCGTCCGTTACTTCATAATAACAAACGGTATTTTTATGTATAACACACCTTCTAACCCGCTCATTTTTAATTGATTTAGGATACATAAAAGGCATTTTCTCAATAAAAAGCAGTTTTTCTGAAAGATTTACCAAAAAATCAGTTTTAACTTGGTTTGAAAACTGTATTTTAAGAAAAGAAGCAATATGTTCTATATCTTCTTTAGCATTATCAGTAATAACAACTTCTCTCATTCAGCTATTAGTTTACCAATAAAATCGTTAGCCGATGAATATCTACCTGCATCAGCATCATCTAATCCTTTTTGAATACGTTCTTTAACATTGGGCGAGATTGAATCCCAAAAATCTCCTTTGGGTTTTACTTTCTCAAACGATATATCCATGTATTTCAAGAGACCTTCTAACACTTTTTCCTGCTCGCTATTGACTTCTAAAATTAATGTTGACATACTTTGAAAAGTTTAGTAATCAAATATATAGATTTTAAATATTTGTATCAAGAAAAACATCATACTATTTCTTCAAAATCCCTTCCAAAACCTTAATATCGCCATCAACTTTTGGTGGAGTAATTCCTAAAATTGCCGCTACGAACGGATAAACATGGATATTATCGAAAACAGGAATTTTTATACCCGCTTTGATGTTTGGCCCTTTGGCGTAGAAAATCGCTCCCATTTCAGGGGTTATGCTTGGGTCGAAACCATGAACACCCCAAACGGCACGAGTTTCGGGCTTTTTAGCTAACGATTCTTTTGAATAAATGCTGTATGCTGGCTCTACTACAAAAAATAAATCACCAATGCGAGGGTGAGTATTAAAATGCAGTTTTGCAGGAATTTCAGCCTTTTTATAAACCTTAAAGTGCGATTCTCTTGCTTTTACTACGTTGTAAATCGAGTCTTCTTTAGCTTTATTTTTCACAAAAATATTAGCGTGTGTGCTGTTATTCACGAAAATAAAATCGTCTTTCGGTAAACCTGCCAAAATATCTTCTTGGTAAATAAAATACTCTGGTTTGTTTTGCATTTCATACATTCCGTGGTCGGCTACTAAGATTACATTTACTGGCAAATCTATTTTCTTCAAACCTTCCACCAACATTCCAACTAAACTATCGGCTTCCATAACTGCTTCTTTGGTTTTCTGTCCGTTAGGGCCATATTCGTGGCCTTGCGTATCAACCATCGAAAAATAAATCGTCATCAAATGCGGGCGTTCGGCTTCGGGTAATTTCAACCAATCGAAGACGGCGTTTACACGGTTTTTGTGCGGCACGGCATCATCAAATCTATGATAATAACTCGGAAATTCTCCCTCAATGCGAGCTTCCGAACCCACCCAAAAATACGAAGCCGATTTCATACCGTTTTGCTGCACCAATTGCCAAAGCGGCAAACCACCATAATAATACGAGTCTTCGACCTTTGCTCGTTGACGAATCGAGTAAAAAGTATCTCGACCTTTATCATAGAAAGTATTATCCACCAAGCCATGATTGCCAGGGTAAAGCCCCGTGACAAGCGTATAATGATTCGGAAAAGTTTTACTCGGAAATGAAGGACGCATCATTTCGGCCGCTGCTCCTTGCTTGATAAACTCTTTGATATTGGGGGTATTGTATTTTTCTACGTAATCGTGGCGAAATCCATCAAACGAAACCATTACTATGTATGGTTTATTATTTTGAGCGAAAACTACAAAGTTTGGTATAAAGAACAGGAGTAAACAAAGGGTCTTTCTGAAGAATGAAAACATTTTTTGTTGTTAGTTAAAGATGAAAACAGAGGGTAAAATTATGGATTATCAACAAAATTTTAGCATTCTTTGAAAAAGGTTTTTGTAAAACACTCGTCAGTAATAAAATCAAGAATAGAATATTGTAAAACAATGAAAAAATTGTATTTAATTTGAGCATATTTTTTGACCAAAACCTCATGAAAAAACTCCTTCTACTTGGTATTCTTTGCTTAGTATTCATTTCTGTACAAGCTCAAAAACAAAAAGTAATCCTTGATTGCGATTTAGGCGATGACATTGACGATGCCTACGCCGTGGCATTAATGTTGTCCAGTACCGATAAATTTGAAATTTTGGGCATAACAACTTGCTACGGACGCACCAACGACCGTGCTGAATTAGCCTGCAAAATGCTCTATGAAACTGGTTTGGAACAGATTCCAGTAGCTATGGGACGAAATACTTCAAACATAGACGAACGTGCAAATTGGTACGCCGAGCAATATTATTGGTCGAAAGGGTTCAGTAAAGTCAAGCCGATTAAGCAATCAGGGGCAGATTTTATTATCGAACAACTACGCAAATATCCAAATGAAGTGATTTTATTTTCGGTTGGGCCAGTCACCAATATGAAAGATATTATTGAAAAAGACCCACAAGCATTGAAACTGGCCAAGAAAGTAATTGCGATGTTTGGTTCGTTTTATATTGGGTATAACGGTAGTCCAACCATCAACCCCGAATGGAATGTGAAAGTAGATATTGAAGCTTCTAAAAAGTTTGTTAATTCGGGAGCAAACATCGTTTATGCAGGGCTTGACATTACTGCTTTTGTGAAATGGGATAAAATGATGCAAGAAAGATTGCTTTACCGCCAAAGTCCACTTACCAATGCACTTTGTGGCCTCAAAACTCTCTGGTCGAATACGGCAACCCCTACTCTTTTTGATGCAGTAGCCATTGGAATGGCACTATACCCCGATTTATTCAAAACCGAAAAAGTTTTCATTGAAGTTGATGACAAAGGTTATACTCGCATGGATAAAACCAAAATACCCAATGCCGAAATTGGCGTGAGTATCAACACAGAAGAGTTTTTGAAGCGAATCATGGATGTTTATTTAAAACAGAATTTAGGAAGATGAAAGAAAATAGCCCCACCCTAAATCCCTCCCCGATGGAGAGGGACTTGAACAGAGGAAAAAATATATTCGTTATCGGGAGTTCAAATACTGATATGGTCGTAAAATCTGAGAAATTACCAGCTGCTGGGGAAACCATTCTTGGAGGTACGTTTCTGATGAATGCAGGCGGAAAAGGTGCAAATCAGGCAGTAGCTGCTGCAAAATTGGGTGCAGAGGTAACTTTTGTTAGTAAAGTTGGAGATGATATTTTCGGCAAACAAGCCATTCAAGGCTTTCAGAAAGAAGGGATTAATACTGATTTTGTGTTTACTGATGTAGAAAATCCTTCGGGCGTGGCTTTGATTTTGGTTGATGCCAAAGGCGAAAACAGCATTGCAGTAGCTTCGGGTGCAAATGGAAATTTGCAAATATCGGAAGTAGCAAAAGCGATTGAACGAATTTCGACGAATGACACGGTTTTACTGCAACTCGAAATTCCGATTCCGACCGTGGAATTTGCCATCAAAAAATGCTATGAAAGTGGTGCAAAAGTTATATTAAATCCAGCTCCAGCACAAATGCTCGACGAAACTGTTTTCCAGTATCTCGACATCATCACACCCAATGAAACCGAAGCTGAATTATTAACAGGAATAAAAGTTACAGACCTCGAAACTGCCGAACAAGCCGCTCTCAAATTCCACGAAAAAGGTGTAAAAAATGTCATTATTACGCTGGGTTCAAAAGGGGCATATTTACACAATTCGACTACCAATCGTTTAATTACTGCTCCTGTCGTTAAAGCTGTTGACACTACTGCCGCTGGCGATGTCTTCAACGGTGCTTTGGCGGTTGCACTCTCTGAAGGAAATGATTTAGAACAAGCAATTGAGTTTGCCTGCAAAGCAGCCGCCATTTCGGTTACTCGTATGGGAGCTCAAGCTTCTGCTCCTTTGCGGAGTGATGTATGTTAATTTTCAATGTCTTGGTTCTTGCCATTTGTTTACATAGTTTTGTGTAAACCTATTTCAGGACAAGACAATGAATACAAATAGAACAGAGGTTTTATTAGAAAAATGGAAAAGTGAAAATTCTAAAAACTTAAATGCGGGAATTAAACTTTTTCCTAAACATATTAGAGAAAAATTAGACCTTTCCATTTACTCTCTAAACATTCTTGAAGAGCATATTTTAAACGTTTTTACTTTAGACTCATTACCTTCGTTACAAACGGATAAAATGTTAGATTTTTGTGTGAGATACATTGGAGAAGTTTTAATAAAAAATTTAACAACTGCATATTGGGACATAAATATTGAAAAAGTCAATGGTAAAAAAAAATACCTTCCAATTATTTCTGGATTGATAGTTTCAGTCACGCCTATTACTGAAATTAAAAGGACTCTCTATTTTAATACCAAAGGCACTCTATACAAAAATATAAATGGTGAAGTTCAAGAAAATGGAGGTTATACTTATGTTTATGATAATAAAAATGTGTGTTTTGAAACATATGAAAACTTTATTTTAATAGGTCAATTTTCAAACTTCGATTTAGATAATTTTATAGATAGAGTTAAAAGAACCTTTTCTTCAAAAGAATTTGTAATAGAAGTTGAGGGAGAAATCATTTATATAAAAATAAAAAACTGGGTAGTTAAACTTTCAATAAATGAATCCTCATCAGTTCTTCAAGAATCTCAAGAAATGGCAGAAATGATACAAGACTCAGAAAAGCGAAAGCAAATATCTACTTGTTCAAAAAGAATAGAAATGATAGCTACTGAAGACCTGAATATGGACTATTTCAATGAACATCTTTATATTCTTGAAACTGTACAAGAGTTTACAGATGTTTTTATTTTTAATCCTCATAGTGGGTTTATGTAATCTGTATTCTTTGTAACCCCGCTCTGCGAAGAATATTTCTTCGCAGAGGCATTTTAACATCTCCTGATGTTAAACTATCTTAAGTTACAAACCAAAATAAACGATGCCGTTTCCGCCTCGTCAATCACGAGTGTTACTCTATTTCCTATCTTCAAATCAGCTTTAGAAACAAGCCCCATTGAATTTTTAATTGTAGTGCCATTGGTAAACTTAACAGTCTGCACAACGCCATCATTTCTTCTGATATTTAGTGAGCTATCTCCTACTTCAATTATCTGTCCTGTGCCACCAGTACCATTGCAAGGGTCATCGCCTTGTAACATAACATCTTTATTATCCGAATTTATATTCGTAGCATTTTTTCTAAAATTTATTGGCTGTTCCTTCGGATAAATGGCATATAAAATGGTGACACAGACCACAATAATAAGAATTGTGGCAGCAATTATGGCTTTGTAATTTTTTAATCGCACCCATTGTGCGACAATCAAAAAAGTCCAATAGCCAATCATCAGACCAAGTGCATTCAATATGATGTCGTCTATATCAAAAATGCCCACTCCTAATGCTACCTGCGGCAGTTCAATGCAAAAACCAGCGATAATGGCAATAATAAGCAAGCTTTTCCATTTCAAATTTGGGTAAATGCAAGGCACAAGAAAGCCAATTGGCACAAGTAATGCGATATTTCCGATTAAATTAACTCCCGCAATAATTAATCCTTTATGCCCCAAAAGATAAGGCAAAATGGTCTTGAAAGGCACAAAATTTGGTCCATGACCTGCATTTGTTCCCGAAAAATTCAACATGAGTTGGCCTATTCTAATAGTTGGCATATCCTTAAAGACCATAACCTTGATTAGGATTGCACAATAGATTATGAAAACAGATATTGAAAGTAATCGCTTCTTCATTGTTTTGTGAGTAAATGTTTCAAATTATTTGTCCAAAATTAATCTCTCAATAAAGCAAGAATAAAAGAATGTTCTGAAACCCTCAAAATTTGTGATGAATTTAGTATTTTAACAATTTATTTTTGTACATTAACCTTGTTTTACACGACAATAAAAAAAAACAATAACTCAACCTTAACATGAAAAACAAACTTTTACCCATTATTTTCTGCCTATTATCTACACTTACTTACGCTCAAAAGATGATTACTATGAGCAAAGAAAAGCTCAAAGATAAAATCATGGGTGGTTGGGCAGGCCAAACCATCGGCGTTACCTTCGGAGCTCCAGTTGAGTTCAAGTTCAACGGAACAATGATTAACGACTACCAAAAAATTCCTTGGTATGATGGCTTACTACAAAAGACAATGACCAATAATCCAGGAGTTTACGACGACCTTTACATGGATTTGACATTCGTAGAAGTATTCGAGCGTGAAGGTCTCGATGCTCCAGTAGAATCTCACGCTAAATCTTATGCCAATGCGGGTTATATGCTTTGGCATGCCAACCAAGCGGCTCGCTACAATATTTTGCAAGGAATCATGCCACCTGCTTCGGGGCATTGGCTCAACAATCCGCACGCCGATTGCATTGATTATCAGATAGAAGCTGATTTTGCGGGACTAATGTCGCCGGGAATGCCAAATACCGCCTCGAAAATTTCGGATAAAATTGGACATATCATGAACTACGGTGATGGCTGGTACGGTGGTGTCTATATCGGAGCAATGTATTCGCTGGCTTTGACATCGAATGACATCAATTATGTGGTAAACGAAGCCTTAAAGACAATTCCGAAGGAATCACAGTATTATAAATGTATTGCCGATGTGATAAAATGGCACAAAATGTATCCTGACAATTGGAAAAAAACTTGGTTTGAACTTCAACAAAAATGGACAAACGATATTGGCTGTCCAGACGGTGTTTTTGCTCCTTTCAATATTGATGCGACTATCAACTCAGCTTATGTTGTGTTGGGCTTACTCTACGGCAAAGGAGATTTTACCCAAACAATGGAAATCACTACTCGCTGCGGACAAGATGCGGACTGTAATCCATCTTCAGCAGGCGGAATTTTAGGGGCGATGTTGGGCTACAAGGCCATTCCCGAATACTGGAAATTGGGTTTAAAGGAAATCGAAGATATGGATTTTAAATACACTTCTACTTCTCTCAATGATGTGTATGAAATTGGCACAAAACACGCTATACAAAACATCGAGCGTAACGGTGGAAAAGTTTCGGGCGATATGATTACGATTAAAAGCCAACTACCAACCACCGTTAGATTTGAGGAGAGTTTCAAAGGACATTACCCACTCGATAAAAAATGGATTGGTAAAAATTTAGAAAACGAAATCGAATTAGATTTTGAAGGAAATGGCTTTGTAGTGAAAGGTGAAGCCAAACCACAAGAAGGCAGTTCATGGGACTCTAAAAGTGAAAAATTTGCTCAAATTGAAGTATATGTTGATGGAAAATTACACGAAACAGTCAAACTTCCTGTAAAATTCACTACTCGTCGCCACGAAATTTGCTGGAAATACGAACTAAGCGATGCACCTCATAAAGTAAAACTAAAATTACTCAACCCCGACCCCGAAGTGATTTGTTATTTATCGGAATTAGTATGGTATTCGAGCAAACCACAACAAAAAATGACCATCGGCACTTTTGGACCTTATAAGAAGAAATAGCTTCGGCTACGCTCAGCTACCGATTCAGCTTCAGCAACTTGGCCTCGGCTACGCTCGGCCACCACATAGTTTTTACTTTTGGTGGCTGAGCGTAGTCGAAGCTACCAAAAGCGAAGTCATCATAAAAGAAATTCCTCTAACCTAAACTCAACAAAACTATGTTCATCATTCAAGATTATACCCTCGCTGTTATATTTACGCTGGTCACGATGCTCTGCTGGGGTTCGTGGGCAAATACCCAAAAATTAACTTCTAAAGATTGGCGTTTTGAAGCCTTTTATTGGGACTATGTACTTGGTATTTTATTAATGTCTGTCATTTTTGCTTTTACTTTTGGAAGCATTGGTGAAGGTGGTAGAAGTTTCTTAGCTGATATACAACAAGCTGATAGTCAAAGTATTCAGTCGGCCATTATTGGTGGCGTTGTATTTAATGCCGCAAATATATTGTTGGTAGCAGCCATTACGATTGCAGGAATGTCAGTCGCATTTCCAGTAGGTATTGGCTTGGCCTTGGTCATTGGTGTGGTAGTCAATTATATTGATAATCCAGTGGGTGATAAAACCCTACTTTTTGGTGGAATGGCTTTAATTGTTTTAGCAATTTTACTAAACGCCAATGCTTACCGAAAAATGCAAAGCGGGCAAGGCAGCGTTTCGACCAAAGGTTTAGTTTTGTCAGTCGTGGCGGGTATTCTGATGGGTTATTTCTATAAATATGTGGCCGCATCAATGTTTCCTGATTTCAATGTTCCCGAAGCAGGAAAATTAAGTCCATATACTGCCGTTTTCTTTTTTGCGATTGGTGTTTTACTGAGTAATTTTTTATTCAATACTTTACTAATGAAACGCCCATTCGAGGGAAAACCTGTTAGTTATGCTGATTATTTTAATGGTTCATTCAAAAACCACTTGATGGGAGTTTTGGGTGGAATGATTTGGTGCAAAGGAATGTCTTTTAATATCATTGCTTCTGGAAAAGCTGGCCCTGCAATCTCTTATGGCTTAGGACAAGGAGCAACCATCGTGGCCGCAATTTGGGGAATTTATATCTGGAAAGAATTTAAAAACGCCCCTAAAGGCACCTCAACCATACTCAACATTATGCTTTTGTGCTATGTGATTGGTTTAGGAATGATAATCGCAGCGAGATAAAATTTTGAGTAAAAAGGTTCCCTTTGCAACAATTTTCAAAAAATCGTTGTTAAAATTTATGGGTCAAACAACTCAGAACTCATAACTCAGCATTCAGAACTCTTGAAACATCTCGCTTACCTCAATAAATACTTTCTGAAATACAAATGGTACTTGATTTTGGGTATCATTTTTACCATCGTTTCCAATCTTTTTGGCATTATTCCTGCCCAAATCGTGCGTCATGCACTCGATTTGGTGAAAGAAACGATTGATATTTATTTTCTCTACGATAATTCGCAGACCCAAAAATCCATGTACGATGTCTTCACGACCAGCATCGGTATTTATGGTTTATTGATTTTGGCGATGGCTATCTCGAAAGGTATATTTCTATTTGCCGTTCGTCAGACAATCATCGTGATGTCTCGCCACATTGAGTTTGATTTGAAAAATGAAATTTATGCTCATTATCAGAGCCTTCCGCTGAGTTTTTATCGTCAAAACAATACTGGTGATTTAATGGCACGTATTTCGGAAGATGTGAGTAAAGTAAGGATGTACGTCGGGCCATCGCTCATGTATTTGATGAATATGTTTGTGCTGGTTGTATTGGTTCTGAGCTATATGTTTTCGGTCAATACTCGTCTTACTTGGTGGGTTTTGTTGCCAATGCCAGTGCTTTCGGCCAGTATTTTTATGGTTAGTAGCACCATGAATAAACGTTCGGAAGAAATTCAGAAAAGCCTTTCTAAACTTTCAACGTTTGTGCAGGAAGCATTTTCTGGAATCAGAGTTTTGAAAGCATTTGCCCGTGAAGACGATTCAGCCAAACGATTTACGGCAGAAAGTGATGTTTATAAATCAAAATCATTGGCATTGACTCGTGTCGATGCTTTGTTTTCGCCAACAACGGCTTTATTGATTGGTTTAAGTACGGTACTGTGCGTATATGTGGGCGGACAAGAGATTATTGCAGGAAGATTAACACCAGGAAACGTAACGGAGTTTATCATGTACGTATTTATGCTCACTTGGCCGCTCATTGCTCTGGGTTGGACATCGAGCCAAATCCAGCGTGCAGCCGCTTCGCAGAAACGTATCAATGAGTTTTTACAGGTAAAATCCGAAATCGTTTCTACAAAAAATCTGACTACTCCAATCGAAGGAAATATCAGTTTCCGAAACATTGATTTTGTTTATCCCGATTCGGGCATTCAAGCACTCAAAAACTTTAATTTGGATATAAAATCGGGCGAATCAGTAGCTATTCTCGGCACGACGGGTTCTGGGAAAAGTACAATTGCGAACCTGATTGTGCGAATGTACGATACCACGAGCGGAGACATTCTCTTCGATGGTGTTTCGATAAAAGAATACAATGTTCAGTATTTACGTAGCCAAATGGGATATGTGCCGCAAGAAGTATTTTTATTTTCGGATACGATTATGAACAATGCCAAATTTGGCTCACCAAATATTACTGACGAACAAGTAATTCAAGCAACAAAAGATGCCGATTTATATCAAAACATCATGGATTTTCCTGAAAAATTTGATACAAAACTCGGAGAAAGAGGCATTACGCTCTCGGGTGGACAAAAACAAAGACTTTCGATTACTCGTGCAATTGCCCGTGAACCAAAGATTTTAATTCTCGATGACTGTCTTTCAGCTGTTGACACCAACACCGAAAATATTATCTTGAATAACCTCCAACGCATCATGCAAAACCGTACTTCGGTGATTATTTCTCACCGAGTTTCGTCGGCTAAACTGGCTGATAAAATCTTGGTTTTGGACAATGGAGAAGTTGTAGAACAAGGCACGCACGACGAACTTTACGAAAAAGGTGGAGCGTATCGTGAACTTTATGAAAAGCAGTTGCAGACAGAGGAGGTTTAGATTATGGTATAAAAAAAGGAAGTCTTCGCTTGAAGGGGGACGCCCAGTCCGAAGACTTCCTTAAACTTAGTCAGGGATAATCAATAACGTCTATTATAACGGTCATCGTAACGGCCACGATTGCCTCGACTAAAGTCTTCGTAAGTTACACGGTCGCCATCACGTTTTTCTCGATTTATCCAACGGTTCAAGACTGTCAAATCTTCCATTAAATCACGGCGTTCACGTGGGTCAAGCACACCATCACGTTTATAACGATTTTCTTTGTATTCGATTTGCTCTACTTCACGCAATAAACGTTTTGATTCACGAGATGTAATACGTCCACTTTCAATTCCCCAAGCAATTTGGCGGCGAGCCTCACGTTGATAACTATCAATTTTATCATAGCCACCTCTACCATAATTATCGTTTCTATCGTAGCGTCCATTGTCATTGCCACGTCGTCCGTAGGCATCATCATTGCGGTCATATCCTCTTTGTGCATTGGCCACGGCAGCACTTGCTACCAACATTGCCACAATCATTAGCTTTCTCATAGTCTTCTCGTTTTGTTTTTCTATTATTAAACTTCCTTAATTATTGGAATTTAATACTTAGATGCAAAACCTACTCGAAGGGTTTACTCGGCTTTTTGTTAATGATTGTTAATGCAATCTTAGGGTTTTATTCTCCGCTCGTTAGCACCTCAAAAGCTTGTTCAAATTCAATATTGCGTATATTCTTGAAATGCTCGTTATGAAAACTATCCAGCCTTTTCAAGATATTCACTATCATCGTTTTTTCGCTGGGCGTTAGTGTATCAAAAGCCATTCGGCCAACTTTATCCATGTAAGGCATACTTTCGGCCAACACTTGTAGCCCTTTTTCAGTGATTTTTACTCGCTTCGAGCGTTTATCATTTTCATCAGGAAATTCCTCTACCAAATCGGCGGCAATTAATCTTTTAATAATATCAATTCCCGACGGAAACTCCGACAACATTTCATAAATTAACTCACTCTTTTTTGGAGTCTTCAAATCCATCAACGAAATCAGATATATCCAATCTTCGATATTATTCAACGGAAAATGATTGAGTGCTTTTTTTGAATAAAGATTTGAATACTTCACTAATCTACCCAACAAACCCGCCAATTGTCCATTGACAGGCACGCTATGCCATTCTTCCAACGATTGCGTACTGTTTTCGGCCAAATATTTCACACAAAAATCAGCAATACTCATCTCTGGATTTTCATCTTCATACTTCGACCAAAGATTTACTAATTCTACTATTTTCTTACTCATCACAAAATCTTTTATATACTACTAAACAAAATTAAACTTACTTTGTTTTCATAATAAATGACAAACAAATCTACATAATAAAATATGTTTTCAAAATAAATTTTCAATTTTTCTTTTTTATTACTTTGAAAACATAATATATTTGCATCATAATTAATGTTTTTATTACAGAAACATAAAATAAATCAACAAAAATGATTGCGGAATTAAAAGAAGTTGGGAAACACTATAAAGTAGGCGACCAAACGATTGTTGCTCTTCAACCCACCTCGCTCAAACTCAACGAAGGTGAATTGATGCTCATCATCGGGCCATCGGGTTCGGGAAAAACCACCCTATTATCGCTGTTGGGGTGCGTGATTTACCCTTCGTTTGGCAATTTATGGGTAGATGGAAAATACATTAACGACCTCAAAACCAATGAGTTGGCCAAACTCCGCCTTGATACTATCGGTTTTGTGTTTCAAAGTTTCAATCTGCTTGCCCCGCTCAATGCCGAAGACAACGTGGCTTTTCCATTGAAATTACAAGGAGTTTCGGGCGGAGAAATTAAGAAAAGAGTCGAAAAAGCCTTAGAAATTGTAGGAATGACCAACCGCCGAAAAAACCTACCGAAAGAACTTTCAGGTGGCCAGCAACAACGAATTGCCATCGCAAGGGCTTTGGTGACAAACCCAAAATTGATTCTTTGCGATGAACCAACCGCTTCACTCGATAAAGATTCGCTATCAGTTGTGATGAATGAACTCCGCAACTTAGCTCGACAAGGCAAGTCGGTGGCAGTCGTGACGCACGACCCACGCCTACAAGAGTACGCCGACCGTGTAGTTGAAGTAAAAAACGGAATCGCCACCGAAATTTTTAATCAACCAATTCAATGATAAAACATTTACTCATTCAAATCAGATTCGTCAAAAATCAGAAAATAGCATTTAAAAGCATGAAAAATTACATTATTTCTATTCTTACAATGGCAGTGTTGGCTTCTTGCGGCACTAAAGAAGACAAAGAAGCCGCCGAAAAAGCCAAAGCCGATTCGCTCGCCAAAGTTCCTACTACCAATAATCGCATTTTGGGCGTTGCTCGCATCGAACCAGAAGATGGTATCCTAAATTTTACGGCAGGAACAAGCGGGAAAGTTTTGGCGGTTTTAATCAAAGAAAACCAAATCGTGCAAAAAGGACAAAGTTTACTTACGATTGAAAATAGCCTCGAAAACGCCCAACTTGCTCAGTCAGAAAGCAAAATAGCTACGCAAAAAGCAGCTATTGCCGTCAATCAGGTCAATCTGGAAGCAGCCAAAGTTAGTCTAAAAAATGCTCGTGACACCTACGAGCGAAACCTCCGCTTGTTTGAAGGAAATGCTCAAACCAAACAGGCCGTTGACGATAGCAAAGCTACGGTTGATAGATTGATAAAAGATGTAGAAATGGCAGCCGCCAACATTGAGCAATCGAAGAGCCGAATCAGTGAATTACAGGCCGATATAAATTATTTCCGAACCGCTGTAAATCAGAAAAAAGTGGATGCCTTGGTTTCGGGAAAGGTGCTGAAGGTTGCCGTAAAAACGGGCGATTATGTAACAAATACTACCCAAATTGCCGAATTTGCTCCAACTGGCTCATTAATCGCTAAGACGGAAGTGGATGAATTGTATGCCGAAAAAATTCAACTCGGACAAAAAGCACTTATCATTTCGCAAACAACGGGCGATACTCTTGCCAATGGTTCGGTAAGTTACGCCGCCGATTATTTGAAACAAAAATCGCTTTTCAAAGACCAATCAACTGAGCAAGAAGACCGCCGTGTGCGTGATGTTTCGATTCGTTTGGAATCAGGCAAAATGCCACTCATCGGTAGCCGAGTTGATTGTGTGATTTTATTGAAATAAAGTCAAAATTGAAGATTAAAGATTACAAATTAGGGATTGTTGATTTTACAAATCGCTATAAATAATTTTCAATCGCATAGACATCTTTAATTCGATGGAAATTACCCCGTTAGGGGTTAGATATTGGTAGAAAAATCACAACCTACCAATAACACGACCCCATCAGGGTCGAACAATAAGCAGACTTTTCATTTTACACAATATTAATGAGCGATTCGGAAGAATCGCCCCACAGAATATGTTAAAAGAAGCATTCAAATTTATGTGGTACGACAAGACCAAAATGTTTGGAATCTTGTTTGGTATCATCCTGTCGGTCTTTCTGATTGGACAGCAAATCGGCATTTGTTTTTCGTTGCTCAATAGCACTATTTCGTTGGCAAAATTTAACCAAAACTACATTTGGGTAGTGAGCGATAAAAGCCAGCAAGTCAGCGATTTACCCCTACTCGATATGCGAATTTATCGAGAACTCATGAGCATCAATGGCGTAAAAAAAGTCAATCAGTTGATTGTGGGTGGTGGAAGTGCAAAGTTTAGCAACGGCACAAAAACCAGCATCACGATGATTGGTACACAAGCACCATCGTATGCAGGTGGGCCGTGGAAATTTGCCTTTGGCAACCTCCAAGACCTCCAACAAGAAGGGGCAGTCATTGGCGATTCTTATGACCCGATTCAAGGAAAAAATATCAAACTTGGCGACCATTTTGAATACAATGGTAATCGTGTGGTGTTAGTCGGACAAACCAAAGGAGCAAAAGGTTTGGGCGTAGCTTACGGATTTACGACTGTTGACCGTGCCAGAAAACTCTGTAAAATTCCAACGACCAAAGCATCAGCCTTTTTGGTTGAATGGGAAAACGGAGCTTCGGTCGAGCAGGTAATTCGAGCTATTAATAAAGAAATTCCAGGCGTAAAAGCCCGTGATGGAAAAACATTTACCGACGAAAGTCTCAAATACTTTGCTCTCAATAGCGGAATTGTGGCCTCTTTTGGGCTTTTGGTTGTCTTTGCCATCATAACTGGTTTTGCAATTGTTGGACTTACGATGTTTTCGGCCGTAAACGACCGCATCAAAGATTATGGCACAATCAAGGCCATCGGCGGAACAAACGGAGTTATCAGAGGCCTGATTCTTTGGCAAGCAACTATCTATTCGATTGTGGGTTTTGCGGTGGCATATTTTCTACTCTTTGGTTTTGTGCAGGCCACCAAAAAGAATCTTGATATTCAGATTACGCCCGAACTCACGGTTTTCTTGGTCATAGTTACGCTTTTTATTGCCGTTTTGGGAAGTCTTTTGGCCATGCGAAAAATAACCAAACTCGAACCTGCCGCAGTTTTTAGGTCGTAAGCAAAGCTTTTTAGCACCAAAACTTCACAGTTTTATGGTTGTTTTTTTCCGTTTTAGGCAGAAAAAAAAAATTCTTCTAAATAAGGTGTTTAGATTTGAAAAAATTACAAAATACATGAAAAAGAACATTGTTAGATTGATTACATATTCGATTGTTTTGGTGCAAACACTTCCAGTTTTTGCTCAGAAAATCACACTCAATGAAGCGATTCAGAGAGGCATCGAAAATCGGATTGAGCTGAAAACTCAGGCATTAAATATTCAGATTGCCAATAGCGAAAACGATAAAATCAAGGCCAAATGGCTACCGCAAGTTAGTGCCAACGGCGATGTGCGATGGAATACCCAACTCCAAACTACGGTTTTACCTTTTGCTTTGCCAGGTTCGAGCGAATCACAAACGATTGTGCGTTTGGGGCGTCCGTTCAATAATACTTTTGCTTTGCAAGCTGAGCAGAAAGTGTATGATGCCAACAAAAAAATCGACCGTTTGGTGAATGATACCCAAACCGAAGCTCAGAAAAACACACTTGAGCAACAAAAAATTAATCTCAAACAAAGCATTACGGAGGCTTATTTTTCGGCAGTTTTCAATAAAGAAAAATTACGTTTATCGGAAATTGCTTTGCAAAGAGCCAATGCCTATCTGGAAGCCGCTCAGGTAAAATTTGAGCAGGGAACGATTCTAAAAAATGATTTAGATAAATTTTCGCTTGATGTTAGCAATGCGAAACTCGCCCAAACTAAAAACGTACAAGATTATGAATTAAGCTTAGTTACGCTTCAATATCAGTTGAATACCAACGATAAAGCCGAGCCAGCCGAAGATTTAACATCGATTCTAAATTATTCTCAAATCGTTGATAACCAATCGAATACCGACAAACGAACCGAAGTAAAAGCTGAAGAAATTAACCTTCGATTGAACGAACTGAACCTACAAAAACAAAAAACAAGAAATTTGCCAACGGTTTCGGCTTACGGAAATTATTCGGCATTTCAGATTGCCGATACTTTCAATCCGTTTGCAAGTGGAACTTGGTTTACGGCCAATTATGTAGGAATTCGTGCGAATATTCCTATTTTCGATGGCAAACAAGCCAAACTTTCGAGTCAAGATTTTTTGGTTCGTCAGAAAATCAATCAGCTAAATATGGAGCGTTTGAGAAATGATTTCAATTACGAATCTAAAAGTACGTGGAATACGTTGCAACAATCGAAACTCAATTTGGAAGAAGCCAAGAAAAACATCACGCTCGCTCAACAAATTTTAGAAACCGATAAATTCAGATTTGAGAAAGGCGTAATCGTGATTTCAGACCTAAAAAACTCTGAATATTCATTACAAAACGCTGAAAATCAATACCTAAGTAGCATTTATAATTTCTTGGTGGCAAGTGTAAGATACAAAAAAGCGAGTGGGAATTTGTGAGATTAGTTCAAAACTTGATTCTTTTATAAAATGTTCTTAAATTAGCTTTATAATCAAATCATTATGGTTGAATTTAAGCTACAACTTGACGAAGCATTTGTACAAACGCTTGGTTATAATCAGATAGAAAATTATTTGAAAGAACATTTACAGAAACTTCAACTAAAGGCTTCTGCAAAAGATATTTTGGCAGATTTAGAAGAGTCTGACCTTATAAATGACGAGCAATGGCAACTATCACGAAACATGGCTTGGGAACAAGAAAAAAGTAAGTTTCTTTTCTGATGACAAACTATGTGATAGATGCCAATATTCTGATGAGTATGCTTATAAGCGGCAATGCAAGTTATAAGCCTATTTTAGAATTTTATGACTTTTACTTGCCTGAATTTGTTTTAGTAGAAGTTGAGAAATACAAATCTCAACTTCTACTTCGTACTAAAATGAATGAGGATGAGTTTTTCAAATGGTCAATCTTAGTTTTCTCTAAAATCACTGTCTTGCCAAACTACATTCTAAGTCCAGAATCTCTCGAAAAATCAAATCTTTTACTCAACGACATTGATATAAAAGATACAGCCTATTTAGCCTTGTCGATTCAATTAGATTTGCCATTCCTCACAAGAGACAAACCTCTCGCAACTGGCCTGAGAAAAAAAGGATTTCGCCGAGTAATGATGTTTGATGATTTTCTGAGAAATATATAAATTCTACCCCAACAAAAACGGCAAAATCTCCTTAATCGAATCAACTTTTCTGAAATTTGGGCTATCAATATTATGGTCAACTTTTTCGTAAGCCCACGTCGTGTGATACGGCACATGCACACCATATCCACCGATTTCTAAAACTGGCAATACATCCGATTTTATCGAATTTCCAATCATCAAAAATTCTTCGGGCTTAATATCGAGATGCTTAATAAGTTTCTCATAATCAGGTGTTTTCTTTTCACTCATGATTTCGATATGATGAAAATAATGCTCAATTCCCGATTTCTTCAATTTCCGTTCTTGGTCGAGCAAATCACCTTTTGTGGCTACCACGAGTCGGTATTTTTCCGATAAAGATTTTAGTGTTTCTTCTACTCCATCAAGCAGTTCAATTGGCTTCTGCAACATCTCCTTTCCATTCTCAATAATTTTCTCTAAGACACTCACATTCAATGTATTATCAGAGATTCTAAGAGCCGTTTCAATCATACAAAGCGTAAAATTTTTCACGCCGTATCCGTACAATGGCAGGTTATCCATCTGAGTTTTAAAGAGTTCTTGCGAGATTGTGTGGTGGGGCAAATAATCTTCAAGCAAAGCACAGAATTTATTTTCAGCTTCTAAAAAATAAGGTTCGTTTACCCACAGGGTGTCATCGGCATCGAAAGCAATTACTTTAATGTTCATTGGTTTTGTTTTTAGTAGAGGACTTGGACTTAACTGGTTTTATTCCACACAGTTTTTATTTTTTTTACTAAAATAGCTTTTTTCTCTGATGAAATGAAAGCATGTTTGATACCCTCAAGATTGCATTTTAAGAAATGCTCTTTTCCCCAGTTAAAATACTCCTCTAACGTTTCATATTCTTTTCTTAAGTTCACATCTGAAATAGTGCGAGCATCGGTATTGATACTCATTGAAATTCCGTTTTGATAAATTCTATCAAGGGGATGGTTTGCTATTTTATCAACCACATTAGTTTGAACATTACTGGTGGGACATACTTCGAGGTGAATGTCTTTTTGTTTCAAAAACTGCATTAATTCAGTGTCTTCTACACATCTAACTCCGTGCCCAATACGAGTCGGATGAAAATACTGAAGTGTTTCCCACATACTTTCGGACCCTTTGGCTTCACCAGCATGAGCGGTTATGTATAGATTCTTTTCTTTCGCATAAGTAAAAGCCTTTACATGGTTATCTATCGGAAATCCTGCTTCATCGGCGGCAATATCAAATCCAACAATATTCGACTCTCTAAATTTCTCAACCAATTTCACGGTTTGCATACTTTGTTCTTCCGAAAAATGACGCAAAGTACACAAAATTAATCCAGCTTCTACACCAGTCTGTGCGATTCCTTCACTTACAGCTTCGTTAACAATTGATACAACCTCATTAGGAAGCAAACCCTTAAATGTATGCAAAAGTGGAGCAAATCGAATCTCAGCATAAATGACAAAATCGTTTTTAAGCTGCTCGAATAAATCAAGTGTTACTAATCTTAGTTGTTCGCCAGTCTGCATCAAATTACAGCCACTAACAGCACGAGTAATATAATCAGCTAAATCAGTACATTTAGGAGGGGCAATAAATGATTCTTGATAAGTTTCATAACTAATCGTTGGGTCTATTTTCTGTACAACATCGAAACTCAAACAACAATCTAAATGCAAATGTAACTCTACTTTTGGCAATACTGAATAATCAATTTTTTTCATCAAACACTGCAATAAATTTGTAATAAACAAAATGATTTTGCAAAATTGTACATCAGATTTAGTATCCAAAAGGACATTTGTCCCCTATTACAAAATGATAAGTTATAATCAAGAATTGCTGAGGTGTGTGTCGGAAATAGCCTTAAAAAACGATATTGTTACTGAAAAACAAATACAAGCACGAGATAAGATACTTGTTCAGAACGAAGCGGTTTCTCACATCTACATCATTAAAGAGGGAATTGCAAAGTGTTATATCACAGAAAGCAATGGGAAGGATTATATACTCGAATTTATGGGTAGTGGTGAAATTGTTGGAGAATTAGAAATTCTCCATAATACCAAAAGTCTGACTAATATTGAAGCTATTAGTAATTTACAAGTGTTACGAATTCATCGAGATTATTTTGTAGAAATGCTACAAAATAATTGGCAACTTAATTTACTAATTTTGAAGGAATTAGCTCAAAGACTTGCTCAAACTTCGAGCCGTGCATCATACCAACAAAACTATCCTTTAGAATATTCTATCTTAAAAATCATCTTTCTCTTCTCAAATCAACCACTAAAACTTAGCAAAAAAGACTTAGCCGATTATCTTGGCATCACATTACGAAGTCTCAATCGTACATTATTAGCACTTCAACAGAAAGGTATTCTGTGTACCGATAGTCTTGAACTAAAGAAAAATCAGAATGAAATCTCTCAAATGCTTTTTCGATATGAAAACTTTAGTTAGTCTTCACTTTTGCGAATAATCACACCCAAAACTCCCGCCATCAACACAAATAAAAATAGTACAAAACCAAGTCCTACTCGCAAACCAAAAGCCTCAGCCAAATAGCCAATCGTTGGCGGACCTATAAAAAAACCACTATAACCAATCGAAGTAGCCATCGAAATTCCTGCTGATGGACTGATATTTTTAAGATTACCGGCCGAAGAAAATACAATTGGTACAATCGTAGAAAGCCCAAGACCAACTAAAAAGAATCCTACAAACGTACTCCAAACCGAGACAAAAGCAAGGGCAATTCCTAAGCCAGCAATCGACAGCAAAGCATCAATCAACATCAGTTTTTGTTTGCCGAGTTTAAGCGTAAAGTAATCACCAAATATTCGTCCGATAGTCATAGATACGCCAAATGCTCCAAATGCCCACGCACTCAACACTTCGCTTTGCCCAACAACTTTATTCATGAAAATAGCAGACCAATCCACCATTGAGCCTTCGCCAGTCATGCAACAAAAAGCGATAATTCCGAAAGGTAAAATTGTTTTTAAGGCTAAAAATTTATCAGTTTTACTTTCAGAAACTACTGTTTCATTCACAGTCGGCGTATCTTTTAACAATTTTGACGAAGCCCAAATAGAGAGCAAAACGCCCGAAATACTAATTACAAATAAATGCGATTGTAACGACACTTGATAACTGGAGAAAACACCTCCCACAGCCGCACCAATGGCCATTCCGATGCTAAAAACCGCATGAAACGATGAAAAAATCACTTTTCCCCACAACCTTTCTACTAAAACAGCTTGTCCGTTCATTGTTACATCCATAGAGCCAGAAGCAGCTCCAAGAAAGAAAAAACAGAGGCGAATTATCCATTCGTTCTGCGAAATTGCTACTAAGGGAATAGCCACACAGAACAGCAAAGCTGTGATTTTAACAATAGTATCGGAGCCAAATTTACTACCTAACCAACCCGCAAAAGGCATGGCGGCCATCGACCCGAGTGCAATACAAAACAGCACCGAACCTAATTGAGCATTATTCAGTCCGAAGAATCGTTGTAATTCAGGCAGACGGGCTGTCCAATTGGCATATAAAAATCCATTAACAAAAAAGAAAGTCGAAACTGCTATTCGGTTGATAAGTAAGGTTTTATTTGGCATAGGCATAAAATATTTGGTACAAAATTAGGCGAACTATCAATTATAAAGTTTACTTATTTTTTCTTTTTCTAACACTAAATTGCCTTATCTTTATTATTTATTAGAATAATTAAGCAAATGAAGTCTAAAAAACCTTTTTTAGAAGTGGTTCAGCCCTCGCAAGGTTTATCGCTGCGGGTGTATCATAATATAAATACTCGCACTTGTTCGATGAAGTCGTGGCACTTTCACCCCGAAATCGAACTGGTGTGTGTACCGCACGGAAAAGGTCAGCTTTATATCGGAAACAAAGAATATGCTTACGAAGATGGCGTTGTGATTTTGCTTAACTCAAATATTCCACATAAAAGCTTTGATTTGGGTTTTGAAAGCGAACATTACGAAGAATATGTGCTACAAATTACGCCCGAACAATTGAATATTCTGCTCACTCAATTTCCAGAGTTTGAGAAAGTTAGTCAACTTATAAAAGTAGCTCAAGAAGGAGTTGTGTTTCCACTTTCTAGTAATGAAATGGTTTTTAGGAATAAATTTCAGACTTTACCAGAAAGCCATTCGCTGAAACAGTGGCTAACGTTTGTGGATGTGCTGGACGAACTTTCGAGAGCAAACTATGAAGTTTTGGGCGTAGTTTCGGGCAATATTAATCCGCAGCAGGCCGAAAGAATCGAAAGAGTTTTTGAGTATATAACGAATCATTATGCCGAAAATATCAGCAGTCAAACCGTTGCTGATTTACTTCATCTAACAGATTCTTCGTTTTGTCGTTTTTTTCAAAAACATACCCAAAAAACTTTCAAACAAGTGTTGAACGAATACCGCATTACGCAAGCCTGCAAAGCCCTGTCTTTTTCTGATAAAAGTATCGAACTTATTGCCTACGAATCAGGCTATGGCAATCAATCATTTTTCAATCGAGTTTTTAAAGAGATTATGCACACAACACCCATGAATTATCGCCGAGAACGCCAACGTTTGACTAACTATTAAGTAAAAAAGCGTACTGAAAAATCAATACGCTTTCACCGATAAATAAGGGTTGAGTTTAAACTCCAAACTGAGTCAGATGATGGTTAAGGTGTTTATAAAACATATTATTCCATTCGGTAATGTTCAACGCTCCAAATGAATGAGATTCTTTACCGTCGAAATGGCCTTCACCTAATTCTTGCGTTTTTCTAATATAATTTATTAAACGGTTCTTTTCAACCTCAAAATCTTTATCTTCTTTCACCACAAATTGTGGAGCAGTTTGCCCATTTTGTGGATATGGCTCCTCACTTACCACTTTATTTTTCACCAATAATTTTAAGATGAATTTCATAAAAGCATTCGGTTTGGGGTGTTTATTCTCATAAATCAACTCATACGATACACTGCAATGAGCCAACATCTGAGACACACTCATTTTTCCCCAATTGCCTTGTGTGCTTGGTGTAAGTGCATTGATTCGCCCAATGATTTCTTCTGAAACTGATTTTGTAAAGATGTTAGGTAATGCCATTTTCTATTTTGTGTTTATAGGTGTATGATGCTGTAAATATTAGCTATTTTCTCTGAAAATAAAATCACAGAATTATCCAAGGTCAAATTTAAACTAATGTCGGTATCCTTTCCACGTACCACCATAACGGTAATCGGGTAAGTTTTTTGATTGATTGCAACATGATTCACAGACAAAAATCCATATTTTACCTTTCTTTATTTGAACTCGGTAAAGCGTGGTTTCTTCTATTTTACACAACTCACAAATTTTGGTTTTCATCAATAACTTTGTATAAAACATTAACCCATTTAAAACAAAAAAATCGAGTATCTACCTGATAAACAAGCGATTACTCGATTTTTAAAATATTATTTAAGTTCTCAGTTATGTCTAACCAAGAGCTTTTTCGTGACAACTTTTTTACCGTCAATTACCAACTGATACAAGTAAATTCCTGAATCCCAATTAGTTGTTTGTACTTTCAATTTACGGTCAAACTTATCTAATTCGTAATTAGCAACTTCGTGTCCGAGCAAATTATAAAACGACATACTTGCTTCGTTCACATTTCCTGTAATCACATAATCAACAGTTGCATAATCGTTAGCAGGATTTGGATAAATATTCGATACAGTTATTTTTTCGCTCGAATATAATTTATCGCTATTTTCGTTTCCACCAATACTTCTATCGTTAGTTGCAGGGATTTCAGCGTTTGAAGTTTTGGTAACTACCGGCTTTGGTGTGCCGTTCAACAAGGCATTGCGGAAGTACTGATTCACCACCGATGGCTTATTCAATCTCACTTCCGAAGGCATTGGTTTGCTCACAAACGCCGTTTTTGGAAGAGTCGATTTAGCAGCGGTTGTTGGCTTCTTACCAATATCCAAACGAGACTTCCCTTTCTCAACTTGAGCAAGGGCAGCGTTGGATAGGATAACAACTCCAATCAGTACTGATAAATATTTTTGTAAATTTTTAACCATAGAAACTCTACTTTTCTTATATTTTTTAGCACGTATATTATTAGGGATACTACAAATATACGAGAATGTTGCTTAAATCAAAACTATATTTTATGTATAAGACTCATTTTCGGGGCAAAAGGTTGCAATAAAAACAAACTTTTTTTCGTTCGGCTACTTTTTGGCTTCCAAAACAGGCTTTACATCTACTTTTTTATCTACAAATTTCACGCCAAGTATCTCAGATTTTGTTGGTTTTTCTTTTTCTTTCCAGTTAAAACCATCGAGACGATTGCCATCATTGGTTAATTCTGCGGGTGGAACGAGTTTTGCATCAGGACGCCCTAAAAACGAAATTCGGTTTACTTGATTTTCCTTAAACTTCATGTTCATCTTACTACATTCGACTCGATTTACACCAATCAGTTTATTTTTTTCATCTAGTGCGTAATAAATACTTTCGCCGTTGCCTTCAACCACTACATTGTCTATACGTGTTTGAGCATTGAACGATGCCGTAATCTTCCGACCTTTAATCTGATTAAAATTTAGTGCCGTATCTTTCGCAATCACAAAGCCATTGTTAATCATGTACATTCGGCTGACTTTGTTGTTTTTCATATATACGTGAATTGTATCGGCTTCGGATTGATTTTTATCGCTCCAAATAATTGGTTTTGAGAAAAAATGAATCACCGAGTCTTTTAAATCATAAAGCAGTGAGTCACAGCGACTTTGGATGTCTGAGCGATAAACTTTTACGTGTCCAAATGCCAGCAATTTTTCCATTTTGGCAGCGGTGCTTTTGTCTTCCTTTTTGGCTTGTTTTACGGGATCAGTTTTAGCAACTAAACTATCTTTTCGCTCGTAGGCATAAAGTGTGTCGGCACTCAGATAGAGCGTGTCTCGCTCGGCGGTACTTCGCATGAGGGCATTTCCCATAATTTTTGTAAAGCCTGTCTTTCCATCACGCACGCCAACTTTTCCATTCAAAATAACTTTATCTTTTTTCGAGACTAATTCTACATTTCCTCTGGCAAAACCAGATTCGGTCTTTTGGTCGAAATTCAGCGTATCGCCCGTAAGCGTATAATCTTCATTGACAATTTTCGAGCGACCTTTAAAGTTCGACTGTTGGGTTTGGGTGTTGTACGTACTTCCAGCATTGGCCACAATATCGCCATCCTTACTTTTGATAAGCGTTGGAGCTTTGAAAAGTGCCATTTTTGTTCGGGCATTATACTGCAAACTATCCGACGTGATGGTGTATTTCGGATTGGTGATTTCGACGTTTTCTTTGTAGTTAAAGATCTTACTTCGGGTATTATAAAACCCTTTTTCGCTCTTCAAAACGCTCGAATCTTGCACAATTACGCCCCGAACTGGATAATATGCACGGTTTTTCTGAATATCGTATTCTACTACACGAGTCGTT
This sequence comes from Emticicia sp. W12TSBA100-4, assembly GCF_040253585.1. NCBI lineage: Bacteria > Pseudomonadati > Bacteroidota > Cytophagia > Cytophagales > Leadbetterellaceae > Emticicia > Emticicia sp. W12TSBA100-4. Next base: position 68,659 of record NZ_JBELAU010000016.1, read on the forward strand.
AGGCTTACTTTCTTATCGGTCAAAACAACCTTTTTTCCCAATACACGAGCAAAACGAGTATTTCCGTCATAATAAAGTGTATCACCCGTAATGGTGAGCGTATCACCTTGCACGATTCTGATTTTGCCGTAAGCCTCCAGCGTGTTAGTCGTTTCGTTTTGGGTAGCACTTTGGCAGTATAAAATCGCCCCACGGTGCTGAAACGACACATTTCCCAAAAACTGACGAGTATAATAAGGCAACTGATTGACACCCACCAAACTATCGGCACTCAATAAATTAATGCGTGAACCTGAAGGCGACGGTGGTGGTGGATTGAGTGTTTTTTGGGCGTAAGAAAAAATCGAAATCAACAACAACAGCCCCACGGCAGCGGCCGACCGTCCAAATCCCTCGGTAGCGACCGTCGCCTCAATGGGAAGGGACTTTAAAAATGAGAATACTTTTAACCCTTCCCTATCGGGGAGGGGAAGGAGTGTGGCTGTTTTTTTTATAATATTTTTAATCATCTTCGATTGAAACTTCTAATTTTGTTCACAAAATTACGTAATTGCTTTCATGCTTCATGCCTTCTTAACATATATTAACGAGCAAAAATTATTCGAGCCTTCGGAAAAAGTCTTGCTTACGGTCAGTGGAGGCAAAGATTCGGTGACAATGTTTGACCTATTTTGTGGGGCGAACCGAGGCGACGGTCGCTTATCCTTTGCAGTAGCTCATTGTAATTTTCAACTAAGAGGAAGAGACTCAGACGAAGACCAAATTTTTGTAGAAAATCTTTGCAAAGAAAACAACGTAGTTTTTCACACAAAAACCTTCGATACAAAAGCATACGCTAAGAAAAACAAAATTTCGATTGAAATGGCGGCTCGTACGCTTCGCTACGAATGGTTTGAGAGTCTGCGACAAGAATTAAACTTTGACTACATAGCAACGGCTCATCATCTTAACGATAGCATCGAAACTGTATTGCTGAACCTCACAAAAGGCACAGGAATTTCAGGATTGAAGGGTATTTCAGCCAAAAAAGGACATATTATTCGTCCAGTACTTTTTGCTTCTCGACAAGCCATTGATGGATATGTAGCTGAGAAAAACTTATCTTGGAGAGAAGATAGCAGCAACGCCTCGAATGATTATCAGCGAAATTTGATTCGGAATCAGGTTGTGCCTTTATTGAAAAAAATCAATCCAAATCTTGACGAAACTTTTGCCCGAAATCTCGAACGTTTTCAATCACTCGAAGCCGATTTTCGAAAAAATCTTAGCCATTTTAAAGCAACGGTGATGCGAGAAGAAAGCGGCGTTTTTTTCTTAAAAATTGCTAATATAAAATACTGGCAGTCAGCGAATTATTATTTAGAAGAACTGCTGAAAGAATTTGGCTTTAATTATTTTCAATCGAAGGAAATTTTCAATTCGCTTGATGGACTTTCGGGAAAAGTTTTTCATTCTGAAAGTTTTACACTTTTGAAAGATAGAGAGGAGTTGGTAATTACAGCCCCTCAGCAACGGCTGCCGCCCCAACCCTCAGCAACGGCTGCCGCCCCGATAGGGAGGGAGTTAAGCTTGGATATAAATATTCATGAAATTAGAGACATTAAGTCTTTCGATTTTTTAGATAAAAAATTAAGTTTTTCGGTCTTGGGCATCGAAGAAATTGATGGAAAATTTGAAAGAAACAGTAGCGTACTTTTTGCCGATTTTGATAAAATCACATTCCCAATTACACTACGCCAATGGCACACAGGCGATTGGTTTATTCCGCTCGGAATGAAAGGGAAAAAGAAAATTTCAGACTTTTTGATTGACAAAAAGATTTCGCTCAATCTTAAAAAAAACATATTTCTGCTTACCTCACAAAATACCGTTGTCTGGGTAGTTGGTCAACGTGCTGATGATAGATTTAAACTTATGGATACCACCAAAAAAGTATTAAAGGTTGAAATGATATAGCGATTTATTGGTCTATATACTTGCCCTTTTTCTTCTAAACACAAACTTATTCCACAAAAAATACTTATCCATATATCTGTCTATCAATTACTTACAAATCATCACTTTCAATTCCAAAGCAACTTATACTTCCCAATTAAATACGACCACTTAATCATTTCAGAAACACGTTTTGCCATTTGGCACGAGTTTTGAGAAAGCTTATACAAAACCCATACGTGCAGTGAATTATATTCATTTAATTGACAAGTTTAAAAGTGCTTCACACATGAAAAAATACAATATCTGGTTGTTGGCTTTCATTTTCCTAATAGCTCAACAAAGCTTCGCTCAAAGTGGTCGTTTGAAAGCTGCGAATCGCAGTTTTGAAAACATGAGTTATATAGAAGCCATTCGTAATTACGAAGATTATCTTCGTACAGCCAAAACGGGTACGCCCGAAATGAAAGAAGCTCTCACAAAGCTCGGATACAGCTACCGAAAGGTGCAGGATTCTCGAAATGCTGAGCGTATTTATGCCGAACTAATTGACCGATACAGCAAAGAACTGGAAAGCGAAATTTATCTATATTTTGCTCAAGCTTTGGCCAATAATGGTAAATATAAAGAATCTCAAAAAATGTATAGCCGCTACGGTCAGGAACAAACGACTGATATGCGTGGCCGTCGTTTTACGGTAGCCTACATGGACAATAGCCATTTTTATCAAGATTCGGCTACTTATAAAGTTGATTATCTGTACGCACTGAATTCTCGTCAATCAGATTTCAGTCCAATGTATTATAAGAATGGTTTGGTGTTTGTTTCGGCAAGAGAAGAAGGTGGTGCAATTAAGCGGGTTTTTATGCAAAACCAAACGCCTTTTCTTGATTTATTCATGTTTCCCGATACAGCCGAACTTCGCAAAGATAATATCGTAGCCATGAAGCAAGCCAGTGGTGTGGGCGGTGGTTCGTCGTTTAGTGCTTCTGAGAAATTGGAGGCAATGGCAACCGAAGAAAAAGAGAAGCCCCTTTCTAAAATCGAACAATTTAGCAAAACGCTTAATAGTAAATATCACGAAGGACCAGTTACGTTTTTCAAAGATTACAAAAAACTAATTTTCACCAGAAATAATTACAATAAAGGTCGCAGTCGCACGAGTTCAGATGGAGTCAATAAATTGAAACTATACATGGCTTCCGAAAACGGCAAGCACTGGGGAGGAGTAAAAGAATTACCTTTCAATAGCGATGATTATTCGTGCGGACACCCTGCCCTATCACCCGATGACACCAAATTATATTTTGTGTCAGATATGCCAGGTGGTTTTGGTGGAACAGATATTTATGTAGTCGATTACCGTGATGGAAATTGGGGTTCGCCCGTAAATTTGGGTCGTGAAATTAACACCGAAGGCAATGAAATGTTTCCTTTTATGGACGAAAACGGCAATATGTACTTTTCGTCAGATGGTCATGAAGGTTTGGGTGGTTTAGATGTTTTTTATGTGGAAATGAAGGAAGGAATTCCTGTAAGTGATATAAAAAACCTCGGCACACCAATTAATTCTGAAAAAGATGATTTTGGATTCATCACCAAAGGCAATCGTTCGAGCGGATATTTTAGTTCGAATCGCAAGCGTGGTTATGGCGATGATAATCTGTATTCGTTCCGTCATGGATGTCGTCAATTAAATATTTTGGTGTATGATGCAGGAAGCAAAAAACCATTAGAAACAGTCGATGTAAGAATGTCGAAAAATGGTGAAAATAAAGAGCTTTTCGTAACAGGCTCTGACGGAAAAGTAACAGTTTGTTTAGAAACAGGTACTGATTTTGAGTTTAAAGCCATGAAAGAAGGCTATGAGTCGAACGGCGTTTCTTACGGAACATTTGCTTCTTCGCTCAAAAATCAGACATCAATAACAATTTATTTGGAAAAATCTAAAGCCCCAATTATCAAAGGAACGATTGTTTCGGAAGTAAATCAACGCCCAATTCAAGGGGCGGTTGTAACGCTTAAAAACGGAAAAGATGGTTCGAAGGAACAAATTGTAACGGGAGCAGATGGTCGATACGAATTCCAACCTAAAAAAGAGGGTGATTATTCGGTAACAGCAGCCAAAGACCACTACGCCGAAAATACCGAAAGTTTGGGTAAAGTAAAACAATCACGCAAAAGTCCCAAAACTGTTGAGCAAAATTTAGGATTGGTTGGTCAAGGAGATATTTTCAGACTCGAAAACATTTATTATGATTTCGGCCAGTTTTTCATCAGACCAGATGCAGCCAAAGAGCTGGAAACCAAGCTTATACCGATTCTAAAAAAATATCCAAACATGAGAATCGAGGTTCGTTCACATACCGATAGCCGTGCAAGTGATGCTTTTAATTTGAAATTATCCGCAAACAGAGCAAGAGCAGTATTGGATTATTTAGCCGCTCGTGGAATCAATACCAATCGAGTAGTAGCCAAAGGTTATGGTGAAACTGAGTTGCTCAATAACTGTGATGATGAAGCAAAGTGTGAAGAAGACCAACATCAAGCCAATCGTCGAACAGAGTTTAAGATTCTTGATATTTCAGCAGTCGGGATGAATTGAAAGGCAGTCCAGTCAACGGTCGATAGACCATAAGTAAAACAGAGTATTATGATTAGGCGGTTCACCGCCATATTTTTCATAGTTTAGGGTTAGGGTTTATTATTCGAGAAAAGCATCGCCAATTTGAGTGATGCTTTTTTGGTTTTATTTACCGCATAATAAATTTTGTTCGATAGTTAATGTGCTTTTATATTTTTTCCATTAAATTACTCATATTTCCATCCCATCTCCATAAAAATGAAAAAACAATTACAACTATTTATCAAAAGTTTACTATCTATCTTTATTCTATCTGCGAGTTCCTCACTCTACGCTCAGCAAGGAATTGACGAAATTATAAATGATACCCCAAGAATCAGGGGGCAAAAAGATGCAATAGATTATCCTAAAGAAAGAGCAGAGGCGGATTTACAAAAAATCGCAATTCCTTCAACAGGGAAAGTACCTTACAATGAATTACTCAAAGCACAAGTATTAGTTGATGGAATCTTAAAAACCAACAGTGCCATTACAGGGATTGACTGGAAAGAAAGAGGACCAAATAATATAGGAGGGCGTACTCGTGCATTGATGTTTGACCCCAACGATGCCACCCATAAAAAAGTTTGGGCTGGTGGTGTTGCTGGTGGTGTATGGTATAATAATGACATCACCAATGCAAACTCGTCTTGGCTAAAAGTCAATGATTTCTGGGATAATTTGGCCATTTCCTGCATTGCTTATGATCCCTCTAATCCACAAATATTTTATGTAGGAACAGGCGAAGGTTATGGAAACACCGATGCTGTGATGGGTGGAGGAATCTGGAAAACATCTGACGGTGGAGCTACTTGGAAACGTTTATTCTCGACCATGCCCGACTTCACTGTATCAACAGGTCTTGGCTATGCTTTTCAGAATGTACAAGCAATAGCAGTTACCTCAACTGGTGTGGTATATGCTGGTACTCAAGGAGGATTGGCCAAATCGAGCGATGGCGGAACCACTTGGACTTTGGTTACGACAGGAGGACTACCAACCGTTATTACAGCTTCTTTTGTGTCTGATATTGCTATCGGAACTGATGGGATTTTATTTGTAGCTTATGGTAGATTTTATAACTCTACTACACTGACTGGCACAAAAAGCCAATTGTATCGCTCCACTACATCGGCTGGAACAACTTGGACGAATATAACCCCAACACCAATTCCTAACAATAGTAGTCGCACTTCGATTGCATTGGCAGCATCTACGAGTGGAGCAACACAAAAGATTTATGTACTTTCACATGATGATGCAACTGATGGCGTAGGTTATTTCAAAAGCTCAACAGATGCAGGTACTACATGGTCAACAACCATTACTCCTCCAAACTCAACAACTGACCCACTGACACCAGATTATACCAATGGGCAAGCTTGGTACGACTTAGCTATTGGGGTGCATCCTACCAATCCAAACATTGTAATTGTTGGTGGAGCAACTCACGCACGCAGCACCGATGGTGGAGCAACTTGGTACACATTCGATTACTGTTATTTAAATGATAATCAACCAAATGTTTGTGCTCCTGCTGCAACTTGTATCCACCCCGACCATCATGCAATACTTTTTCGCCCTGGTAGTCCCAACGAGGTTATTATAGGAAATGATGGTGGTGTATTTTATTCTACAAACTATGGCGATGCCACTACAACTTTACCTGCTGGATTGGTATTTGGAGAACGTAACAAAGACTATAATGTTACGCAATACTATAATGCAGCAATTGCCAATACAGCCAATGATGGATACGTATATGCGGGAGCTCAAGATAATGGAACGCATATCATCAGAACTCTACCAACAGTGATTGGCTGTGGAGCTATTGCCAACGGCGGTGATGGTGTAGCATCATTGGTTGACCAAAACGATCCAAATACGGTTATCATGTCGTATGTATTTGCCAATCATTATTTATTTGATAGAGAAGGTGTCTATAAAAAGACCTTAGTAGGCGTAAATGCAGGAACTTTTCTAAATCCATGTGATTTTGATTCGCCCAATAATACTTTCTGGACTTATGGTGGGCAAACTGATTTTGGAACTTCTATTAGAACATACCTTTACCGTGTAGATGGTATAACAGGTGGAACCTCAAATGTAAGGACAAGACCCTATTTTGATGTAGCAACACCAGCAAACTTAGCTCCAAATTTAAGGTTTATAAAAGTAGCCAAAACTGCAAATACACTTTTCGTAGGCACAGGAAATGGAGAAGTTTATAAACTTGTCTATAACAATACACTTGTGATGACTGCCACAAAAATATTAACAGGCCTTACAGGTTTTATTTCTTGTATAGATATCGGTGCAACCGATAATGAATTAGTTGTTACATCATCTTCGTACAACGTAAAATCAGTATTTTATACAAACAATGGCGGAACAAGTTGGGTAAGCAAAGATGAATCGACTTATGGTTTACCTAATATTCCTGTGAGATATGCTTTGTTTAACCCTCTCAACTACAAACAAGTACTTATTTCAACTGATATGGGAGTTTGGTCAACCAATGATATTACGGCAACAAACCCAGGTTGGGCTTTGACAAACTCAGGCTTGGCTCATGTAAGATGCGAATCAATGCGTTATCGTTCGGCCGATAATACGGTTATTTTAGCAACGCATGGCAGAGGAACTTATACTGCAACATTATCGGCAACCCCACTTTGCCAAAATACTTATACGCTTATTTCACCCTACGATAACAAAACAAGCGGAACGTCGGTGTATCAGGCTTCACAGACAATTTCAGCAACTAACAAAATACAGTCGGGTGCAAATGTAACTTATAAAGCAGGAAAGTATATCGAACTAAAACCGACGAATCCGAATGATGGTGGGCCAGGATTTTTGGCAGATACGGGTTCGGTTTTCTACGCTTATATTACTGGCTGTGTGGCATCAATTGTTGCTCCACCTGAAAACGCAGAAATTGACAAAAAATAATTACTCAAGCATTCCAACCATTAGCATGAATTTTGAATCTTATATTTATAGAAGACATCAAAATTTCTACTAAAATGAAAAAGATAATCATATTCGTAATTGCCAGTGTATTTTATTTAAGTTGCCAAAAAGAAGAAGTTAGTTTAAATGGTTCTGTTGAAGGCAAGTTTTCAATTGGCCCACTTTGTGGAATCGAACCAGCCAACGCTGATGAAAGCCATCCTTGTGGCTTTTCGTTTGAACAATTAGATGCTATTTATGGTAAATATACCGTTCAAATCATTGATGCCAGCACTGCTAAAGTTGTTGCAGAAAAGAAAATGGATAGAACAGGTATTTATAGTTTTTCTGTACCCGATGGTTTGTATAACTTAGATTATCAACCACACATTACCACAACCAGTAAAGTGCAAAAATTACCCACTGGTTTTAAAGTAAGTGCTGGACAAAAAACGACTATGGACATCAGTATTGACACTGGTTTAAGATAATTGTTTAGTAAATCGAACAACTAATTATCACAAAAACCTTAGAGTTTACAAAAAACTCTAAGGTTTTTTCGTGTTATAGCCTTACTTTTGACATAAAATTGAGAAAATCATTCATCAAAGAAAATACAGCGAGCAATGGCAGAAAAAAACATCGAATTTCTTTACGAATACCTAAATAATGCCTCACCGACAGGCTTTGAGTCGTCGGGTCAACAAATTTGGTTAGATTACCTAAAACCTTACATCGACGAGCAAATCGTTGATGTTTACGGAACCGCCGTTGGAGTTATTAATCCGGGGCAACCTTACAAAGTAGTTATCGAAGCTCACTCTGATGAGATTTCGTGGTTTGTTAATTACATTACCGAAGACGGTTATATTTATGTACGTCGCAATGGTGGCTCTGACCACCAAATTGCCCCATCAAAACGAGTTAATATTCACACCCGCAAAGGCATCGTGAAAGGTATTTTTGGCTGGCCAGCCATTCACGTACGTGAGGCAGCTACCGAAGAAAAACCAACATTAAAAAATATTTTTATTGATGTTGGTGCTGCAAAAAAAGTAGAAGTTGAAGAAATGGGAATCCACGTAGGTTGTGTGATTACTTTTGAAGATACTTTGATGGAGTTGAACGATAAATTCTACGTTGGTCGTGCTTTGGATAACCGTATAGGTGGATATATCATTGCCGAAGTTGCTCGAAAACTCAAAGAAAATAACATTTCGTTACCTTTCACGCTTTATATTGTAAATGCCGTGCAGGAAGAAATTGGTTTGCGTGGTGCAGAAATGATTTCTCGAAGACTCAAACCTAATGTAGCAATTTGCTGCGATGTGATTCACGATACACAATCGCCGATGTACAACAAAAAAACTGACGGAGATTTAGCTTGCGGACGTGGCCCTGTACTTACTTATGGCCCAGCCGTTCAGAATAATCTTTTGAATTTTATGATTGATGTTTGTACAGAGAAAAAGATTCCGTTCCAACGTGCAGCAGCCAGCCGTTCGACAGGAACAGATACTGATTCGTTTGCTTATTCGGGCGAAGGCGTGGCTTCAGCTTTGATTTCATTGGCTCAAAAATATATGCACACAACAGTAGAAATGTGCCATAAAGATGATATTCGGGCGTGTATTGATATGTATTACGAGATTTTATTAAGTTTAGAAGCTGGACAAGATTTTCGTTATATTAAATAAAAAGTACAGAGGCACAGGGGGGCAAAGTATTAAGTAAATAAATACGTTTCTTTCTCTGTGTCTTTATACCCAAAAACTTTTCTATAATTACCCAAAAGCTCAAAAATCGTTATTCGTCAATCGAATAATTCGTAATTAATTTCCCGAAATGTCCCACAAGAGAAAGATATTATTCATTGCTTTTTCCTTATTTTTTCATCTCAATCTAAAGGCTCAAAGCCTTTTTATTGGGCAAGATGAAGAAGCGATTTACGACTATTTTCATATCGAAAAAAACGATGAGTGTCTCACCTATCGTAGTTTTCCGCTACCCGTTGGACTTACTCAATACACAGATATTTTCACCTTAGAAGGATTAAAATCACAAACCAATAAAGGTGCAGGAAATAATTGTGTAAAAAATGTGTTAGACGATGTTTGTCTGAAACGCTACGCAAAAAACGTTCCGTTTGATATGGCTCTGGGCATTTGGATGAACGATGCGACAAACCTCCAAAACCTTGTCAATGGTGCTTATGATGTAAAAATCAATGAACTGGCTGATTTTCTGAAAAGCTATCCAAAAGTAAAGTTTTACCTAAGAATCGGCTACGAATTTGATGGAAACTGGAACAAAGCCTACGAAGACCGCCGCCGCTATATTGTGGCATTTCAGCGAGTACACGATATTTTGAGGATAAATTACGAAAAAAGTCAAACTCCTCGAAACTGGCTTTCGGTTTGGCAAGCTTGCACCTCTCCCATTGATGATATTATGGAAAATAAAATCGAAAATATCGGAGATTGGTACCCGGGTGATAAATACGTTGATTTTTGTGGCATTTCGTGGTATTTGGCAGGCACAAAACTTTCACCAAAATATAGCAATAGCACAAATTTGGTGTATAAACGTAGTCAGAAAAGTCTGGCGAGTGAAATGCTTTATTACGCCATCAATAAGAAAAAACCTTTAATGATTTGTGAAGCTGCTCCACAAGGATACAGTTTGAGCGGACTTTATCGAAAAAATATTAGTCTGTATTGGGATGGTGTGGCTGGCGAAGGAACGGTAAAACTTACTCCACTACAAATTTGGAACGAATGGTATAAACCTTTCTTTGAGTTTATCGAAAAAAACAAGCAAATCATTAAAGTTGTGGCTTACATCAATCAAAATTTTGATGCACAGCCGATGTTTACACTACCCAAATCAGGTACATATTGGGGCGATTCTCGCATACAAGCCAATGATAAAATGAGTATTTGGTGGAATGAGATGATTTCAAATACTTGGACAATGGAGCGAAAGCAGCCATAAAATACTACTTTCTTGAATAAAACAGTTTTTGCCATAACGCCCCCTTTTACCCAACTGAATACGCCGTATCCAGCAACGGCCTACATTAAGGGTTTTCTGAACACCAAAGATATTTCATGCTTCCAAGCTGATTTGGGTATTGAAGTGATTTTGGCTTTATTTTCTAAAAAAGGATTAAATGAATTATTTAGCCCCCTACCCCCCGATGGGGGAATGTTCTCAGAGAACGCTAAACGAATAATCGCACTCCAAGAAGACTATATAAATACAATTGATGCTGTAATTTTATTTCTGCAAGGCAAAAATCCAACACTTTCACACGTAATCTGTCAAGAAAATTTCCTTCCTGAAGCCTCTCGCTTTGCTCAACTCGAAGACCTCGAATGGGCTTTTGGTTCGATGGGAATGCAAGACAAAGCCAAACATTTGGCAACGCTTTATCTCGAAGACATTTCTGACCTCATCATGGAGTGCGTTGACCCACATTTTGGGTTTAGTCGGTACGCCGAGCGTTTGGGGCGTTCAGCCAACCGTTTTGATGAATTATACGCAACCTTACAAGAAGATTACAGCTATATTGATAAAATTCTGGTAAAGATATTAGGCGAACGAATGGCAGAAATTCAACCAAAATTGGTAGTAATTTCCGTGCCTTTCCCCGGGAATCTTTATAGTGCGTTTAGAATCGGACAATGGGTGAAACAAAATTATCCAGCAACCAAAGTTGCGATGGGTGGAGGGTTTGCCAATACCGAATTACGGTCGCTGTCTGATGCAAGAGTCTTTGAATTTTTCGATTACGTTTCGCTCGATGATGGAGAAGCTCCGTTGGAAGCAATTTTAGCCCCCCCCGCCCCCGATGGGGGAGCTTTTTTGAAGAGAACATTTATTCTCGAAAATTCCCCCTCTGGGGGCAAGGGGGCTGTCATTTATAAAAATGATTCCCCGCTAAAAGACTACAAACAGTCGGAAGTTGGAACGCCCGATTATAGCGATTTACTTTTGGATAAATACATTTCGGTTATCGAAATAGTGAATCCGATGAACCGAATGTGGAGCGATGGACGCTGGAATAAACTCACAATGGCTCATGGCTGTTATTGGGGGAAATGCACTTTTTGTGATATTTCACTCGATTATATCAAAATCTACGAGCCAATTGCAGCAAATCTACTCTGCGACAGAATGGAAGAAATGATTGCCCAAACGGGAGAAAACGGTTTTCATTTTGTCGATGAAGCTGCTCCACCCGCTTTGATGCGAGCGTTGGCGTTGGAAATTCTACGTCGAAAACTAACTGTCACATGGTGGACTAATATTAGATTCGAAAAGAGTTTTAGCAGAGACTTGTGTCAGTTACTCAAAGCTGCAGGTTGCATTGCCGTTTCGGGAGGTTTAGAAGTTGCTTCCGACCGACTACTGGAACTGATTCAAAAAGGTGTTACTGTTGCACAAGTAGCTAAAGTCACTCGTAATTTTACCGAAGCAGGTATCATGGTTCATGCTTATTTGATGTATGGCTTCCCAACCCAAACCGCACAAGAAACCATTGATTCGCTCGAAATGGTACGGCAGATGTTTGAAATTGGCACATTACAATCAGGCTTTTGGCATCAATTTGCCATGACGGCTCACAGCCCCGTTGGAATGTATCCCGAACAATTTTCAGTGCAAAAAGCGAGCAATACGGTCGGCACTTTTGCGAATAACGACTTAGTTTTTTCTGACCCAAAAGGCACTGACCACGAGGCATTTAGCTATGGCTTGAAGAAATCACTGCTCAATTATATGCACGGCATTTGTTTTGAATATCCACTTCAAGAATGGTTCGATTTCAAAATTCCACGCACAAAAGTTCCGAAGAATTATATTGAAAATGCACTACTTGAAGAGGATGATAATTTTATGCTAAAACCTACTTCAAAAGTAGTTTGGCTGGGCAAAAAACCTTTGGTAAATTATACAAATACTACAAAAAAGGGACAAGTTTTTCAGACGGCAAATCTCACCTTTCACGATAAAAAAGAAACTTTCAGTATCAAACTCAACCAAGCTCAAGGCGATTGGTTAGTGGAAATACTGGATAAAATTTCCACAAAAAATAAAAAGGTTTATACTTTCCAAGAAATAAAAGCTGAATACGAAGCCGCTGGCTTTGAAGATTTTGAGTTGTTTTTCTACAACAAACCTGTGAATGTATTGCGTGATTATGGATTGTTGGGGTTATGATTTCTGTACCACAATACACACAATCGAATCTCAATCAGCACAAATTTCACAGGATAAAACAGTCATTTTGAAACTATTGAGCATCAAAATCGGTTAAATAATTGATACTTTCAATAAATAATATCTGTGGCGGAAATACAAAAAAACGAAACTTCACCCTCTGGCAAAATCTTCGATTTGGAAATTCTCAAACGACTTTTCCAATTTATTAAGCCTTACAATGTTAAGTTTTATAGTTTGGTGCTGACAATTATGCTCGGTGCTGCACTGGCCCCTGCCCTACCTTTGTTGATTCGCCAAACGATTGATGGCCCCGTTTCGGCAGGTAATTATACTGGTCTTGCCAAAATGATGGCTATCATGATTGGTCTTTTGGTTGTACAATCGCTTATACAATTTACCAATACGTATTTGGCTGGTTGGCTTGGGCAGAATATCATTCGTGATATTCGAGTACAACTCTATCATAAAATTCTTCATTTACGCCTAAAATTCTTCGATGATACACCTATCGGCCGACTCGTGACTCGCACGATTTCAGATATTGAAACACTGGCCGATGTTTTCAGCGATGGTATTGCAGCCATTGCGGGCGATATTTTGCAATTGATTCTTATTATTTCGGTGATGTTCTACACCGATTGGAAGCTTTCGTTGATTAGCCTAAGTACGATTCCGTTCATGCTCATTAGTACGTATGTTTTCAAAGAAAAAGTAAAAAAATCATTCAACGAAGTGCGTAATGCGGTTTCAAACCTCAACTCTTTTGTGCAAGAACACATCACAGGAATGAGCATTGTGCAAATTTTTAATTCTGAAAAAATTGAGTTTGAGAAGTTTCACGCCATCAATACCAAACATCGAGACGAGAATATTAAATCAATTATGTATTATTCCATCTATTATCCAGTTGCTGAGGTGATTGCGGCTTTGGGTACGGGTTTGGTGGTTTGGTTTGGAGCAAAACAAATGCTTAATGCCGAAGTTACTTACGGTACGGTTACGGCTTTCATTATGTTTATCAACATTTTCTTTCGTCCAATAAGGATGATTGCCGATAGAATGAATACACTCCAAATGGGTATTGTGAGTACAGATAGAATCTTGAAATTATTGGATAGCGATGATTATACGGCCAATGATGGCTCTAAAAAAGCCAATCTAAAAGGTGAAGTCGAATTCAAAAATGTGTGGTTTGCTTACAATGATGAAAACTGGGTTTTGAAAGATATTTCATTCAATGTAAATCATGGCGAGACCGTTGCATTTGTGGGTGCAACTGGTGCAGGAAAATCTTCGATAATTAATTTATTATCAAGATTTTACGACATAAACAAAGGCACTATTCTGATTGATAATCAAGATGTAAAAGAATACGAATTACGGAGCTTGCGTGAACAAATAGGTGTAGTTTTGCAAGATGTATTTTTGTTTTCGGATACCATCGAAAAAAACATTACACTGGGAGATAGCAGTATTTCAAGAGAAAAAATTGTAGAAGCGGCCAAACTCGTAGGCGTACACGATTTTATTATGCAATTACCCAACGACTACGATTATAACGTACAAGAACGTGGAGCAACGCTTTCGGTTGGGCAACGTCAGTTAATTTCGTTTGTTCGTGCGATGGTACATGACCCAAAAATCATTGTATTAGATGAAGCAACGTCATCAGTTGATACAGAAACCGAAGAATTGATTCAAAACGCCATTGATAAATTGATGCGTGGACGTACGTCAATCGTAATTGCTCACCGCCTCAGCACGATTCAAAAAGCCGATAAAATTATTGTTCTCGACAAAGGTAAAATCATGGAAGAAGGCAGCCACGAGGAATTACTGAAACTTGATGGTTTTTACGCCAATCTCTATAATATGCAGTATAAAGAAGTATTGGTTTAAAAGCATAATTTGTATATTTTTGATTATTCTTTAGTGCATAATTAAAAATATATGAAATTTATTTACAGTGCTTTTCTTTCTTGTTTTATTTCCTACACTTTGGTTGCTCAGAGTTGGCAAGTTAGTTCCCCTGACGCCAAAATCAGAGCCACAATCCAACGCATCGAACCAGATGGTACGCTTAAATATTATGTAGAATATCTCGAAAATAATCAAACCCAAACTGTTATTGAACAATCAAACTTGGGTATTTCTCGCATCGACCAATCGTTTTATAATAGTCTAATTTTTGAAAGTAGCAGCACCGCCACCATTGACGAAAACTATTCGATGTTGATTGGGAAACAATTACAACTTCGCAATAATGCTAACGAAATCACGCTTAATTTTCATAATTCAGACAACGGTAAATTTCAGGTTATTTTCAGAGCTTACAACGATGGAGTAGCATTTCGTTATCGTTTTCCTGAAACTTCCAATAACACTTTCTACACAACTGAAGATAAAACTACCTTCCAAATACCTGTTAATAATAGCAAAACATGGATTCAAGGTTATGATAATTTCAGACCTGTTTATGAAAAACTTTACGAAAATGGCGTAAGCCTCAATCAAGCCATTAATCAATTCAATGGTTTGGCATTTCCTGCACTTTTTCAAACACCCAATGCTTGGATATTACTCACCGAAGCCGATTTAGATGAAAAGTTCTTCGCATCTCACTTATCTTCTTATTTCGGTAACGGTACATTTTCGGTTGCTGTACCAAACCCAGACGATGGTAATAGTTATCCATCTTATGCTGGTTCTACCCTACCATGGACAATGCCGTGGCGAGTAATAATGATTGGAAAACAACTCAATAATGTGGTAGAATCTAATCTTGTTTCTCATGTCAGTAAACCATCGCAGATAGCAAACACAACTTGGATACAACCAGGGATTTCGACTTGGAGTTGGTGGTCAGACCTCGGCAGTCCGACTAATTTCGCCAAACTAAAAACTTTCATTGATTTAGCATCCGACTTAAACCTACCCTACTCATTGATTGATGCCAATTGGAATCAAATGGGAAATGGCGGAGACATCAACGACTTAATCACCTACGCCAATAGTAAAAACGTAAAACTTTGGTTGTGGTATAATTCGGGCGGGCCTTCAAATGATTATGGTGAACAACCTCGTGACTTAATGCACATTCAATCTGCTCGCCGACAGGAATTTGCTCGTATTCACGCTTTAGGAATCAAAGGTGTTAAAATTGACTACTTTCAGAGCGATAAACAGGAATTAATGAAACTTTACATTGATATTCTGAAAGATGCTGCTGATTATGAATTGATGGTAAATTTTCATGGAAACGTTATCCCAAAAGGTTGGTCACGAACATATCCAAATTTAGTGGCAATGGAAGCTGTGAAAGGTTCTGAAGCCTATATTTTTGATGGAAGTTTCTTGCCCAACGCACCCCGTCACCACACGATTTTACCCTTTACGAGAAATGTAATTGGCCCAATGGATTATACACCGACAATCATCGGCTGGGGAAGAGGAGTTGAACACCTAACAACCGACGTTCACGAAATTGCCTTACTCAATACCTTTGAATCGGGCGTAACTCACTTAGTTGATATGGTAGCGAGTTATACAAACTTACCAACTTTAGCCAAAACAATCATTAGTAATCTTCCAACGGCTTGGGATGAAACTCGTTTAGTAGAAGGCTTCCCTGGAACGCACGTTGTGATGGCTCGCCGTAAAGGCGAAAACTGGTATATTTCGGGCATTAATGGCGAAAATCAAGTACGAAATATTACATTACCGCTATCATTCATTGCCACTGGAGATTATACAAAGCAGCTTTTGAACGATGGTGCAACTCCACGAGACATTGACACTTCCGAAACCAGTTATCAAGTACAAACCAACAATACAATTAGCTTAAATATGCAGCCTTATGGTGGTTTTATGATGGTTTTGAAACGATCAGCTTGTCAGACGACTCACAGCTTAACAAATCAGATTTCAAACACCATAAAATATGAAGCATCGGAAACAATTCAAGCAAACAATATTATTGGCTCAACTGCCAACGTAACCTATGATGCCGCCAAAAGCATTTTACTGACTGCTGGTTTTCAAACCCAACAAGGAGCGATTTTTAAAGCTTATATTGATGGTTGTGGCAATCAATAGTCTATTTTCATTATATTTACTAAGCAATACCTTCACCCAAACAATCTATCTTCTTCAAACATGAAAAAACTTACACTCTTTTTGGCGATTTTCATTTATCAACAAATCATCGCACAAAATAATCGTGCATCTACGGGCATTGACCGAAAAAATGCGTTTCAGAAACATGTCGAACTCGTCAAAAAATCTCCTTATAGAAATCTAAACTGGCGACTCCTCGGCCCAGACAATACCAGCGGAAGAGCAACCGATGTTTGGGGAATTGAAGGAAATAAAAATATTATTTATGCCAGTTTTGCCACAGGTGGTTTTTGGAAAACCGAAGATGCAGGAAAAAATTGGAAGCCATTAATGGACGAAATCGGTACGCAATCAATCGGAAACTTTGCGGTGTCAAAATCAAATCCTAATGTTATTTATGTTGGCACTGGCGAAGCTAATATTCTCCGAGCTTCATTGCCAGGAATGGGCGTATTCAAATCGACCGATGCAGGAAAAACTTGGCAACATCTTGGACTTGAAAATACATCAACCATTGCCCGTGTGGTTATTCACCCGACCAATCCCGACATTGTGTATGTAGCAGCCAGTGGGAACGAGTGGAGTTATAATGCCGACCGAGGAGTTTATAAAACAACCAATGGCGGTAAAACTTGGAGCAAAGTTTTATATCAAAACGAAAAAACTGGCTGTATAGATTTATTGATTGACCCATCTGAACCAAACACACTTTATGCCTCAATGTGGAATAGAGTTCGTAAACGTTGGAGCGACCCAACTCCCGAAGACGGTGACTACCTCTACAAATCAACTGATGCAGGAAAAACTTGGAAAATCATAAAAAATGGTTTGCCCGATACCAAAAACACTGGCCGAATTGGCATAGCAATGTGTGCTTCTAAACCCAATGTTTTGTATGCGTATGTTGATAATCACACACCCAAACGTCAAGGCAACGAAGGGGAACTTGATTCGTACGGTCGCCCGAAAGAATTAGTCATTTTGGGAGCGGAAGTCTATAAAAGCATTGATAAAGGCGAATCTTGGACAAAAATGAGTGCAAACGACAAGCAAATGGAAACATTTGGCGGGACGTATGGCTGGGTTTTTAGTCAGATTAGAGTTGACCCTGTAAATGAAAACAAGATTTTTATCATGGGAATCAACACCGCACAGTCGGAAGATGCAGGAAAAACTTGGAAGATAGTTAAAAATGAAAATAATGTACGCATTCACGGGGATAATCACGGACTTTGGATTGACCCTTCGGACACAAATTATATCTTGATTTCAAACGATGGAGGTATAATTGTTACTTATGATGGCGGTAAAACTTGGAAAAACTTCTTCAAGGAAATTCCAACAACGCAGTTTTATAATGTTACTTATGATATGGCAACGCCATTCAATATTCATGGATCTGTACAAGACGAAGGCTCAATGGGAGCAAATGTATCATGGCAAGCAGGTAGTGGAATTAATGATAAGAAAAACGGCTGGCATTTTGTACCAGGTGGTGAAGGGAGCATCATTGCGATTGACCCCAAAGATCCAAACATTACGTATTCAAGTGCTTTTTATGGCAGAATTCAGAGAGGCGATTTGACTAAAGAAGGCAGAGAACGCATCAAGAATATCACTATCAAAAAAGCGGAAGATGAAGAAACTCATCGTGGAGAATGGTTGGCATATACGCATATTTCCAACTTTGATAATCATACAATTTATCACGGAATGCAGTATTTGTTCAAGTCAACTGATATGGGAGAAACTTGGAAACGCATTAGTCCGGATTTGAGTAATAACGATAAAAATCGAATGGGAAAACTACCTTATGCCATTGCTCATCAGGCTATTACGGCACTGGCAGAATCACCATTCAAGCAAGGCACATTATATGTAGGCACTGATGACGGAAATGTGCATCTTACGAAAGATGATGGAAAAACTTGGATAAAAATTATGACAGGTTTACCACAAAACACCCACGTTTCAAGACTCGAAGCCTCTAAAACAAAAGACGGTACGGTTTTCATCACCCTCAGCGACCGCCGTGAAGATAACATAAAACCATATATTTATAAATCAACCGACTTTGGAAAAACTTGGGTAAGTATTGTGGGTGATTTACCTGCCTCACCAGTAAATGTGATTCGAGAAGACCCTTTCAATACCTCAATTCTCTACTGCGGAACAGATTTAGGCATTTATACCTCAAAAAATGGCGGCAAAAACTGGCAATCAGTGCAAGCTAATTTACCAGTGAGTGTTTCAGTACAAGATTTATTCATTCACCCACGAGATAATAAAATGGTCATTGCAACCTATGGGCGTGGGGTTTGGGTGATGGAGCGTTAGATATGTATTCCGAAGTCTCTTTAAAGAGAGACTTCGGAAACAATTTTTATTTTATCGGATTGTATTGAATTATTGAAGTTCCAATACTAAACTTAGTAGTAAGGCCAACTACAAATCTTTTAAATAATAATTTTTCATCTGGGATAAAACCCTGCTTCCATAAATTATCAAATATATCTTGACTTTCTATAAATATCCCACCTAAAAAAGTACCATTATTTTTGAAGAAATAAGCACCAGCACCTATATTAGTAATCGTAGGAAATTTTTTCTTATAATTTGATTCATAATGTCTAAAAAAAAGATTCCCTACAATTACACTTTTTTCACTATCTAATCCTTTAAAAAATTTAATCACATCAGCATTCAAGTAAATTCTATTAAAAACATCATAATTCCCTGAATATGCAGTAAAAGCTTTTTTTACTTCAATTTTTTGAGTTGAATTTACTTTAGTATCTATTAATGTAATATCTGTATCATCAAGTAAACTAAATGTATTCGTAAGTTCGTACCCAAGACCTAAACCGTAAATAACTTGCCCTCCTTTCTGATAATTGTATCCAATACCAATTTTAGCTCCCGTAAAATTCTGTTTTTTATACCTTTTTGTTAAGTCTATATTAGCAGCATCTTTTTCATACATAAACTGTGTCCCTGTAAGATTGATATTTCCATATACAAGATGTCTACTCTGCCAGTAGCTTCTGGCAATCTTTTCGTATGATTGAATTAAATCTTTATCATTTTTTTCGTTAACAGTTGAAACTATTTTTTTCAATTGCTCCGTTTTTTCTAAATATTCACTAAATTCGTCGTTTGCCTCTTTTTCCAAAAAATGTTTGTTATTCTGATTTTTATACACTCTCAATGTTTCAGGTATTTCGTCTAATCCATTTTGTTTTATAATATTTTCAATATCAAGAAGCAACTCTTTATTAGTGTTGATTTTTTTTAATTTCTTAAGTTCACTTTCCAAAAACTCTTGGCTTTCTTTTTGCAAATCAAATATCTTAGTCCTTGCTTCGTTAATTCTTATTAATAAAGGACTTATATTCTCCTCATTAGTAAAAATCTTACCAAAAGCAATTCCAATTTCTCCGTCTGGAGTAACGTTACCAGAAGTAATTAAATTAGCAACTCCATTTTTAGCAGCTGCACGCATCCTCAATCCAAAAAAAACGTGCTTAGTCGAATTATTTGGAAATTCATTCTTAAAGTTATTGTAAGCAAAAGAGAGATTACTATTTGCAGCATCAAAGTTTACAGTAGAACCATGATACATTATAGTAGTACCTCCACTTGCGTCTTGATTTAGAACTTGTGAGTGAAGGACATTAGAACTACTAAATATCAATAATATGATTAGAATAGAAAGTTTTAGTTTCGCCATTTTACAGATTGATTAAATATACCGATTCCATTAAAATTTGCAACAATAACAATTGGTGCGATTGTATTATTAGGTAGCCCCAATACAATGAAAGTTACTTCTAAAGCCCACGCAGTACCAAGAGGGCTTTTTGTAATAATTCGAACTGGTGTAAACTGGTTCACTGGAAAAATATCAAAAGTATGAGTATTTTCAAACGTTTTAGGAATCACACCTATTTTCTCGTCATTTCGGAGTGTTGGCATAATATTAAAATTACCAATACTAAAATCAAGAATATCTAATTGATTATTAGGAACTCCCGCAGGTGCGACAAGCCTATATTTTACACTTACTCTTGCCATAACATTTTTCGGTTTAAAGTTTCTCTCAAACCTACAAACCCAAATCCAAACCTCCAAACCATTTTTATTATTCGGCACTACCTTGATTATCAGGAAATTAGGCACAAAAAAAGCCCTCGACTCATCGGGGGCTTCCTGTAAATTATATAATTCTACTCACCGAAGTGATGATATAATTATGCTAATTTTACGTTAACGGCGTTTAAACCTCTTTTTCCTTCTTGGATGTCGAAAGTAACTTCGTCATCCTGACGGATTTGGTCTTTTAATTCAGACACGTGAACGAATACTTCTTGGTTTGAGCCATTTACTTTGATAAAACCAAATCCTTTGGTTTCATTGAAAAACTTTACTGTTCCGTTAGACATTTTGTATTTGTATTAGTACTTTAAAAGCACAAATGTAGGCAAATAAATTTACAATCAAACATATTTTTGATATTTCTCTCCTTTTTTTCAAATTATCTGCAAATATTACCTTTTCTATACCTCACAAGGTCATTAGCGTATCATTTGTTAACAATAAACTACTGATAATCAATAAGTTATTTACTGAGGAACTTGGTAAAGTATAAATTAAGTTACTTGATGAAGATAATTACACAATTTTAAAGCTATACGAAGGCTATATGCTATTATCAAAAATCACGCCAATTGAATGTTTTAACAGTAAAATGCAGCGTTTCAGAGACATAATTTGACTCTCAATAAAAAATATTTCTACATTTTCCAAGCCTCTTCCTATATACTTTAATAAATAACTATCAAAAATAGGGCATTTCCGGAAAGTTTAATAAAGTTAATTTATTGAGACGCATTTCTAAAACAAAAGTCACCACCGTTTAATATTTTTTTGGCATATAGTTTGGTCTAAGTTGTGCAATGCTATACTTATTAAAAAACCTTTACAAAAGTCATGAATACTCAATACTTGTTTAACGCTCTCGCAGCTTACAGAAAATTTATTCTGTTTTTAATGCTAATGTTCTTTGCTTATGCTATGGTCTTCGGACAAGAAGCACCTCTTCGTTTCAAAGATGGCTACGCTAAGATTAGCTCTCAAGGAAAGTTTGGGTTTATTGATAAAACTGGCACAATAAAAGTACCATGTATCTATGATTATGTCAATGATTTTGAAGGCGAATATGCGGTAGTAAGAATTAAAAATAAATATGGAATTATTCGCAAAAACGGGACTGTTGTAATAGATACTAAATATGATATGTGTGAAGTATTTTCCGAAGGTTTGGCCCTCGTAAGAAGTGGTTCGAAATATGGCTTTATCAACGAAGTTGGCGAAGAGGTCATTAAACCTCAATTTCAGTTTGCAATGGGCTTTACTAATGGTTTAGCCGTAATCAATGTAAATGGCAAAAATGGCTACATTGACATGCAAGGCGAACAAATTATTGCTCCAAAATATGAATTTTCATTGCCATTTTCAGAAGGATTGGCAACTGTGATGATAGGTGGAAAATATGGTTTTATTGACAAATCAGGTAACGAAGTCATTGCTCTTCAATACCAAATGGCAAGTGCTTTTGAAGAAAATTTAGCTGCCGTAAAAATGGGTGATAAATATGGCATTATCAATAAAGCTGGAAAGATGATTGTTTCGCCAAAATATGATGATATTCGTAGCTTTAGCAATGGGTATGCAATTGTATTAAATGATGAAAAATACGGAATTATCAATCAGAATGGTAAGGAAGTAGTTTCGCCAAAATATGATATGCTTGACTCTTTCAATGAAGGAATAGCAATGTATAGAAAAGAGGGAAAACTGGGTTATATTGACCCAAAAGGAAATGAAATCATTGCGGCAAATGCCGAACACGCAAAGTTAATTTTAGCATCAAAATAAAAATTTCGTAGTAATCTTGAAAAGTAAAAACTTAAAACCGCCTCAGCAATGGGCGGTTTCTTTTTATCCATTCTGCTCTTGAAGCATTCTAAGGTACAACTTTTCTACTTTTTTTCTTGCCCAATCGGTTTTTCTTAGAAACTTCAAGCTCGAATTGAGCGATGGGTTATTGGCAAAACAGTTGACATTCACATGATAAGCCATTTGGTCCCAGCCGTAATAATCTCTGAGTTCTCTTACTATTCTTTCAAGCGTAATGCCATGCAACGGATTGTTAGGTTGTTCCATACCTTATTTTTTCTTCTTTTTTGTCTTTTTCTTTGATGCTTCAAACTCTTCGGCTTCTTTGAGCAAAGCTTTCAAATCATAATTGGTTGTATCTTTCGAGAAATCAATCGTTTCGTTGTATTCTTGTTTATCAAGTTCCAAAACTCTGATTTTCTTTCCCATAAAGCCTTCTATTTCATCGAGGATAGGTTTTTCTTCGGTTGCACAAAACGAAACGGCCAAACCTTTTTGCATTCCTCGACCCGTACGCCCTACCCTATGCACGTAGTTTTCTGGTACATCGGGCAAATCATAATTTACTACGTAATCCACGTTGGCAATATCAATTCCTCTGGCACTTACATCAGTGGCTATCAATATTTTAACTTCGCCACTTCTGAATTTATCTAAAACCGAAAGTCGATCAAGTTGTTCTTTATCTCCATGTATCGTTTCGCTTTCAATTCCCACTCTTTGCATAGCAGATTTTACTCTTTCGGCACGCACTTTCGTACGCACAAAAACCAAAATTTTACTTTCGGGATTTTCGTTAATGACTCTTTCCAAGAAGAAACGTTTATCATCCATTTCCACAAAAGCCACCGAATGCTTAATGTTCTTAGCAACGGGGTCGTTGGGAGAAAGCTGAATTCTGATTGCATTTCTGACCAACGAATAAGCTACTTTCTTGATTTGTTCATTGATTGTTGCCGAAAAGAATAGCGTTTGATGAAATTTTGGCAAGAATTTCTTTACATCTTGAATGTCTTTGATAAAGCCCAAATCAAGCATGTGGTCGGCTTCATCAAGTACTAAGATTTCTACGCCCGTGATTTTGAGATGCTTTTGGTAAATCAAATCAAACATTCGGCCCGGTGTAGCAATTAGAATATCAACGCCTTTTGCAATTTTATCTACTTGCGGAGCTTGGTCAACGCCACCAAAAAGGCAAAGTGTCTCGACTTTTGTTCCTTTAGCCATTTTCTGAAATACTTCAGTCACTTGCAAAGCCAGCTCACGAGTAGGCTCAAGAACTATGCACTTTATTCCTTCTTCGTATCGCACCGAATGCTTCATTTCCTGCAAAATACTGATAATCGGAATGGCAAAAGCGGCGGTTTTTCCTGTACCTGTTTGAGCAATGGCCAGCACATCTTCACCTTTCAAAATCGGCGGAATCGACTTAAACTGAATATCTGTCGGGCGTTTAAAGCCTAACTCCGCAATATTTTTCTTGAGTTCGTGCGAAATACTATAATCGTCGAATTTCATCGGTTTCCACGTTTATCGTTTCCCTTGAAAGGCTTATATCCTTCTTTCACAAATAGTTTTCCTTGCGAATTTAGCTTCGGAGCTTTAGTTGTTTTTGCCTTTGATTTATCTTTTTTCTCCGAAATACTTACCTCCAAATTTCGCCCCATAATCTCAAAGCCGTTTAGCTCAAATATGGCTTTACGTACTTCTTCTTCGTTGGGCATATCCACAAATCCAAAACCCTTATTTTGACGTGTAGATTTACTTTTTACAATTTTGGCCGATGTTACTTCTCCAAACTTTTCAAAAAGTTCTTTTAATTCTTTCTCTTTGAGTTTGAAAGGTAAACTGCCTACAAAAATATCCATCGTTTGTTTTTATTATTATTTTACAAAAGTACGGATTTTTGAATGAAATCTTTGATTTTACAATAAAAGAGGAAAACTGTAAGGTATTCCATTAAACATTTAGCATTATATTCCGCGTTAATCCCTACGCTTCATAAAATTTTATACCGTTTTGAGCCAAAAATGATTTGATAATATCTACGTGAATGCAATGCCCAACGTGCAGAAAAGGCTGATTATTGACTTTGATAGTTTTTCCATTGACGTTATGCGAAGCATTGTGCATATCAAAACCTAAGTGTAGAGCATTGGTCTTACTTTGCATGCCACAAACCACGCCATCTCGGTCGAAAAGTGGGCCTCCGCTTTGTCCACGTAAGCCTGGGGTGCTTAGTTCAACACCATAAAGTTCGTTATTTTCGACTAAATGCCTTGTCAACATTCCATCAATCGGGAAGCGTGGTGTGCCGATGATTCCGCTGTTTGTCCACGAAATTTCGTCGACTTCTGGATTATATTGAAAGTTGGTAAATTCGGGAAATGGATAACCGAGTCGGCAAAGCGATTTTCCTTGTTTTAGCCCCGAACTATCTTTCATAAATCGGGCATACGATTGATATAAAGGTTGCTGAAACTGCTCAAAAATAATAATTGCTAAATCATATTTTGGATGGTTTATCCAACGAAAACGCAACGTTGGGTCAGCTGTGCAATCCAAAAAACGCTCGTTGAGTTCAACAATCGTTTCGGGGGTATAATCGTACTTATTTTCGAGTCCTTTGATGAACTTTTGGTATTGGTGATTGCGGGGAATAGCAGCACGCTCTCGCTTAAAATTAGCATATTTTTGATTGATATTCGTGCGGTTTCCTATCAAATCAATGACGTGTTTGCAGGTAACGGCACACGAAAACTCATTGACGAAAAACATCGTTGCGGCTCCGCCAGTGACGATTGTCTCGTTATAATTTCTTGAAATAAACTGAATCGGACGAGTAAATCGACCAACTTCTTCGATGGCATCAACAAACATAGTTTTTAATAAAGCAGTAAGGCCACAAAGTAACAAAGAGATTTTTTGAAAACGATAATTTTATCATAAAAAAAGAGCCATTTGGATTTGGCTCTTTTGGGAAATGGCAAAATGTTTGGTTATTTACCGAATCGTAAGCCGATTACGTAAGTTTTCTTTGAGATTTGTTTAGAAGTATCATCAAGAGGATTATAGTATGTGCCAATTATAGACTTTATTGTCGTATGATTTGGTATGACTTGTATAAAAGCATTTACATATTTATAACCAATAGTTGCAATAAATGCAGTTTGAAAGGTAGGATTTTGAATAAATACGTACGGGCTATTTTTCATATATAGGCCTCCTCCACGATGAAAGTTTTCTTTAAAAGTGATATTATTAAAATTTACCGCAAACTTAGCTCCTAAACCAATATTGAAAGTTTTCTGTTTTCTCGCATTAAGTATATTATAAGTTGGAATAAAAGATGTGTAAAGATTAGTTGAAGTCACTTTTGTATTTTTTAATTCATTTGTAAAAAAAATGGGAAGGTCAACACCGACGTCATTTTGAAAAGCATTTACAATAGTTGCATTTTGTTCAATACTAAATTTCGAATTTATTAATTCAAGTCCTCCACCATATTTTACTATTAATTCAGTACGTTTTTTTTTGAGCAAACTTTTATCATAGAAACCTCCTACACCTATCATTAGAGCTGTTTTTCCTTCAACCGTAAACCTTCCCCTTTCAATAGATTGTGGGACAGAATTAGTACTCAGAACTGCGGGACCAACAACATTAGTAAATGATGAGAAAGGGCTCGCCCCCACAAACAAATTTAAATTCATGTTTTTCAGCCATTTTTTAGTCGAAACAGTTGTGTTTACTTCACGATTTTTGAGGTCGTCGGCTTCTCGAAGCGTTACTTCTTCGTTATTCGAGAAATTCTTTTCTGAGCGTTTACGCACTTCGGCAAAGAGTTTATTAAGGTCATATTTGGCAATTTCGTTCAAATCTGCCTTGTTTTCGGCATAAAATATCACTTTTGCTTTTTTACCGATATTGGCAATGAGCGAATCTTCAACGGCATTTGCTTTTGCGAAAGTTGAGGAAAAAATTAAGGCAAGAAAAAAGAGTTGCGTTTTCATTTTTTGATAGTTTAAAGTGTGTTATTTAACGTTAGGTATTATTTTGGTTGTGTCGTATTTAAAATTTCTTTCGAGATAGGCCCACACATTGCGTGGCTCAATATTGAGTTCTCGCCAGTCAATTTTACCTTCATTATTAAAGCTTTTCAGTTGTCGGAAAGCACGTTTGGCAAAGCTTTCTCGCTTCATCAGTGCATCAGGAATGATAGGAAAATCAACAACTGTCACCTGCTGGGCTTTGAATTTAGGTTCGTAAACAATTGTTTTTTTTGTGACAGAAATTGAGTCCAATTTTGGTTGAAAATCTATCCTTGAAAGTTGATAATCAAGTTGTTTTCTGTTCAAAACCTGTTCATTGATTACTTCTTCTTCAAGTAACTCATTTTGAGGTTTTGTTGTCTTTGTTTCATACCTTCTCTTAATTTCTACTCGAATTACTTCTTCTTCAAGTAACTCATTTTGAGGTTTTGTTGTCTTTGTTTCATACCTTCTCTTAATTTCTACTCGAATTACTTCTTCTTTTTTAGGTGTGGATTTAGTAGTTTTTAATGGCCTTTTATCTGATTTTAAAACTTGACTTGATGGATTTTCACTAAAATTATTGAAAAAAAATACGCCTACCAATAAACTCGCTGCTGCCCACCAAAGCCATAAAATTCTGGGCTTTCGAGTCTTTTTTTCATCCAATCTTGCTTCGAGCCTATTCCACAAGTCGGTATCATCGAAATCCATATCTAAGTCAGCAAATTCGCTCTCAGATAAGTTTTCGATTTTATATTTGATATTTTGTTCTTCTTGCATCATTTCTTGTTTTCTGTTTTCGACAGGTTGAAAACCTGTCCTACAACCCTGTTCTACAATTTTGTTTCTCTAAACTCTGCTTCATCATGGCTTTTGCCTTGAAAAGTTGCGACCGAGACGTTCCTTCGGTGATATTCAGTACTTCGGCAATTTCAGTGTGAGTGTAGCCTTCAATTACGTACATATTAAAAACCGTTCGGTAGCCATCGGGCAATTTTGCAATCATTACCATTAATTCCTGAGCTGAGAGTTCATCCTCAATCCCGATTTCGTTCGTTTCCGTAAAATCATCCTCCAAAACCTGTTGATAAAGTAAGGTTTTCATTTTCCGTAAAATCTTTAATGACTGATTTACCACAATTCGTTTCATCCAAGCCTCCGCTTGTGCATCTGATTGATATTCAAACTTTTGCAGATTCTCGAAAATCAAAGCAAAAGCTTCCAAACAAGCATCTTCGGCATACTGACGGTCATTCAGATACCGAAAACTTAGCCTTAGGAAAGTCTTAGAAAACCCATCAAACAGGGCTTTCTGAGCTTTTCGGTCAGCCGTTTTGCAAGATGCTATGAGGTGTTGTAGATTCATTTCAATAACAATAATCCCAAAAGTGTTATGTGCGTTGCCTGAGGATTTGAAAATTTTTAAAATTTCTCAAACCACTCAAATTTTTCGTGGATGATGGCCTCTTTTTGTTCATTAATGTATTTCAAAAATGCAGCGGCTACGGGCGAAAAACTTTTGTTTTTCATCCAAACTAAATTCCAAACCGAAGTAATTGGGAAGCTTTTTACTGGAATAATCTGTAAATCACCGTGTAGAAGTTCGTTTTTAATACCAATCAATGGCATAATAGAACAGCCTAAACCCGCAATAACAGCCTGTTTCACGGCTTCATTAGAGGTCAATTCCATTTTTTTTCTGACAGGTAATTTATTTTCTTCGATGAATCGTTCCATCACAAGCCTTGTTCCCGAACCTTGTTCTCGGTAAATAAGTGGCAATTCTTCAAAAATACTTTTATCGTAGATCTTCTTAGTAAACTTACTTTTAGTGTTAGCCACTAAGAACAATTTATTTCGTAGTAGCTCAATATTTTCAACTTTCAGATTATCGGGCAACACCGAAACCAACGAAAAATCTACTTCATTTTTCTCCAAACTTTCAATCACTTTTGCCCGATTTGTCACATCCATCATCAATTCTATACCTTCATTTCGGGTAATAAAATCTGATAAAAAATAAGGCATTACATATTTTCCAGTCGAAACAACCGAGATTTTTAGGCGGCCTGTCAGCTTGCCTTTGTGTGCCATTGTTTTATAATTAATGGAGTAAACTTCGTTCAAAATTTTCTCTGCTGCTTCCGCTATTTCTTTACCAAAATCTGTAATAAATAGCTTTCTACCAACTACTTCCGTGAGTGGAATCTCAAATTGGTCTTGCAGATTTTTTAGCTGAATCGATACGGCTGGCTGAGTGAGATAAAGCTCTTCGGCGGCCTTTGTGATACTCTGTGTCTGGGTAATCTTCAGAAATACCTGTAATTGATGCAGTGTATAATTCATAATTATTGTTTATGTATGTCATTATAAATATAAATAAAAATAAATGAATTTTTGTTCGGAATTTTGCAGCGTTAAATCAAAATAATCAAAACGCAATGACAAAAATTACAGTAGCAAAAGGTGACGGAATCGGTCCAGAAATTATGGATGCCACGCTTGAGATTTTGATAGCAGCAGGAGCAAAAATCGAAGTGGAAGAGATTGAAGTAGGTGAAAAAGTGTATTTGGCTGGCAACACAGCAGGTATTGCCAAAGAATCTTGGGACGTAATCAGACGCAACAAGGTTTTCTTAAAAGCACCAATCACAACGCCTCAAGGTGGTGGTTATAAAAGTTTGAACGTAACGACTCGCAAGTTTTTGGGACTTTACTCAAACGTGCGTCCGTGCATGAGTTTGCATCCTTTTGTAGCTACCAAACACCCGATTATGGATGTGGTTATTGTGCGTGAAAACGAAGAAGATTTATACGCAGGAATTGAACATCAGCAAACCGATGAGGTTGTTCAGTGCTTAAAACTTATCAGCCGCCCGGGCTGTGAAAAAATCGTGCGTTATGCTTTTGAGTACGCCAAACACTATGGCCGTAAGAAAGTCACGTGCTTCACGAAAGATAATATTATGAAGCAAACGGACGGTTTGTTTCACCAAGTTTTCGATGAAATTGCGAAAGAATATCCAGAAATTGAAAATGAGCATTGGATTATCGACATCGGTGCGGCAAAAATGGCTGATACGCCAGAGGCTTTTGATGTAATCGTGATGCCTAATCTTTACGGTGATGTACTCTCTGACGTGGCCGCTCAAATTGCTGGTTCGGTAGGTTTGGCGGGTTCGGCCAATATTGGCGAAGAATGTGCCATGTTTGAAGCAATCCACGGTTCGGCTCCTCGTAGAGCGGGACAAAATATGGCCAATCCATCGGGACTTTTGCAAGGAGCAATCATGATGCTCAACCACATCGGCCAAACTAAAGTTGCCGAAAAAGTGCAGAATGCTTGGCTAAAAACTATTGAAGACGGTATTCATACTTACGATATTTACAAAGAAGGAATAAGTAAAGAAAAAGTTGGTACGAAAGAATTTGCTCAAGCAGTAATTGCCAATCTTGGTCAAGAACCAAAACTCTTAAAATCAGTAAGTTATGCCGAAAACGCTACGCTTAATCTACCAAAATATGTACGTAAAGCCCCAGCCAAAAAAGAATTGGTCGGTGTTGATTTATTCGTTCACTGGGCAGGCAAAAGTCCTGACGAGTTGGCCGCTATCGTACAGACACTTAACACCAACGAGGTAAAACTTTCGATGATAACTAACCGAGGTATCAAGGTTTGGCCAGAAGGTTTTGAAGAAACTTTCTGCACTGACCACTGGCGTTGTAGATTCAAGCCTACTGAAGGCAATCAGATGAGTAAAGAAGCCATTATTCAGTTGCTCGGCCGTGCTATAGAGAAAGGAATTGATACTGTAAAAACCGAAAACCTTTATACGTTTGATGGTAAAATGGGCTTCTCACTAGGTCAAGGGCAGTAAACTTAAATAAGTCAGTATCTGATTAGCGTCTAAAATAAATTACATAGATTCAAAGTTACCTAATCGCAGAGTCTGCTGGCTCTGCGATTATTTTTTATAGGTAGTTTAGTAAATGATTTCTGTAATAATTCGTTAGCTTTACTTCTGAAAATATCTACTTGCTTTTAATCATGACCGAACTTATCATCAGTCTTGCAGTAGGCATTGCCCTAAGTGCTTGCTCAGGTTTTCGGGTATTTGTACCGATGTTAGTAGCTAATTTGGCTACTCGTTTTCATGTACTTGACCTTTCGAATGGCTTTGAATGGTTGAGTAGCCCGACGGCAACTTACATTTTAGGAGCAGCTACAGTGGCCGAAATCATGGCTTATTATATTCCTGTTATTGATAATTTGCTCGATACCATTACAACCCCCGCTTCGTTTGTGGCTGGAACAATTCTGACGAATTCTTTTCTGAAAATAGATTCGCCTGAACTCCAATGGACACTCGGAATACTGGCAGGTGGTGGCGTGGCTGGCACAATCCAAGCAGGAACTGGCCTCCTTCGACTGGCTTCTACTAAATTTACTGGTGGTTTTGGAAATGCTTTCTTTGCAACTTTTGAAAATTCGATTGCGATTATTTTTTCTCTTCTGACGCTTTGGTTGCCTATTTTGGTGGCTGTGCTTGGGGTTTTACTTTTTGTGTTTCTACTTAAAAAGGTTTTAAAACGCCTTCAAGCCAAGAATAAGTAAATTTTTAATTAAAATAATTATAATTTACTCTTAAAAAGCCTTAACTTCCACACATAATCTAAACCTAAGCCTCATGGAAACCAAACCTTCGCTACGTTATGCGTGGTATGTTGTGGGTGTGCTTTTGCTTGCCTACATTTCTTCATTCATCGACCGCCAAATTATTTCACTGCTCGTAAAGCCAATCAAAACTTCTTTTGGTATTTCAGATACACAAATGGGAATTTTAATGGGCCTCAGTTTTGCGGTTCTTTATACTTTAGTAGGTATTCCGATTGGTTTAATGGCCGACCGCATGAATCGGAAACGCATCATCAGCTGGGGAATTTTGGTTTGGAGTATCATGACCGTTTTTTGCGGAATAGCAGGTAGTTATTCATTGTTTTTTCTGGCCAGAGTGGGCGTTGGTATCGGCGAAGCTGCACTTTCGCCAGCGGCTTATTCGATTATTTCTGATTATTTTCCAAAGAAGAAACTCGCAACTGCACTGAGTGTTTACAATATGGGAATATACTTAGGTTCGGGTTTGTCGATTTTGATTGGTGCGGCACTCAGAACCATGATAGGAAAAGAAAACATCGTATTACCATTCGTTGGCGAAATATTTTCGTGGCAAATGATTTTCTTTTACATTGGTTTGCCAGGGATTTTGATTGTTTTTCTTGTTCAAACCATCAAAGAACCCAAACGTGTAGAGTTTGATTCTGATAAAGAAATAAGCGAAACAAGCAGTTTCAAGGAAATTATTACCTACTTCAAAGCCAATCGACAAACTTTTTCATACTTAAATTTTAGTATGGCTTTCATGGCTTTTGCTACTTATGCTGGCATCTATTGGGTGCCGACAATGCTCGGCCGAGTGCATGGTTGGACAGATACGAAAGCAGGAGTTACATTTGGACTTTTGGTGACGGCCTTTTCAACCTTAGGCGTAATTACGGGCGGAAAATATGCTGATTATCTGACAAAAAAAGGTGTAGTTCAGGCCAAAATGTTGGCGGGCTTTAGAGGAATGATAGCAGCATCGCTCTGTACGGTTGGCTTATTGATTGAAGACATCAACATTGGAATATATTTTATTGCAGGATTTTGCTTTTTTAGTTCGTTTCCTTACGGTTCAGCAACGGCAGCTATTCAAGAAATTGTTCCAAACAAAATGCGAGCAATTTTCTCGGCTTTTTTCTTATTCGTGGTCAATATTATCGGGCTTGGTTTTGGTCCGCTTACCGTTGGTCTTCTCAATGATGCTGTTTATAACGACCCAAATAAAATTCACTATTCAATCTTTATTACGCAACTTTTGGGCTATTCATTATCGGCACTATGTTTATATTTAGGACTAAATCCTTTTGTTAGAAGCGTAGATTATCTGAAAAAATACTTAGCGGTTTCAAACCAAAATTAAGTCTTTTATGTTGGTGAATTTAACGGTTGATTGAAAGAAAAACTATGGACTACCGACCGTCGTCCGTTGACTAAAAATTATGAGTGAAATAAAAATTTGTTGCCCAAAATGTAAATGGGAACCCGATGGCGGCGAATATTGGCAATGCGACTGCGGCCACATTTGGGATACTTTCAAGACAATTGCACGCTGCCCAGCTTGCCACAAACAACATCAATACACGGCCTGTGTACCGCACGCAGGTGGCTGTGAAGCACATTCTCCACACCTTGATTGGTACGAAGGTTTAGATAAAATCATTGAAGATTTGAAAGAAGAAGTGCTTGAAAATCAGGAGGTTTTTATTTGAAAGTCCACTGTCGATAGTCAATGGTCGACAGTTTTTGGGTACTTATATTTATTTCTTATCTCCTAAAAACTTTTCCTGCATAAAACCAAAACCATAGCCCATTAGCTGAATAAAACAGGCAATTACGCTAAGAAAACCGATTTTTAGACTTTTATTATGAACTGCAGAGTCAATCACTATCATCATAATGTAGAGTAAGAGTAGAAAAACGGCAATAAAGAATAAAATTTTATCAATAAAGAAGATTATCGGAATGGATAAAACTCCGAGTGTAAAGAGCATCGGGAAGTAATGCACCAATTTGAGCTCCGAAGGAAACATTCTGGCAAGATTGATACGCCCACGACCAAAGAAATGCAATTGTTTGAAGAACTGACCAAAATCAGTTCTTCTTTTATGATAAATGAAGGCTTTTTCAATCAAACCAACTTTAAAACCTTTCGATAAAATTCTGATACTAAACTCAATGTCTTCGGCCATGCGAGTCATGGTATAGCCACCCGTTTCTTCCCAAACTTTACGAGAAATTCCGAAATTGAAACTTCGTGGGTGGAACTGTCCACCAGCATTGTTTTTCTTTCCTCTGATTCCGCCCGTTGTAAAAACTGATGTCATCGAATAATTAATGGCTTTCTGAATATCCGTGAAACTTTCGTGAGCCGCATCGGGGCCACCGTAGGCGTCTAACCAATTAGTTTTTAGATGATTATCTACAATTTCAAAATAATTTGCAGGAATAATCGCATCAGAATCAAGCTGCACAAAATAATCGCCCGTTGCTTGCTCGAAGCCGTAGTTTCGAGAAAAACCTTGTCCAGAATTTGGTTTGAAGAAATATTTCAAATCAAGTTTTTCTTGAAAAGCCGCACATACCTCATCGCACTTCAAAGTTGAACCATCTTCGATGATGATTACTTCAAAGTTTTTGAAGGTCTGCTTGCTCAAACTTTCAAGCAATTCTCTGACTTCTTCGGGACGGTTATATACGGGGGTTATTACTGAATACTTCATCGTTTTCCATCAATTCTGAACTATCCCTTAGGAATTGAATATAGGTATGACACTTCTCGGCTATAATGTTTCATACCTACGGCATGATAAATGAACAGTATTATATCTTTCTACCGATATTCAATCCCTACGGGATAAAAAAGGCTTAAATTAATTATATCATACTCAAAACTGCTTCATTCGCCGCTAAAATCTCAGCAATGTTTTCTTGCGAAAGAGCCGTAGAAAGGAAAAGAGCTTCGTATTGAGACGGTGCAAGATAGATACCCTTGTCAAGCATTCCGTGGAAATATTTACCAAATTTAGCGGTATCTGATGTCTTTGCTGTTTCAAAATCTACTACTGGTGTTTCTGTAAAGAAAAGGCTATACATCGAACCAACATGGTTGATTTGGTAATTGAGATTCAGTTTGTCCAGAATCGAACGAATACCACTAACTATCTGATTTCCAGTTGCTTCGAGTTGCGTATAAACTCCTGGATGGTCATTTAAGTGGTGTAACATCGTCAGACCCGCAGCCATTGCAATCGGGTTTCCAGAAAGTGTACCTGCTTGATAAACAGGCCCTTGTGGCGACACACAATTCATGATTTCGGCTTTTCCACCATACGCCCCTACTGGCATTCCTCCACCGATGATTTTACCCAAAGTTGTCAAATCTGGCATTACGCCAAAACGCTCTTGAGCTCCACCTTTTGCCAAACGGAATCCTGTCATTACTTCATCAAAAATCAATACGATTCCTTCTTTTGTACAAATATCACGTAAGCCTTGTAAATAACCTTCTTTAGGCAAAACACAACCCATATTTCCCACAACTGGCTCCAAAATCAACGCTGCGATTTGTCCTTTGTTGGCATCGCAAAGCATCTGAACGGCTTCCAAATTATTGTAAGGAGCTGTCAAGGTATCATTGGCCACACCTTTGGTTACTCCTGGACTATCAGGCACGCCCATCGTAACGGCTCCACTTCCTGCGGCAATCAAAAACGAATCGCCATGACCGTGATAGCAGCCTTCAAACTTGATAATTTTCTCTCTTCCTGTATAACCTCGGGCTACTCTGATAGCTGCCATTGTGGCTTCTGTGCCAGAGTTTACCATTCTCACTTTTTCGATAGAAGGCACCATCGAGATAATCAATTCGGCCATTTCTACTTCACGGCGAGTGGGAGCTCCAAACGAAAATGAGTTTTTGATGGCTTCACTCACTGCTTGCTCAACTGGTTCGAAAGCGTGACCCAAAATCATCGGCCCCCAAGAGTTAATTAACTCAATGTATTGATTATCGTCTTCATCGAAGATATAAGCACCTTTTGCTCTTTTAATAAAAATTGGATTTCCGCCTACCGAACGAAATGCCCTTACTGGTGAGTTTACTCCTCCTGGAATGAAGTTTTTGGCTTTTGCGAAAAGTGCTTCGCTTGTATTTGTGGTCATTATTAGTAAAATTTATTGCATAGGAATTACCCTATTTAATGAAAAAAACATGAATTCCTTCTGATTCATGTTTATATAACGTTTATAACAGTATTTTGGATTAAAATCTTTTACTTACTCAACTATAATTCCTTTTTTGTCAAGAAATTTCCCAATATTAAAAAGCTGATTATCAATCAATTGAATATCTTTATTCCAATTAAAAGTTTCGATTTTTTCGGAAGTAGCCACAATCACTACTTGAGCGGCTGTTAATACCCAAAAAACTGTTTCTGTACCGAAACTAAGTAGTTTTTGAGTTTTCTTGTAAATGTACCCCGACTCGCCTAAGTCTTCAATATCAGCGGTAATATCTACTTCTATGGCAATTTTAGGTGGAACATCGGCATATTTTTTATTGATTTTATCGGGAGTCAAAATTGTGTTATCAAAAATTGCAATATCGTTTGCCAAATTATTGCGATGGTCTAAATGCAAACCTGCTTCGCCAGTAAGCACAGTAAATTTGTCTTCATCAATAAACTTCGCAATAAAACTTACCAAATAATAAATGATGATTGATTGCAAACTACTTGCTCCCATGATTTCCTCAAAAGTTTTTTTATTCAAAAGCACATCTCGATACCCACGATAATAGATGGGTTTTCCATCCATTATTTCATAAACGAGATGGACAGGAATTTTCCGAGGTGGACGTTTGACTGGTTTTGGCTCACGTAGTGCAATCATTTCCTTATTATTTTGGACAAAGATAAAAACTTATGCACGATTCTAAAAATTAACCCCCGACTTAATCGGTAAATAAACCCTAAAGCCTGTATGAGAATATTGATTTTGATTGAAAATACTGTAAACCTCAGCATTGAGTAGACCAAAAAGACCTTTTATGCCATATCCCAACTCATAATGTTTGATTTGATTGGTGAGTAAAACGTTTCCGTAGAGACGTTCTTCCCAGCCCTTTCGTTGGAGGTACGGAATATTGGTCAGTAATAATCTTTTGAAATCGACTTTGGTGAATAATTGGGCATAGCTCCCATTGGTACTGTACTGATAATAAGGCAAATCTCGAAAATCTTGGTGGGTTTGAATAAAAGTTTCGTTGCCATTAAAGTGCTTATAATCAAGAAAATAAGTAGGTTTATTTCCGTAGTATGTTCCGATTTCTGCTCTGAGTGACACATCTTTTAATTTCCACTTAAAGTCATGATTCATGCCCAATTCGATACGATTAAAGCCAGTTTCGCCAAATGCCGAAAGGTTTTCGAGTCGGAAAGTTGGGCCGTAAGTTTGCACATAACGATTTCCATTATAGATTCTGACTCTCGAAAATGGTCGGTAAGTCAGCACTGCATTAAATCGGGTTTGGGTGTGCGTATCAAAAGCAGTTGTTTTGAAATCTTGATGAATTGGGTCATTCGATTCATAGTATTTGTCGGCTATTTTTCGGAAACCTTGCTTCTCAATATTAGTCAAACGGTATCGCTCAGCAAATTGTAAATAAGTTCGTAAGTAAATATTATCATTGACACGTGGACTGAAATTGATTCGTACATATTTCTGTTCATAAAACTTCCCAAAATGACGATTATCGAGCAAAGCATAAGCCGCATTGACTAAGTTATTAATGGGTTCTTCGTTATTCATCTGAAATACTTTACGCCCTGCTTCTGCACCGATACCAAACTTTTTCTGTCCATAACCAATGCCAAGCGAGCCATTGAGTCTTTCTCTTTGAATTGAATAATGCGGCTTGACATTCATCGAAAACGAACCAAGCGAATCAATTCTGTGGCGATAGCTTAATCTCGGGAAACCAATATTGATGCCTTCAACGGCATTGTAGCGTGTATCTTCTTTCCAATTTCCAATCGTAAAATAATCTTTATAGCCTTTCTTTTTATCGTTTTTGTCGATTGGATTAAAAGGATATGAATTACCCGACATCAAATGCCCAAATTTAAATTTGGCGGGACGTGCTTTTTTGAGCGAATCTTCTTTGAGCTTTACATTTATTTTTGTGGCATTTACAGCATAAATGCTATCAGCTCGCTTATAACCTTTTACCTCAATTTCAGTCAGCGGCACTTGGCGTTCTTCAGCCCAAAAATCTTCGGTGCGTTTGCGTGCAAGGGTATCCTCCGAGCGAGAATAATTCGAGGCAATAATCTCCTCTTTTTTCTCTTTCTTTTCTTTTATCTCCTCTTTTTCGAGGTCTTTCGAGAGTTTTTTGAGTTGTTTAAGTGTTATCTCCTTCTGTTCGAGAATGGTCTTTGTATCCAGTTTCTTACGGTTAAGGCCTTTGGCTTCGGTCTTGAAAATCTTATCGTCCAACACTTGTGGTTTGATGGTAGCATACTTTGGATTTTTAACCAACTGATAGTTTTTAAAAGATGTAACCACTCGTGCTGAGCCTTCTATTCCAAAAGCGTCAATCGTACTGAATACATCGGCTTGTACGGGCATCCAAATATCTTCGATTGGTGAAAAAATTACTTTCATTTTTACTTTACCAATCTGCTCCTCCGACTCAAAATCCACACTGTGCAGACTCCACGTGCCTTCTATGATATTCATCGTACCACGATAAAGTCCAGGCGACTTTATTTTCGGAATTACTTTTATTTTATTGATATACAGCCCTTTATCTTGAAAAAAACCTTCATAAACGTATTTATAATTGATTGCACCTTTGGCTGTAATGGGCGATTCCTCGTTTCGAGGATTATAAAAATTGATTCGGCTAAATGAAATACTCTCTGCTCCTTTCATGGTTGGCGGAATATTCGAGCGAACCGAAAGCACTCTTTCGCTAAGGCTGTTGGGTTGCTTAAATTTTATTTCGTTGACCGATTCTAACACATACGTTTGTCCCTCTTTGATGAAGTTTTTTTCCATTTCTTTCTTGAAAATAAACGGAACATCATCCACCTTAAAAGAGCCACGAACATAATTGCGAAGCGAATAACTTTCTACTTCTTTGTGATGAATCGGCGACATAGCAATGGTCTTCCGCATAATTGTGAGGGCAGGGTCTTCGCTGTTATTAGAAACCTTCACTCCTCCCAACTCAATACTCACTTCTTTCATCGTGATGTTGAGTGTCTGTACATTTTCTCCAATATCAACTTTTTTCGTGACCGACTGGTAGCCAATGTACTGAAAAACAATTTCGTAAGAACCCGCTTTTAGTTTGATTTCATAGTCGCCATTTTCGTTGGCCATTGTGCCAATTTCTGTACCTTTTACCAGCACCGAAGCGTAGGGCATTACTTCACCTTTTTCGTTTTTGATTTTGCCTTTAATGCCGCCAGCAGCAAGTAGATTTTGAGTAATAAATAATAGGAGTAATAGTTTTTTACGCATAAAGGTTGGTGTGTTTTCATGGAATAGCTTTTCTTATTTATACTACGGTTTCAAAATCGTAATATTGTAAGGTAGATGCAGAAAGAGGCTGAAAAGTTGCAAAGAGAATATTAAAACAAAAAACACTAAATTTCAGCTTAGTGAAACTTAGTGTTTTTGTGTTCTTTGTGGTAAAATAGTTAAGCCATCAACTCCTTCAAAATCTTCTGAGCGGCTACCGAAATAACAGTTCCAGGCCCGAAAACGCCTTTTACGCCCGCATCATAAAGATACTGATAATCTTGAGCGGGAATTACGCCCCCAGCAATAACCATAATATCTTCTCTACCCAGTTTTTTGAGTTCTTCGATGAGTTGCGGAACGAGCGTTTTGTGTCCAGCCGCCAAACTTGAAGCTCCTACAATATGCACATCGTTTTCAGCTGCTTGACGAGCCGTTTCTTCAGGCGTTTGGAAAAGTGGACCAATATCTACATCAAAACCTAAATCGGCAAAGCTTGTAGCGATTACTTTTGCTCCACGGTCGTGACCATCTTGTCCCATTTTAGCGACCATGATTCTCGGACGACGACCTTCGATTTCGGCAAATTGGTCAGCCATTTGTTTAGCCAATCTGAAATTTTCATCATCTGAAACTTCTGCTTGATACACGCCCGAAATCGAACGAATAACTGCCTTATGGCGACCTGATACTTTTTCCATAGCGTAAGATATTTCGCCCAAAGTGGCACGTTTGCGAGCAGCATCGACAGCGAGGGCGAGAAGGTTTAATTCACCCTCACTTCCATTAATTGCAGCAACTTCCGTAATTTTATCTAAAACCGCCTGCACTTCGACTTCGTTTCTTTCGGCTTTTATATGTTCGAGTTTTTCGATTTGCTTTCTTCTAACTTCCTGATTATCAATATCTAATACATCAATAATTGTTTCGGTATCGGTTTTATATTTGTTTACACCAACAATTATATCTTTTCCCGAATCAATTCTGGCTTGCTTTCTGGCTGCCGCCTCTTCGATTCTCATTTTTGGCAAACCAGTTTCTATCGCTTTTGTCATTCCGCCCAACTCTTCCACTTCCTCAATCAAAGCCCATGCTTTTTCTACCAACTCTTTGGTTAAATATTCTACATAATACGAGCCTCCCCACGGGTCAACTACTCGACAAATTTCGGTTTCGTGCTGAATGTATAACTGTGTATTACGAGCAATTCTGGCCGAAAAATCGGTTGGTAAAGCAATAGCTTCATCCAACGAATTCGTATGCAGCGATTGCGTATGCCCCAAAGCAGCAGCCATTGCTTCGATGGTTGTCCGAGCCACATTATTGAATGGGTCTTGCTCGGTCAGTGACCAACCCGAAGTTTGGCAGTGCGTGCGTAAAGCCAAAGATTTAGCACTTTTGGGATTAAATTGCTTCACAATTTTTGACCAAAGCAAACGCCCCGCTCTCATTTTGGCAATTTCCATGAAATGATTCATGCCAATTCCCCAAAAAAATGATAGACGTGGAGCAAAGCTATCAATATCCATTCCTGCCGCAATTCCTGTGCGGATATATTCCAAACCATCGGCAAGCGTATAGGCCAACTCTAAATGAGCGGGAGCTCCTGCTTCGTGAATATGATACCCCGAAATCGAAATCGAGTTAAATTTCGGCATATTTTTCGAGGTATAGGCAAAAATATCGCCTACAATTCGCATTGAGAACTCTGGTGGATATATGTAAGTATTTCGCACCATAAACTCTTTTAAAATATCGTTTTGGATAGTTCCAGAGAGT
This sequence comes from Emticicia sp. W12TSBA100-4, assembly GCF_040253585.1. Classification (NCBI taxonomy): domain Bacteria; kingdom Pseudomonadati; phylum Bacteroidota; class Cytophagia; order Cytophagales; family Leadbetterellaceae; genus Emticicia; species Emticicia sp. W12TSBA100-4. Next base: position 109,472 of record NZ_JBELAU010000016.1, read on the forward strand.
TTTTCGGGTGAAACACCTTGCTCTTCGGCAGCTACAATATAAAATGCCATAATTGGTAAAACTGCCCCATTCATGGTCATCGAAACTGACATTTCATCCAACGGAATTTGGTCGAAAAGAATCTTCATATCTTCGACAGTATCAATAGCAACCCCTGCTTTTCCGACGTCGCCCATTACACGAGGGTGGTCAGAATCATAACCTCGGTGGGTTGCCAAATCGAAAGCCACAGAAAGTCCTTTTTGTCCAGCCGCCAAGTTTCTGCGATAAAAAGCATTCGATTCTTCGGCCGTCGAAAAACCAGCGTATTGACGAATCGTCCACGGTTGCATGACATACATTGTGCTGTACGGCCCACGCAAAAAAGGTGGAATACCTGCCGAAAAATGCAAATGTTCGGCCGATTCAATATCTTTTGCGGTGAATCTTGGTTTTAGATTGATGCCCTCAGCCGTACGAAAGTATGTCGAAGTTCCCGATTGCGTTTCGTTGGTAGGAAGCGATGTGCTTGACTCTAAAGATATTTTCGAGAAGTCTGGTTTCATTGATGAAAGAAGCAATAATCTACAGAATGATTTTTTTGTAGATATTTCTAAGCAAATTTACCCAAGAAATCAGATTAGTCCAGTATTTTCTTGCTAAATTAAAATAGCCTTTTAGTAAACAGTCGATAGTCCATGAGTCCACAGAAAGATATTAGGCATTTGCAAAAAAAGCCTGCCGCCAGTAGCAACAGACTTTCCATAGAGAAAAAAAGTAGATTTGTTTCAAAATTTTCAATTATACATCAAAGGTTTTTCGCTTAATGAATTGGTATTTAATTGCTTAGGTAAATCTTTCAATCCAAAAACGCCACGCTCTTCCCAAGCATCCAGCCAGTTGGTAATTGTGCCACGGCTTACTTCAAAAATATCAGACAATACAGTTACATTGTATCCTTTGTAACTCAATAAAATAGCTTTTGCTCGCTCACGCTCACGGTAGTTTCTACTACGGCGTGATACCTCTCTTAGATGCTCAACTTGTTCTTCAGTTATCTTTCTTACGTAACGCATTTTCATCAAGTTTGTTAGTACGGTTTTTCACAGTTTGCTGTCATAATCACTGTACAATTACTAAGACGAACGAATGATTTAAAACGCTGTGAAATTTTTTATTTTTTTATATGTACGTAATAATTGATACAAATGGTTGCGTGATATTTTTTACATCAAGCCATAAATCATCTCCGAAACTTCGGATAAAACTTTTACGCCCGCATCAGCATTTTTGAGTTTTTTTGAGAGTAAAACCAATACATATTTTCGTCCGTCGGGTAAATAAACTATGCCTGAGTCATGCTGAACGCCCGTAATTGAGCCCGTTTTATGAGCAACTTTTACGTTTTTCGGAAGCTTTTCTGGAATAATTTCGTTGAATTTTTGGTCGAATAAAATCTTACGCATTTCCTCGCACGATTTCTTTTCAATCACTTTATTTTGTGCTATTTTCTCGAAAATCAGCATCAAATCATAGGCCGTAGTTGTGTTGCTTAAACCTTTATCAAATGCTTTTTGGTCTTCTACACCACGCAACACTTGAATGTCTTTTGCACCGAGTTTTCGCATAGTTTCATTGGCATTTTTAGCATCGACCAAATCTATTAAAATATTCGTAGCCAAATTGCTGCTAACAATAATCATCTGATAAGTAAGGTCATAGATTGTCATTTTCTTACCAATTTGCTTATACATTCCGTCTCCGCTATCATCGGCTATATTCATACTGTACGGGCTACCGTCCACAATGCTTTTAAATTCATTTTTTACTAAAATCGAATCAGTCAGCTTAAATTTCCCTGCTTTTGCTTGTCTGAAAACCTCAATCATCACGGGTGTTTTCATAGTGCTGGCAGCGTGGAAATTTTCTTTTTCGTTAATAAAAAGTGTTTTTCCTGTTTGTAAATCTTTAAACGCTACGGCAAACTCACCTTCAACGGTTTTGAGTTTGGCTTCTATGGCAGTTTTAGTACTTTCAAAGCTTGGTTTCTGAGCAGAAATATCCATTAATATTATATAAAAAATGAATGTGAAAAATAGTTTTTTCATTTTGTTTTATGATGAAGATGAAAGGTTTTTACTCAGAATCGGCTACCAACAACCACTTTGCCTTTATAGTGTTTTTTATCTCCGTTGGTATTGAAAAGTTCGGCCAGCAAAACGTAATATCCAACTGGAACAACTTCATTATTCACAGTCTTACCATCCCATTCAATACTTCCATTAATACCAAGCAATTGGTTTTGAGCAAGTTGGCGAATTAATCGACCATTGATATCGAAGATTTGAATATTGGCTACATAAGCACTTTGGTCGAGTTGGAAAGTGAGTTTTGTCGCTTCGTCTTGGCCATCACCATCGGGTGTAAAAACTTCGGGTTCGATTTTAAAAATGTTTTCTTGATTATCAACTAAAAGCTGAGAATTGGCATAGCCAGGTGTTGCAAAACCTTCAGTCGAGGCCGCTGATTGCCAATTAGTTGGGCTGGTAGAGGTTTTATTATAATCAATTTTTTCAAGCGAAACACCTTCTTTATCATCAACCAAAGGATGATGCATTTTTTCAGTGTAATCGAATCGGTCGAAAACTTTTTGGGTTTCGTTCAGTAAAACAACCGAGCCTTCATCATCTGGAAACGAGGGCATCGAAGGGATTTCCAGAAAATTTGCTTTTACTGATTTATAATATTGGTTTTGTACCGTACTGGCAGTTCGGCAAAGCACCAAAAATTGTTTCGGTTGCAAGACAAAATCTGTTGTAGAAATAGTGCGAATATTGGCGATTTTGCCCGTAGCATCGACATTGGCCAAAGTCCAATTTTTGAGCGAAATCAGCTTATCGGTTCGGTTATAGATTTCCACAAAATCTTCCCCCCCACTTCTTGGGTTAAACAGCACTTCGTTTAGCACCACATTTCCCGAATCGGCAGGTTTTAGATTACCGATAAGAGCCTGTGCCGAAAGCAAAACATTTCCCGAACAATCAGCAATGTTTTTAGCAGTGAGTGTGTAAAGTGTGTTTTCTTGTAGAGCAGAGTTTAGCATAAGATTTACACTCGTATTTTGCGGAGATCCAACCGATATAGTATTGATTTTCAAGCCTTTATCAAAACTATAAGCATTGATACTTATAGCCGAAAGACTATCCAGTTTTTCGGAGAAAATCAATTTTACGTTTATGCCATTTGTAATCTCAAAGCGGCTCAAAGTTGGCGGCGTTAGATCTGGTTTTGATGCTTTTACGGCATTTTCTTTGGCGGGTGTGCCTTGCAATGCTGCCGATGATGAAGTCCAATTTCCTTCTTCTACGCACGGAAAATTAGTGTCAATCATTTCGAGTGAGTAGCCTTGGTCTTTACCTTTTTCGTACCATTTATCTGAATAGGTTACAGAGAAGATTGTCTTATTTTGTGGATTCCGAATCGTGAGCGTTGTGCCCGTATTTAGGAGCGAAAAACTCGTGAGTGCTACCACATTTCCGTAAGGCTTGAAATCAGCTTCGTTGGTACGGCTCGTAACAATCACATAGCTTTGGGGCTGCACTAAAAAACTCGGAAACGTTACGGTGGTTGTACTATAAGTAAGTTTGAAACGATTAAGGTCAATTACCTTATCGCTGCGATTGTATAGTTCGATGTATTCTTTCTCGGGCAAACCCTTTGTAGGCGTTGGATCTGCCATTATTTCGCTGATTATCAACTCATTGACATTCTGAGCCGATACCGTCAATGAAACCAAAAAAATGGTGCAAGCCAATGCTATGAATGCTCGAAAATTATTTAACTTACACCATTTTCTCATATTTTATTCTTTAGTTTCTACTGTTTCTGTTTTCACAACTTTAGTTGGGGCAACAGGTTTTGGTTTAGCCGCTGGCTTTGCTGTAGTCGCTTTTTTAGTAACCGTTGGCTTCGGTGCTACTGCAGGTTTTGGGGCTACTGGCTGTGCCACTGCTTTTACTTCTTTTTCAGCTTTTTTACTCTTCTTTTCTTGTTTCTTTTCAGCTTTTTTGTCAGCTTTTTTTTCGAGTTTTTTGGCTACTTTTTTTGCCTCTTTTTCGGCTTCCTTCTCGGCCTTCTTCAATGCTTTTTTTATTTCTTCTTCTGCCTTTTTTGCAGCTTTTTTCTCTTTCTTCTCAGCATCTTTTTTAATCTCAGCAACTTCTTTTGCTAATTTTTCGGCCGATTTTTCAATAGCTTTCCTGATTTTTTTGTTAGTCGTCTCGCTACTAACTACTGCTGATAAGGCAGTTACAATTTCGGCAGCCTGTTGTTTGATTTCGGATTTCATTCTGAAGATATGTTTAATATTAACTTATTGTTAAATTAATGTTATATAATTATAACGCAAAGACACTAAACATTGCACAAAAAAACAAAAAATTCGTGTTAAGTTTTTCGGGAAACATAAAAACTTAACATTGAAAGTAAACGTTTTAAATTTAAAAGTCAAAATTAATCATACTTTTGACTATATAAAATTTGACATTTATTTACACATAAAAACAATGAATTTTATTACAGAAGATATTATAAAACTACTTATTTCGGCAGGAACTGGTGCGATTATCGGACTCGAACGCGAATACCACAGCAAATCAGCAGGTTTACGAACAATGATTCTGATTTGTTTAGGTTCTACTCTTTTTACGATTATTTCTATCAAACTTGGCTCTGACCCCGCTCGTATTGCCGCCAATATTGTCACAGGAATTGGTTTTGTGGGTGGTGGAATTATATTTAGAGATAATTCAAACGGACGCATTACGGGCATCACTACGGCAGCAGCGGCTTGGGTTACAGCTGCTTTGGGAATGTGTGTGGGCTTTGGTGATGGACTTTATGAGACTGGTTTTGTAGCAATGATTTTGGTAGTGGCGGCTCTTTATTCGCTCGTGCCTATTCAGCAATTTATTAAACGTAAAAATACAATTCGCACTTACCGAATTGTTTGTAAATTCAAAACTAAAACCTTGAAACATTATGAAGAAAAATTCGAACAGTTTGGCCTTGAAGCTGAGCGTGGCACACAAAATAAAACTTATGAAAATATCAGCGGTATTTGGATTGTAAAAGGCCCAGAAAAAAACCACGAAAAAGCAATCAAAAGTTTAATGAACGACCCCGAAATTTTAGAATTTGATTTTTAGATTCCAACCTTTTTACACTTTTATGTATCCTTAAAGAATAAAACAAAAAATGGATTAATACTATGAAAATGTTATCAATAATCACGCTCTCTATTTTAGTCAATACCTGTACTGCGATTACAGAAGAAGATACAAGACCTCTAATAGAAGCCAACGCCGTTATTTTCAATAATAATTTGCCTGTTGATGGATGTGCTGAGCATATCTCGCTGATTGACTCGAAAGGAGATAAAATTAAAGATGTTTTACCAACCGAAGCAAGCAGTGCCATGTTTAAAAGTTTGTTAAACACTGAAATTGCTAAACTTCCAGAAAACACTTACACGGGAAACATTCAGATTCCAGTAATTTTGACTTACAAAGCCACTCAAGAAAAAGGCGAACTTATCTGTGGCTGGGGAAATAAATCGACTGTTGAGATAATTGAAATTGTAAATATTAAACAAAAATGAAAATCTTTTTTTTAACAATCTTTCTATTTTCTCTAATGGCTTGCCAAGTAGAAAATACAATAGAGCCATCGTTAAATAAAATTGATGGCCAATGGCAACTTTTTAAAACGAGTATTGGCTACCCAACCCCTAATGGACCGACTGAAATTAAAGCAGTCAATACAGAAATTATTAGCTTTGATACCAGTAAAAAAACTTTTACCCGCACCACTAATGGGAAAGTTACTGAAACCTCAACTTTTATGGTACAGAAAGTAAATTATGTTGGCACGGAACCACGAGAAGCGGTAGTTTTTGAAAAAGAAGAGAAATACGCCTTTTTGACTTATGATGATGAGAACTCAGCTATTATTCTCTACGAAAAAACACCAATAGGGGCAGTTTTGGCCGATGGGAATAGCTATCACTATCAGAAAATCAAGTAATATTTTATATTTTGATGCTTATTTAATAAATTGCAAGCAGAATCAAAATCTAATAAATATATCATGGCAAATCATTCAAGCTCTCAACGTCTTCCTGACTGGCTCATGTTGGTTATCTTTTTAGTAATCATGGCAGTTTTGTTCTTTTTCGGCGATACATTCATTTTTGTTTTAGGTCTTTTCATTATGATTGGCATTTTTGCAAATGGTTATAACAATAACCCAGCAAATCACGAACATCACTAAGAATTAAGAACTAAATAATATTAAGAAGCACATTCCTAAACGGATGTGCTTTTTTATTGCACCTGGCTTTCTTTGGGCATAATAAAAACCATTATGATATAAATCAGAATAGGAGTTCCGATGCCAAAAATCGTAAAAATTGCCCAAAGCATTCTTACTAATGTCGCATCAATACCAAAATATTTTGCGATACCACCACAAACGCCAAAAAACATTTTTTCGCTACCGACTGTTCGGCTAAGTTTTTTTTCCATTTTAAGATTGTTTACGTATCAAAAATAAAAACCATCTGTGTCAAAACAGATGGTTTTTGGATAAATATCGTTAAAAACTTTTCAAGCGGTTAATTTAGACCGAGAAACTTTCACCGCATCCACAAGTACGGGTAGCGTTTGGGTTTTTGAACTGAAAACCTTTACCATTTAAGCCATCCGAAAAGTCAAGCTCAGTACCGATTAGATACAAAAGGCTCTTTTTGTCAACAAAAACTTTGATACCATTGTCTTCAAAAACATGGTCAGTTGGGCGTTGTTCTCCATCAAATTGCAAATCATACATTAAGCCCGAACATCCTCCACCTTCAACTGCTACTCTGATACCGTGATTTTGAGTGATCCCCTCTTTGGCTTTTAGTTCTATGATTTTATTTTTTGCTACTTCTGTTACAGTTACCATAATTTTAATCTATGAATAGGTAAATTGGCTTCTAAGACCACTATATTTGTTTTCATAATTTATTAACCAAAACCAAGCGTCAAAAGTTTCATGGCGATTTCATTACCCGCTCGAAAAGTTTTAGAAGAATTGTTTCCCCAAAAGGTGTTCGTGAAAACATCAAAAACTATGAAGCTTTGAGAGATAATTTTCAAACGGGCGATTTGATTTTCTTTTCAGGCAATCATTGGCTTTCAAATCTAATCAGAATTCGCTCAAAAGGTGCTTGGAGTCATGTTGGGATTGTTGTTAAAATCGAAGAAATCAATCGTTTATTTTTGGTTGAAAGCATATTAGAAGTTGGTGTCAGAATGATTCCTCTCTCTTTTTTGTTAAAAAACTATGACGGTCACTACCATCATTATAATGGCCGAGTTTCTTGGGCAAGATACGAGCATCTTTCTGATGAACAAGCCCTCGCAATCAAAGAGTTTGCACTCGATAATCTTTCTAAACAATACGATAAAAAAGAATATTACCGTATTTTGTGGCGAACAGTCGTTGGGAAAGAAAAGGTTTTTCACGATGATAAATATACTTGTTCGGAGTATGTTCGTGAAGCTTTTAAGCACGCAGGCATTTATTTAAAATACGAAAGAGGCGATTTTATTTCACCATCGGCAATTTGGAGTAATCAAGAAATTATACTCAAAAACATGATTATTTAGCTTTTTTTATCGCTTCTTTGTCGGTTTACGTATATTCTTCGTGGTCTGGCACGTTTTTTTAGCATTAATTTACAATATTTAATAGTCCACTAACCCAAATATGCGTTCACGACAAAATTTATTTTCTCCTAAAATCGACAACTGGCTGATTGGCTTCAAAGATGGAGCTGATTTTGTTGTGCTGTTTTTTAAAGAAACCTTTAGCCGAGATTTTGAATTCAAAGAATTTGTCAATCAATGTTATCGAATCGGCAATAGTTCGTTATTATTGATTTCTCTCACTGGATTTGTTACGGGTTTTGTTTTCACCAAACAATCTCGTCCATCGCTCGAAACCTTTGGAGCTACATCGTGGCTGCCTTCGCTGGTTACCATTGCTATCATTCGTGCTTTAGCTCCGCTGGTTACTTCGTTGATTTGTGCAGGAAAAGTTGGCTCAAGTATAGGTGCCGAGTTAGGCTCCATGAAAGTAACCGAACAAATTGATGCAATGGAGGTTTCGGCCGTAAATCCAGTCAGGTTTTTAGTCGTAACAAGGGTTCTGGCTTCGACCGTCACTATTCCCCTACTCTCTTTCTATTGTGCATTGATGGCAATGGCAGGTGTTTTTCTAAACGTCACGACCAACGAAGACACCAGTTTTTCGGCATTTCTTGAGCAAGCCTTCAATAATATTATTTTCCTCGACCTCTGGACTGCCATCATCAAGGCAGTTTCTTATGGTTTTACAATCGGAATTGTAGGTTGTTATAAAGGCTATAACGCCAGCAACGGCACGCTCGGCGTAGGAAAAGCCGCCAATGCTTCGGTCGTGATGTCAATGTTTTTGATTTTTATCGAAGAAGTTTTCATCGTTCAAGTAACCAATTGGTTTAGATAAGAGGGTCAACAGTTGATGGTAGGCAGTAAAAGTATTCTGGTTTCATAAAGTAACCAGTACACCAATTTCCAGTAACAAATCTATGAATAAAGTTATCGAAATAGAGCATTTATATAAATCGTTTGGCGATAGAGATATTTTGGTTGATGCCAGTATTGATGTCTTTCAAGGCGAAAACTTGGTAGTTTTAGGAAGGTCAGGCACAGGAAAATCGGTTTTGATAAAAATAATTGCAGGGCTACTCACGGCCGACCAAGGAAAAGTCAATGTTTTGAATCAAAGTTTAATAAATATCAGCAAAAAAGAACTCAATGCACTTCGTTTAAAAATTGGGTTTTCGTTTCAGAATAGTGCGTTGTATGATAGCATGACCGTGCAAGAAAACTTGGAGTTTCCGTTGGTCAGAAATATCAAAAACATGAGCCGAAAAGAAATTGATAAGGCCGTTCATCAAGTACTCGATTCGGTAGGTTTATTGCAAGCACTTACGCAAATGCCTTCGGAGCTTTCGGGCGGACAAAAAAAACGTATCGGCATTGCTCGGACGCTCATCATGAATCCCGAAATTATGCTTTACGATGAACCAACGGCTGGCCTCGACCCAATCACTTGCATCGAAATCAATCAACTGATAAATGAGGTAAAAGAAAATTATCGAACGAGTTCAATCATTATCACCCACGACCTTACTTGTGCCAAACAAGTCGGCGACCGTGTGGCGGTTTTATTCGACGGTAATTTCAAGTTTCAAGGTACATTCGAGGAGGTTTTCAAAAACCAAGACCCTCGAATCAAGAGTTTTTATGAGTATAATTTTACAGAAAATTAAAAGTAATATAGATGGCTAACCCAGAATCTTCACAAAGAATATCGGCAAAAGTTGGACTTTTTGTTGTTATCGGAATTGCAATATTGGCTGCGGGTATTCTTACGCTCGGCACGATGCGAAAAAGTTTTATCACAAGAATTGATGCCAATGCTACTTTTACAAGCGTCAATGGTCTTACGAAAGGAAATAATGTTTGGTTTTCGGGAGTGAAAGTAGGCACTGTACGAGAAATTTCGTTTACGCCCGACTCAAAAGTACGAGTAGTATTTAGTATCGAAGCCGAATCTCAGAAGTTTATCAAAAAAGATGCAATGGTTAGAGTTAGCTCTGATGGTTTAATTGGTAACCCAATTATTTTGATTTCGGGTGGTTCTCCGAGTGTTCCGATGATTGAAAACGGACATGAATTTCGCATCGAAAAAGAAGAATCAACGCAAGAAATGATGAAAACTTTACAGGCGAACAACAAAAATATTTTGTCGATTACCGAAGATTTGAAAAGTTTAGTAGCTGATATTCGTGCAGGACAAGGCTCAATCGGTAAATTAATGAAAGACGAAGCCATGTACGCCAATTTGACAAAATCTTTGGCAACGGTTGAAGCAGCCACTCGTGATTTGAAACAAGGAGCATCTGGCTTGGCTACGCTCACCAATAAACTTAATGCTGAAGGAAACTTTGTCAATTCGATTGCAACCGATAAGGAGATTTATCCTTCGATAAAAAATACAATTTCGACCTTACAAACCACTGCCGATAACTTGAAACAAACATCGTTGGCAGCCAAACAAATGGCCGATAATTTAGAGCAAACCTCCAAGACTATCAATAAAATGACGACTAATACAACGTCACCCGTTGGAGTTTTGCTACACGATGAAAAAACCGCCAACGACATCAAAGAAACCATCAGTAATTTGGAAAGCAGCAGTGCTAAACTCGACCAAAACATGGAAGCTTTGAAACACAATATCTTTTTCAGAAGGTATTTTAAAAAACAAGCAAAAGAACAAGAAGCGAAGAAGGAGTAAATAACAGTTTTTAGTTGTAGACTTTAATAATTTTATAAACAAGAAGCCCTACCGAAAGATAGGGCTTTTGCGTTTGGGTTGTTATAGATTTTCTGCTGCAAATTGTGTAAAATCCTCTTTGAGCGATGCAAAAATTGGTTCAAAAATTTGCATTTTGTCTCGCAGTTCGGCATCATCTTCCAACTTTCGGTGCGTATATGCCACAGGATTTTCTTTAATGTTAGCTATAATTTGGTCTTCTGCTATGTTTATAGAGTGTTTGAGATGGTCAATTTCGTTTTTCTGAATCACGAAACGGTTCTGAAATTGTTCTACTTTAATTTTAACGTCAGTATCAGTATTTTTAGCACTTACCTCCGACAAACGGTTGGTCATAATCTTCAATTCATCTTCATAAAATGCCAATTTTTGGTCCCATTCTTGGTGATCTTGGTGTAAGTCGGTGATATACTTTTGAGTATCCATAGTTGAATTATTGTGTTTTTGTTTCCTCAAAAGTCAGCGTTTTTTCTGATTTCAAATATGATGTTTATCAAGTTCGAGCTTGCTAAGAATCAGTTAGCTTCTACTCAAATTATGCTTATTATCTTTTCTTAGCACCTATTATTAAATTTATTTATAAATTATCGAAATTACAGTCTATTTTTTTATTAGTTTAGCTAACTCAAAGCATCGTTTCAAAAAAATGTTGCTCATTTGTTCAATCCTACAAATAAAAATTTAAAAATGAAAAAAAAAGTAAATGAATCTCGGAGAGAGTTCATAAAAAAAGGAGCTATTGCCTCTTCTTTTTTTATTGTTCCGAGAAATGTGCTTGGTGGAGTCGGTTTTATAGCACCAAGTGACCAACTCAACATTGCTGCTATTGGAGCAGGCGGTAAAGGCCGAAGTGATATAAAAAATGCTTCGGTAAATGGCCGAGAGCGAATCGTTGCTCTTTGCGATGTTGACTTTTCGGGTTCTGCTAAAGACAGCGTGAAACTATTTCCAAACGCCAAACTTTATGCCGACTACCGTGAAATGTTGGATAAAGAAAAAGACATTGATGCACTCACAATTTCTACGCCCGACCACGTACACGGCCCTGCTGCTGCCTTTGCAATGGAGCGAGGAAAACACGTGTATGTGCAGAAACCAATGACCCATAATATTCGTGAAGCAAGAATGCTAACCGAAATGGCTCGAAAATACAAAATCGTAAGCCAAATGGGTAATCAAGGTGCATCAAATCCACTCTTGAATACTGTAAAGGCATGGGTAGATTCGGGAAGATTGGGAAAAATTTCAAAAGTTCAGATTTGGACAAACCGCCCAGTTTGGCCGCAAGGAAACCCAATGCCTAAGCCTGATGATAGCCTTAAACCAAAAGATTTAGACTGGAATTTGTGGCTCGGCCCAAGTGAATACAAACCTTATATTCCAAATATGCACCCATTCAACTGGCGTGGTTGGTGGGATTATGGCACAGGAGCATTGGGCGATGTAGGCTGTCACTTAATTGACATTCCGTTCAGAACTTTGGGCTTAAAATACCCAACTGATGCAGAATGTAGCGTAGCTTCGGTTTATTCAAAAATGTGGACGGCAGATTATAATCCAGAGGGATGCCCAGCATCTTCGTTTATTACATTGCATTTTGGTGCAACTGCCAAAAGCAAATCGCCAATCGAAATGACTTGGAGTGATGGCGGAATCAGACCTTCACACCCCGATATTATTCCTGCAAACGAAGATATTGGTGGGGCGAATAGTGCCAATGGAGTATTAATCATCGGTGAAAAAGGTATTATTTCAACAAATATCAACGATAGTTCGCCATTGATGCCAAAATTATATATGAATGATGGCACAAAAGAAGTTGGACCAGATTTACCAAAAGATATAGAACCAGAATACGGCCACCAACGCCGTTGGGTTGATGCTTGTAAAGCAGGTTTCAATAGCAAAGAACACAAAGGTTTGACATCATCGTTTGATTATGCTGGCCCAATGACAGAAACTGTTTTGATGGGAAATCTGGCTATCAGAAGTTATATGCTCAGAAAAGAAAACAGCAAAGGTCAGATGGAGTTTTTCGCAAGAAAAAAACTCCTTTGGGACGGTGAAAATATGCGAATCACTAACTTAGAAGAAGCGAACCAATTTGTAGGCAGAACTTACCGAGACGGTTGGAAAGTATAGGTTAGTTAGTCCACAGTTTTCAGTCGACAGTCAACAGAAAAAGATTGTCGAAAAGCAAAAAAGAGCTAAATTTTAAAAATTTAGCTCTTTTTGTATATAAACCGTTATCGTCAGTTGACTATTATAAAACAGTTTTAATCTTCAATTCGTCCATTTGTTTGGCGTCGATTGTTGAAGGCGAGTCAATCATCATATCACGTCCTGAATTGTTTTTCGGGAAAGCGATAAAGTCACGAATCGAATCGGCACCACCGAAGATTGAACACAAACGGTCGAAACCGAAAGCGATACCTGCGTGCGGTGGAGCTCCAAATTCAAAAGCATCCATCAAGAAACCGAATTGTTTTTTGGCTTCTTCTTCTGTAAATCCTAAAACCTCAAACATTTTTTGTTGTAAAGGTCTTTGGAAAATACGCACCGAACCGCCACCAACTTCTGTTCCGTTGATAACCATATCGTAAGCATTTGCTCTTACTGCACCTAAATTTGTTTCGAGCAAAGGAATATCTTCTGGCTTCGGACTCGTAAATGGATGGTGCATCGCAAACCAACGGTCTTCTTCTTCGCCATATTCTAAAAGCGGAAAATCTAACACCCAAAGAGCTTTAAATTCTTCTGGATTACGTAAACCTAAGCGGCTACCCATTTCTAAGCGAAGTTCGCTCATTTGTTTGCGAGCTTTGTTAGCTTCGCCCGAAACTACCAAAATCAAATCGCCTTTTTCAGCTCCACAACGCTCTGCCCAAGCCTTTAGGTCTTCTTCTGAATAGAATTTATCAACCGAAGATTTTAATGTACCATCTGCATTATAACGTACATAAATCAAGCCTTTTGCTCCGATTTGTGGGCGTTTCATCCATTCGGTAAGTTCATCAATCTGCTTACGAGTATATTCTGCACAACCTTTCGCATTGATAGCCACCACTAATTCGGCTGAATCGAAAACTGGAAAATCTTTTCCTTTGGCAAGGTCAGTCAATTCCACAAACTCCATTCCGAAACGAGTATCTGGCTTATCATTTCCGTACAAACGCATCGCATCAGCATACGTCATGCGAGGCACTTCAGGCATATCAATATTTTTTACTGTCTTGAATAAATGACGGATAAGCCCTTCAAACATATTCAAAATATCTTCTTGCTCCACAAACGACATCTCGCAGTCGATTTGTGTAAACTCCGGCTGGCGGTCGGCACGTAAATCTTCATCACGGAAACATTTCACGATTTGATAGTAACGGTCGAAACCACCCACCATCAATAATTGCTTAAATGTTTGCGGCGATTGCGGTAAAGCATAAAACTCACCTGGATTCATACGGCTTGGCACTACGAAATCTCTTGCACCTTCAGGCGTTGATTTTATCAAAACTGGAGTTTCTACCTCAATAAAATCTTGTGCATCCATGAAAATACGAGTCTGTTGAGCCATTTTATGACGCAACTGCAAGTTCTGACGTACAGCATTACGACGTAGGTCAAGATAACGATATTTCATGCGAATATCATCGCCACCATCGGTTTCGTCTTGAATCAAAAACGGTGGTAATTTGGCAGGATTTAGCACTTCAAGAGAAGTAACTTTTATTTCAACATCGCCTGTTTCGATTTTATCATTTTTTGCAATACGCTCTACTACTTCACCTGTAACTTGAATCACAAACTCACGACTCAAAGTACGTGCTGTTGCAATAGCGTTTGCATCAGTAGCATTTTCATTTAAAATCAATTGTGTGATACCATAACGGTCACGGAGGTCAACGTAAATAATACCACCTTTATCACGAACAACTTGTACCCAACCGCTCAATGTAACGGTTTTGTTCACATCAGAGATTCTTAATTCTCCGCACGTATGAGTTCTTAACATTTTCTTGAATTATCTTTTGTCTTTTTGTTGGTAAGCATTTTTTATGCCATACGCCAATTTTTCTGCAAAACTACGGATTTTTACTGAATAGTAGGACAATTTTCCAAATTGTCCTCAGCATAAATACGAACAATTTAGAAATCGGACTGCCAACGCAGTTGTTCTACAATTATTTAAAAGCAGGAATCCCAGTAATAGCATGACCCAAAATCAATAAATGAATATCGTGCGTACCTTCGTAGGTTACGACCGATTCGAGATTCATTTGGTGACGCATAATTGAATACTCACCCGTGATGCCCATTCCGCCGTGAATTTGGCGTGCTTCACGAGCAATTTCTAAGGCCATCGCCACATTGTTTCTTTTTGCGAGCGAGATTTGTGCGGTTGTTGCTTTTCCAGCATTTTTCAGATTGCCCAAACGCCAGCAAACTAATTGTGCTTTGGTGATTTCGGTGAGCATTTCGGCCAATTTCTTTTGTACTAACTGAAAAGAAGCAATTGGCTTATCGAATTGAATACGCTCCATTGCATATCTACGAGCCGACTCATAGCAGTCCATTGCTGCTCCCAATGCCCCCCATGCAATGCCATAACGGGCATTGTCAAGACACGACATTGGTGCTTTCAAACCATCGGCTTCGGGTAAAATATTAGATTTTGGTACTCGTACATTATCAAAAACCAATTCGCCCGTGATACTCGCACGTAACGACCATTTTCCGTGAATTTCGGGCGTGCTGAAACCTTCCATTCCTCGTTCAACAATCAATCCTTTAATGCGTCCTTGCTCATTTTTTGCCCAAACTACCGCCACATCAGCTTTTGGCGAATTTGAAATCCACATTTTTGAGCCATTCAGAATTACGTGGTCGCCATCTTCTTTAAAATTAGTCGTCATGCCACTTGGGTTTGAGCCAAAATCTGGTTCGGTAAGTCCGAAACAGCCTAAATATTCGCCACTACCCAATTTTGGCAAAAACTTCATTTTTTGTTCTTCGCTTCCGTATTTATAAATAGGAAACATCACGAGTGAGCCTTGCACAGAGGCAGTCGAACGCATTCCCGAATCTCCTCTTTCAATTTCCTGCATCATCAAACCATACGAAATATAATCAAGGCTTTGACCGCCATATTCAACTGGAATTGTCGGACCGAAAACACCCATATCGCCCATTTTTTTGACGATAAACTCAGGAAATTCACAGCGTTGAGCAGCATCTTCGATAATGGGAGAAATTTCTTTTTTCACAAAATCACGCACTGCCGAGCGAATCATGAGTTGTTCTTCGGTAAATAAATCATCTATTTGATAAAAATCGGGCGATTCAAATTCGTCTTTTTTGCTTGAATGCTTAAAAGTTTGTTGAGAAGGAGTCATTTTATTAATGAAGAATTGATAATGGAGAATGAATAATATTTTGCAAAACAGCTATTTATTGCTTTACAAAAATATGATTTTGATTATGAAATAAAAAAGGGACTTCGTAAATAAGTCCCTTTGCTTGATGAACAAATTTA
>NZ_JBELAU010000017.1:0-97417 GCF_040253585.1 Emticicia sp. W12TSBA100-4
GTTGATGTGGTTGTAGGGTTTGTTAACCAAGTGAAAGGAGGCGGTGGCGTAAAAGGATATGTTTTTGGAAGTTTGGACGTGTCTGGCATTCAAGTTGGACTTAATTCAAACGATACTGTCAACAATACCCTTGGAAGAAGGCTTGGAGATTGTACATCAGCCAACAGAACATTGACGGTTACATTTGAAGATGGAACGATAAAAAACATTGTTTTTGCTTCAAATTATACTAATACATCTAATGCTACAATTATTGCGGAAATCAATAGTGCTTTAGGAAGCTCAGGTATTTGTGATGAGTACAATCCTGCTCTTGAATATTATCCAGAGGTGCTTGATAAGCAAATTACGATTCAAAATAATACAACTCAGGGAATTGCTCGCTTTTCGGCAGTTGCGTATAATTCATCGAAACGCTATGGAAGGCAAATGACAACGACTGATTCAGCCGCCGATTTTGTGGGTATTGCACTGCAACAAATTGCACCTGGCGAATGTGGCAGAGTATTAGTTGAAGGAATAATTGAAAATATTCAATTACAGAGCCTAACGGGTACAATTAACTATAACTCAGATATTAGCATAAGTTCGGCCGTGGGTGGTGGTTTTGTTGTTGATTCATCAAAACAAATAGGAAAAGGAGTTGCAACCAATTGGTTTGAGTTTCGAGGGAACAAATAAACCATGGAAAAATGGGGCTTTGAATTTCGAGATGAATGGACAGCGACCGAGTTTGTCTATGACTGGGTAGAGCGTACCGAGAAGATTATTGGCTCGATGCTCAAGAAACGAGGTGTGCAGGTTAGTGATGCCAGCCGTGAAAATATCAGGATAAAGATATTTGAACGGAGCAGTGGCATGATTGACCTGCATTTTTTGTATAGAGACTCGCTCAGGTTTACGGATATGGGGGCAGGCCGTGGCTACCATAAGGGTGTGCGAGTGACTCAGGCAGATTATAGAGCAAAGCTTGCGGAAAAGGGCCGCAAACGTAAACGCATTTTAATGAGGCCAATTTTTGGGCGTTTGGCCGTGCTTCAGGAGGTTTTGAAAACCTCAATAGTTCAGGATATTCTTACAGATTTCAACAATTTCGGAAATGTCATCAATTCAAACTGACCGCTTACAGCTCGTTGTGGGTGTAGATACCAGGGCGGGGATTAATCAGCTTGGCTACTTGCAAGCTGAATATAAAAAACTTGAAGAAGCTAAAAAAACAGCTACAAGCTACACTCAAGAGTTAGCTTTGAATAACGCCATGAGCGTTATGAAAGAGAAGATTGAGGCCGCTCGGAAAGAGCTGGGCGTGTTGGGCTTATCTCAGAAAGAGCTGAACAGAAAGATAGCGGAGCATAACCGTGAAGCTACTAACCGCTATGCGATTGGCTCGGAGCAAGCAAAGCAGCATAAGGCAGAAGCCCAGGCGATTAGAGACGTGGTGACGGCAGAGCAGCGTGATATTGCGACTATTCGAGAAACCATCAAAGTAAATGGGATTCGTGGGCTTACTACTCAGCAGTTAATTAATTATTCAAAGCATCTTCAGGACGAGTTGATGAAGGAGTCTGATTTGCAGAGTGATTTGAATAAAAAAAGGATTAAAGAAAGTACAGAAGTTGAAAGTCTTATCAGTAGCAGAAAAGCTACCGCAAGAGGAGCTTCACCAATTTTTGGCAATTTAAAAGATGGACTCAAGTCTGCGTTTATTGGTGGAATTGGTGGTGCTGTTGCATCTATGGCCCTTGATAATTTAAGTGCTGCTTTTGATAAAATTGGGCAAAAGATAGACCAATTAGCTAAAAAATCGGATGCAATTTCGGATTTAGAATTAGCTTTCCAGACCACTACTGAAGAAGCTGAAGCCCTGAATAAAGAGCTAATTAAGATAGACACCCGAACTAAGAACCCAGAACTAAGAAACATAGCCACCCAAGGCGGTTTGCTCAATGTGCCTAAAGAAGAATTGAGAGGTTTTGTTGAAGCAGCTGACCAAGCGGTTGTGGTGATGCAGAAGGACTTCCCAGGAGGAGTTGAAGAAACTACAACAAAACTTGGGAAACTAAAGCAATTATTTGCTGAAACAAAAGATTTAAGTTTTGGCGAAGCAATAACCAGAGATGCCAGTGCCATAAAAACACTCGCTGATAATGGTACAGCAACAGCGGGTAGTATGACTGAGTTTGCTTTAACGATGGGGCAACTCCCACCAGTGTTGAGACCTACACTGACGCAAACTTTGGGTTTAGGAGCTGCTTTTGAAGAAGCTGGATTTAATGCCACAACAGCTGCTACCAATTTAACCAAGACACTTTTAGTTTCGGCCAACAATACAGATAAAGTAGCCAATTTCTTTGGGAAAACTCGCAAAGAAGTGGAGCAATTAATTAATACAAAGCCAAATGAATTTTTATTAGAATTAGCTCAAAGACTATCAAAATTGAGTGGTACTGAGTTGGCCAAAACATTGGATACGCTAAAATTATCGGATACTCAGGTGGTTGAAGTATTGGGTATTTTAGGAACTCAACTTGATAATGTTAGAGAGAAGCAGGAAATGGCGTCGAAGGCATTTTTGGAAGGAAGCAGAATAACTGATGCTTTCAATGTCAAAAACAACAACTTTGCTGCCAACTTAGAGAAGCTATCTAAAAACTGGAACAATTTTATTTCAGAATCAGCCATCGGAAAAGCTTTTCAGAACATGACTTCTTCGATTGTGGATGGACTTAATAAGCTGTTGGCGACGGAAAAGGACATCAATAAACAGTTTGATGACCAAACAAATGTGGTAAGGAAACTTGACGGACAAGTAAAACCTCTTTTGGAAAAATATGATAAATTATCAAAAGATAAATCGGCTGAAAGCCAAAAAGAGTTAAAAAATGTGATTGGCCAGATAATTACCATTATGCCAAATGCGAGTTTTCAGGTTGACCAGTATGGTAATGCAATCAGCATCAACACTCAAAAAACACGAGAGTTTATTGAGCAACAAAGGGCGATGTTGCAAATAATTAATAAAGATTTGATTAGTAAAACAGCAAAGGACAATCAAAATGCCAGGAAAGAGCTCAGGGAATTGTCCGCAGAAATTAACCGAGTTCAAACATTACCAAGAAACAAAGATGGAAAATTCACAGAATTAAAGTGGGATATAACTGGCTCAAAAGTTATTGTCTATGATTTGGCAGAAATGAATAAAAGAGCCGAACAGTTGAGACAAACGGCTAACAGCACATTTTTGGCATGGAAAGGGTTTAAGGGTGAAATGACTGAAACAAAACCAACTACTCCAACAGGAACTCCCCCACCATCAGGACTGCCTCCATTTATTCCTAGCGATAAGGAAATCAGTGATGCGAAGAAGCTTCAGGAAGAAGTAGCTAAAAATGAAGCGAAGCTCATTGATGAGATTGTGAAGATGAAAATCGACATGATTGATGATGAGAATGATCGGAAAAAAGCACAACTACATGATGCATACTTGAGTGAAAAGCTGGCTAACGAGCAGCTTGTAAAAGATAAAAAGCTGAGCCAAAGCAGCTTTGAAAGCTGGCTAAAAGCTGCTATTGAAAAACTTGGCAATGATGTGGCTGAAATCGAGGAAAAAGCCCGTGAAAAGCAGGAAAAAGCCGACTTGGAAGCCGCTCAGCAAACTGCAAAGCTGATTTTAGAAGCCAAATTAGCCAAGGCAGAAGCCGCAGGTGATGAGCTTTTGATTTTAGAATCTAAAATTGCTTTGAGAAAGCAGCAGTTTGATGTTGATATTGAAAAAGCGACGGCAGACCAAAAATTGTCGGTTTGGGAAAAATACTTAGCTGATGTGCAGAAGTTGCAAGATGATGCTCAGTATAAGACTGGACAAAATGAAGCTAAGGGTGCGAGCAAATTGGCAAGCATGATTAAGCGTGGCACTCAGCTCTACATCAAGGAGCTGGACGAAGCCGAAAAGTTGATGCTTGATTTTGGTAAAAGTACTCAAGAGGCTCTTTTCTCGATTGTGGATTCGAGGTTTCAGCGACAGGAAATGAGACAAGATAAGTCGTTGGACCGACAGCAAAGAAATCTGGAAAAGCAGCTCAATGATGGCTTGATAACTGAGGATGAGTATGAGAAGAGAAAAACCAGCATTGAGAAAAGACACGAGCTTGAGGTTGCAAAAATTAGAAGAAAACAGGCGATTGCGGAGAAAGCTAATGCCTTGGCAAGTATTGCGATCAATACGGCCATTGGTGCGAGTAAAGTTCTTGGGCAAACGGGTATGTTTGGTATTCCTGCGGTGGCTTTTGTGATTGCTCAGGGAGCAATGCAAGCTGCTACGGTTTTGGCTCAGCCATTGCCAGCTTTGCCATCTTTGTTTTCGGGTGGATGGACTCCAAATGAATGGCAATTCCCAGTAAATGATGGCAAAGGAGGTGGTTTGATGATTGGCCACAAAAATGAGTTTATGCTTAATGCCAAGGCAACGAGCAGCCCTGTTTTTGCGGCGATTAGGCCGATACTTGAGAGTGCAAATGCTGGGCAAAGTATAACCAGTATGTCGGGCGGTGGAGCTGGACCAGTGGCGAACATTGGCAGTAATGATATTTTGGGGAAATTGGCGAATGTGATAACGATGAACTCTAATGCGATTATAAAGCTTGAGAGTAAATTAGATGATTTAAAAGTAAGACTTGCACCTTATGACATTGAATATATTGGCGAGGAGATTAATTACCAGAGTGGCATCAATGAGGATGCGATGATTTATAATTCAAAACTAAGCCCCAAGTAATTTTTATTATGACAAGATATGATATTTTGATGGGTCAAAACTTTACTGATTTGAGTTTTGTGGGCATCAATGGCGAGGTGATTTCGCAGATGAAATGCGATGTGAGCTTGGCAGGTACTAAGCTTGATACGCTACTGAGCGAGCATGATGGCAATAGCTACATGCTCTATGATGTGCAGGATTTGATACCAGTGGGCGATGCGATTGCGATGCCTGTTTTTAGGAACGGCCATGCGGTCTATAATAACTTTGTGCAGCAGCTTGATTTGCGGTATTATAACTCGAACAAAAGCCAGACTGTGAGCCGAAAAATTATTCCTGCGGCAAGTGTTTTAGGGTACAGCTGGACGGAAAATTTTGGGCGGTTTTTGACGGTGCAACCAGTGGTACAGAAGACAAATTACCAGGCAAATGAATGGCTTTGGTTTTTGATGAATTACAACGAGAATGTTGATGATGTGGTGCTGAAAATATCTTTGAAATCGGCGGGAAATCAGACTTTTGTGAAGTCGGTGGTGGTGGATGGATATATGAAAGATAAGCTGCTATGTGTGGATGTTTCGCCTGAATTTGTGGCGGCTCTGTTTGTTGCTGAGATTGACAAAAAATATATAGCAAACTACACAGTTTGGCTTGAGAACGGTAGCACTCGGATATCGGAAAAGCGTGAGTACCATCTTACTAAGGGCTCGGCTTATGATGTGCAGCTGTTGGTGCTGAATAGTTTTGGGCTGTGGGATACGGTGAGCGTAACAGCTGGGCAGAAAAATAGTAAGGAATTTGATGTGCAGGTGTCGGAAAATCGTAGAAAAGTAAAGCTTGAGAGTGCAGGTTGGATAGATAGGTATTCGTTTACGATTACGGATTTGGAACAAGGATGGCTCAAATATTTGCTTGAGGTGATTGTATCGAGAAAAGTTTATTTGCGTGATGGTGGTGAGCTGAAGCCGATTGTTTGCACCACCAAAAATTATGATGATTTTTATAATACAAAAATTCAGGATGAAGCTACGCTTGAGTTTAGAGGTGAGAACTTTAACCGCAGTGTAAAAGTATAGAGTCCACGGTCGGCAGTTGACAGTCAACAGATTTTTTAAAGAAATTATGGAATTACTTATTAACAATACTTCGGTCGGTTTATTTGAGGAGCAGGAGGTTATTATTCAGCAAAATAGCCCATTGGTGGGTTTTAAGTTGCAGGGTGATAAGGCTTATAGCTTTAGTATTCCGAGCTCTGACGGCTTGAAAAAAGCCGTTGGGGGGATTGGTCATTTGCAGAAATCGGAGGTCAGCAAGGAGATTTATGGTAGTTTACGGGCGGCGGGACGGACTGCTTTGGAGGGCAAAGTTAAGGTTAGACGGGCAAATGATAGGGCTTCGACGATTGATGTGATTGCGACGCCTGGGGGAATGGATGCCAAATGGTGGAACGGTGCTATACAGGCCGTTGACTTGGGTGGTGATACTTTCTTGACGGAGGAAAAGACGATTGATATTGTGGCAGTGAGCCTCGATAAAATGATTGATATTATATTGCCCAGTGTGGCGACTGTGAGCTTGAGAGAACTGCTACTGAAGAAAAACCAGTATAGAATGCGTTTTTTTGATGGTGGTACTGCTTTTTATGAGCATGTTTTTATGCCAAAATTATATCAGGAAAAAAGGGATTTTGACGAGTGGGTTTTTGAAGCTCAAACGAGCTTTGATGACCTGAGCGATGAGACGAATTATTTTTATATAAATGATAAACAGATATCGGTCAAGCGTACGGGCCTGCGTGCGGCTAATTTGAAGATTACCATTGAAATGGTGATTACGGCGGGGGTTTATGGAATATTATACGAAATATTAGATTTTCAGCCTACTAAATACTTGAGTGTTTTGCCCGGTACTCGAAAGAATGTGGTGAGAAATAAACCCTACTTTTTCCCAACGATTTTGGACAACAATTTTTATGGTGAGAAGCCTGGAGCGTCGATAGCTCTTAACACTAAGGATATTAACGGTGAATTGATTTTGAATAGTGAACAGGAAAGGACAAAGTATCCGATATCACCGTGCTTTCGATGGAAATGGATTTTTGAGCAGTTGGCGGCCAAAATGGGTTTTACCTTGGTAGAGAGTGATTGGAACTTGTGGAAAGATAAGGCAGTGTGCAGCATGGTTGATATGGCTCAGCAATGCCCAGTGATTGCGATGCCTTTTAACGTTTATCAGACGGCGATTAAGTACGCAGATTATATGCCCGTTGGTTTTACGGTAAAAGATATGTTTGATGAGTTTAATGCGATAACTGGCACTACGTGGGATTTTGACACAGTGAATAAACAGCTTAGATTGATACAGATTGACCCGATTTTTGATGCTGCACCTCAGATGATTGAGGCGGATGCTCTTGACTTAAGAGGCGGGATTGATTATGAGGATGTGACAAGGTATAAGCTGAGCTATTCGACGGTGATTGAGGCTGAAAAGGCGATTGCTCCGACTGGATGGTTTGATGATATGCCCACCTTGGCCGAAGATTTTCAGCTCTTGAGCATGAAGCTTTTGCCGCTGATACCTTATAAATTTTTGGGTGTGACGTATGGCTCTCAATGCTTGAGCGTGGGAAAATCGGTTTTCTTTGATTTGAAGGAGCAGACGCCAGCGGCACGTTTTTTTTGGTATAATGCTGAGCAGAATAAGGCTATGACGGAAATGAATGGGGTTTCGCTGAGCCGAGTGGATGCCAATGGCCTGTATGAAAAGTTTTGGAAAAGAATGCTGAGCCGCAAGAAAGGCAAGAAAGTAAAAGCTACTTGTAATGATACATTAGTGAATTATTTGAAACTTGATTTTTTTAGGGTGACGCAACACAGAGGAGTGTGGTTTTTGATTAATCAAAAGCAGATTAAGCTACGAAATAATAGAAAACACCACGATTTTGAGCTTGAGATTGAGGTTATTTCCTGAAAGGGTTTTGGCCTTGTAATTGTACATTTTTTTTTGCTTGAGCTTAAAAAAGCCCTTCGACGTGAAACGAAATGTCGGCGGCAGCGGCTCTCGTTGTTCGCACGCACTGCCTTGAATTTCGTTTCACTGACTTTTAGAAATGGGCCAACGCAACTTTTTATTCCCAATATTCTATAAACAAAATAATTTCGGAAAATTTACCTAAAAACTTGTTTAACGCCTAATAATATGTTAATTTTGTTCGGAAAATTTACCTTAAAAACAAATGAACAGCAAAATTGACATATTTAGCGACTTTTTTGAATACTTAAGTACTGATAAGGTATCAATCAAAGAACTTTTTGAAGAAAAAGTAAAGCAACTTGGAGTCTCTCAACTACAAGTTGAGAAGGCTCTTGACATCGAACGAAAATCATTATTGCCAATTTTAAATAATGAGGCTAAAAGAGTTGATTTAATCAATTTAGTAAAAATAGCTAATTTTTTAGACATTAGTTTAACTGAAATAGTCAAACTTTTTGCATCTCAATTACCAATTGAATTTGTTGCCGAACTTGAAAAAGCAAGAAAAAGAACCTATATCCTTAATAACTTTGATATTAAAGCATTAAAATCGAGTATCAAGTTTTTTGAATCAGTAAATGATTTTGACGATATTGAAGAAAAAATATTGTCTTTTTTTAAAATCAAAAGTATTTATGAATACGAAAATAAAATAGGAATCGCATTTAGTAAAAGTAAGCGTAATTACAGCAATAAGATGCTTTACTTTTGGGTCAAATCTGCCCATTACTATTTGGAAAAAATAAATAATCCGTATGAGTTTGATAGAAACATTTTAAAGGATTTAGTTTCTCAAATACGCCCTTATACCAAAAATATTGAAAATGGGCTATACATTGTTGCAAAAGCCTTATTTAAAGCAGGTGTAACCGTTATTTACCAGCCATACTTGCCTAAAACTCAAGTAAAAGGTGCTACTTTCATTATTAATAATAAGCCCTGTATAGTAATTACTGACTTACAGAAAAACTATTCAACTATATGGTTTACGCTTCTACATGAATTATACCACGTTCTTTTTGAATTGGACGATATTGGTAGTAATGTTTATCATTTAACTGGTGAGTCTGATTTGTTTCTACTTGATGAAGATGCGGCTAATGATTTTGCAAGGGAGTATTTATTGCCAACGGAAAAGGCTAAATTTATTTATCCATTTATTAATGACTACACTATTGTTAATCAATATGCTTCTCAAAACAACATACACCCTTCAATAATCTACAATTTTTATTGTTGGGATATGTCAAGGAAAGGTAAGGAGTATTGGGGTTATCATAAACAATATCTTCATACTAATTATATGGATATTCTTAATAAATTTAACTCAATCTTTGATGCTGTTGGAGATTCTGAGGATAAAATACAAGAACAATTTGAATTATTAAACGCTTAAAAATATATCAGAATGAAAAATGTTGTGACAAAAAAAGAGACGATTAGTAAAAATCAAAAAGAAATCCTTGAAATTATATCAAAAGCTGATAATGTTAAAACAGAATCGCTTTTTGTCAACTTTGAAGGAGATTTAAAGTCAAAAAATGAACTCAAAGAGTTATTATTAAAAGATTCAGATGACCCAGAGAAAAAACATGAAATTTATTACAAAGGCATTGAAAGACTTTTAAAAAGAATGATACCGTCAAGAAATGCAAAATTCAAAGAAATCAAAGAATTTGTTAGAGAAGAAAAAAATATATATCTAACCCGTGGGAAGGAAAAAGGTCAAAATGGAAGGAGAAATGCAGACCCAAGAATGGCATATTTAACCGATATGGAGACTGTTTTTAACACATTAATTGATTGTTACTCAATAAATGCAACTCCAATGCAAATTTTTCAAGAATTTGAAAAACTAAATATAGATAAGAACTATAAGAAAGCAGCAGTTTAAGGGTTCTTTATATTTTAGGTGTGACAAGGTATTTGGAGTTTTTTTTTTTCAAAAGCACTCCAAATGTCACTTCGACACGCAATTAGGACAAGTTGTCTATTTTTTTTAGTCCTTAGCACTAATATATCTTGGATAACATTTGGAAGGAGTTAGCATACAAACTCTGTTTATTCCCAGCTCTATTCAAGAGCATAAATGCCTTTAAATAAAATAGTTAACCAAAACCAATCCCCAGCATCGCACTTGCGAATCGTTGGAAATTTTCTTGTAACACTGTAAATATTTTCCTTTCAAATCATATATTGCTGTTAAAATAGATGAAAAAAATTGAGCCTAAACTGAAACACTTCTTAGTATTACAACAGTCCCAAAAACAACAAAAAAATATTAAGCATAAAAAATGGAAAAGAGAAAAAAACAAACAAAATCAAGGTTTGAGTCTAAAACAAAAGAATTGGCTAAAAAGTGTAAGTAATAGTGAGGTATTCAGACCTCCGAATGTTTTTTCACTCAGGGAAAATGCAGAATTAGTTCTACAATTTTTAAATAACCTTAAAAATCATCGAAATAGAAACAGAGAAGTTTACATAAATTTAGTAAATGTAAAAACGATTACAAATGGTTCAATAGCTATTTTATTATCCGTCATTCAAGAGTTAAATAATAAAGGAATAAGGGTAAGAGGGAAAAAACCAAAAGATAAAGAAGCAAAAAAAGTTATCGAAAAATCGGGCTTCTTTAATTATGTAATTGGGGCTATTGACGAAGAAAACAGTATATCACCCGACACTATAATAACTAAAGGTGTAGAAGTAGTAGAACAAGAATCAACAGCAAAAATAGTTCTGCAAGCAATGAAAACTGTTACAGGTATTGAGAAAAGGAATCAACCAATACAAGGAATGCTTATTGAGTTAATGGCAAACTCAGTAAATCATGCCTATCCAAATTCTCGAAAAAAGAAATGGGTTTTATCTGTAAATCACGATGATATCAATAAAAAGGCTTCTTTTGCGTTTGTAGATAATGGAGTAGGCATCATCAAAACCTTAAACCTTAATTTTTCTCAAACATTAAAAAAACTATTTAGTGGCAATATTGACTTATTAAATACGGCATTTGAAGGAAAAATAGGCTCACGAACAGGATTAACTTATAGAGGAAGAGGTTTACCATCAGTATTCAATAAATACAAACAGAATTATTTTAAAGATTTTGTTGTTATAACAAACGATGTTTTTATTGACTTTCAAAACAATAAAAGTATATTACTGAAGAATAGTTTTTATGGGACATTTTATTATTGGGAATTAAATAAAGATTGTGAATATTATGGAAAAAACGCTTAAAATATCAAAAGACTTTTCTCCAACACCAGGTGCAAGGTATAGGACTGACGGAAAATTTTCTGGACAAGAGTTCTATGAAACAGTATTAAAAAGATGCTTTGAAGAAATATTAAAATTAAAATATAAGTTAAAGATAATTTTAGATGGAACTCATGGCTACGCAACATCATTTTTAGATGAAGCTTTTGGGACGTTAGCTAAAGATTTTGGCGTAGATGTGGTTAAGAATAATGTTGTTTTTATTTCAGAAGAAGAACCATATTTGGTAAATGAAATAAACGAGTACATAACAAATGCCCATAGCTAATTATGCTAAGAAAATATTTAAAATATGGAATAATTGTATTTATAAGCTCAATTTTTGGCTTTTTTACATCAAGTTATGAATACTTCAAATTTGTAAGTGAAATAAATTTGGTAGATTTTGCTAATTTGGTGATAACGTCATTAATTGGGCTTTTTATTGCGGTTACAATACAGAAACATCAAGCAAATGAAAGAATTGAAAAAGACCTATTAATTTCAGAAATATCTCAAATCAAAAATGATTTAAAGACAATTTATACTACCGTTCTAAATGAAAATATTGATTTTAGTGATACGGTATTTACTTTTAAAATTTCTTCAAGTAATCTATCAAATTTAGAAGATTTGTTTAAAATTTGTCAAATTAATGATTGTAAAAATAACATCTCATCGCTCCTAAATAAAGTAAATCAATTAAAAAGAATTGTCACAAACTCTCCTGTTCAAAATAACAAATTTATTATCACTGACGACGATAAAAATCTTTTTTTTGTAGAGTATAAAAAGCTTACTGAATTGTTTCTTGAGTTAATTGTAAAGATTAATAGGAAATAATTTTTACAAACTTATAACCAAATTCTACGCATCTTTTTTGTCCTTAGCACTTTTCTATCTTGGTGACACTCTGAGAGCGTAGTACTCAAAGTTGGTTTCTCTCTAACACGAAGAATTATCAGATTTGATAATTAACACTTTAGCCCAACGATTTCATTTTTGATTCTTTCGAGGGTTTGATAAACTAAGGCTTTATCGTATCGTTCGTAATGTAGTTGTTCTCGATTACCATGTGTATCAAATATATCAAAATAGATAGTAAATTTATAGTATGGCTTTTTGGACAAAACATTGCCGAGTGCATCGGTGTCTTCTTGTATATGCTCTTGTATTTCGGAGATTTTGAAGACTTTGAGGGGGTTGTACCAGTATCCGTTTAGGTTCATGATTTTTGACAAGATTTTATAATTTCGGCACTAAATATATTTTAGTGCCGAAATTATAATTAAACTTATTTATTCTTTATCTCAAAAAATTGCTTTTCGTTAGCAATATAGCACACACAAACATACTTTTCTTGTCCAAAACTTGAACCAATAATTTTATTGAAAGAATCAGCATCTATACCAAAAGTCAATAGTCCACCCTGTGTTACCTTTTTTACTTCTACAACAGTTGGAGAACATCTGACGTCTAAATCTGAATTTGCCATTTCTTGAAGCACTAATAGGTCTGATTTTGCCATTGTTTTATCGTTTAGTTTTTATACTTATTTATTGATAAAGACTTTGTAGCCTTGGGTGATTAATACGTTGATTGCTTCGTTGGTGAAATACCAACCTTTTAGAGAATTTGGTTGGCCTTTTTGGTCGTTTTCGAGTAGGTATTGCTCGATTTGATACGGGGACCAGTACTTGCCGTGAACGGCTATTTTTTCCATTACTACGGGTGGTATGTAGCTCGTGCTTTTTAGCCCAAAATAGCCTTGTTTGAAACGAAATTTTTGCTCATCGTTTGGAGCTGTCGAATTGTTTTTTACTTTTGCCATATCAATGATAATTTTACGGTTGGAATTGATGTTTGGAGGCTCACAGTTGCTGCTGTGGCCTCCTTTTTTTGTTAATAATTATCTTCTGAGCCTGTTATTACTTGCTCTTTTGACTTTTCGGCTAAAGCCAGTACTGATTGTTGTCCTTCAAAGAAGGATTTTTCGATTGCTCTACCAAGTTCGTAAGGAATTGGGGGTGTTACGTTGAGCGATTCGGCGGTTTTTCGGGCGGCTTCTTCGGTTACCGGTGAAAGACAGTAGAGTGAAGACATTCCGTAGTACTGGGTGAATGCTGGCTGACGTGAGGTTTCGGGAACATCGACACGGAGCATGACTGAGGGGCCGAAGTTTTCGGTGGTGGCGATGCCTGCCATTTTTTTGTGACCGAGAAACTCGATGATTGCCCAGGTTTCGATTTTTGAGGTTGTTTGTTCCATTTGTTTGATTGATTTTTGATTATTATTAATTTGACGGCAGCCTATACATAAGCCTTGCCGAAGTAATGAGCATTGATGGCCGCAGGTTTCAGGCATTATTTAGATTTTGCTTTGATGATTTTACAGGTTAGGATATCGCCGACCGTGATGGTGATGTCAATCCAGCCTTTTTCTTTGATGATGGTTGGAATGTAGGTGACGAGCGGAGCATGGCCGAGAATTGACATATCATAGCTGCTTTCGATGAAATCATTGAGACGTTTTATGAAGGCTTCGAGGAAATCGACTACTTCCTGAAACTCAATGAAGACTTCGCCGTGATATTCTTCGGCAATGTTTGAAAGTATGAGCTCTATGCCATTTGTGATTTTTGATGAATCTTTTGAGAAAAAAAACATATATTTGTGGTGTTAATTGTGAAAAATTCTTTTTTTAAGCCTTTCGATGTCGGAGTCGAAAGGCTTTTTTTGTTTACTTGCTTTTATTAATCGCTTCGATTTTTGAGATTTCGATTTGGAAACCTTTGTATTCTTTTATGATTTGGGGGGTATCGGATATCGGAATTTTATGTAGTATAAGTGGATCTTGAATTGACCATTTTTTACTTAGTAATTCACAAAGACCCCTTAATACAAAAGAGCATGAAGAGTTTTTTGAATTGAGTTTTACTTTCCAGGCTTTTTCATCTTTACAGGGTACAAGAAAATATTTTTGTACGGTTTTCTTTTCTTCATCTAAGGTTTCTAATTCAAGTAAATGCAGGTTTGTGAAGTCTGGCCATAGTTTATTCAATTGATTGAAACAATTGACATTTATGCCGATTCTATCATCTTTGATAGTGATGGCAGCAGGAGCAATTTTTGAAGTTCCTCTAAGATTTGGGAATTTTTCGGGCGATAAAAAAGTGACGACTTGCATTTTGATTATTGTTTTACGGTGAACTGATTGGCTTGTTTAAGTTTGGTGTAGAGCTGCATTGCTGAATCTACATCGTGAGTTTGGTGCTTTGTCTTGACTTTAATATCCTGGTAATCGTGTTTATGATTTTGGTTTAGGATTGTCTTGACAAATTGGTGTGCTTTTGATTCGGATATCGCTCTTATATTATGCACTCGGACTTTATTATTGAGCCGAGATAGTAGTATATAATTCTTCATGTTTTGAGATTTGAAAGTTTAGAGATTCGCTTTTAAAGCCTTTATTGATAAGCAGTTGATGTAATAGATTGATTACTTCTTGCTGAGCATGAGTGACTGAGCCTTCGAGCTGGAGGGATTCGAGCATGGCAAGAGCTGCATCAACGGTTATTTGAAAATTATAGACTTTGTTGGGTTTGCGTGATTTCCAGATTTTGTATTTTCTGAAATTGATGTTGTCGGCAAAGGTGTCGATTGTCCATTTATAGCGGGCAATGGTTGAACGCTCATGTTGGGTTGTTTCGATGTAATGCCTGATGGCATGTGCGTATTCGGCGATTGTGACAAACTGCTGCACAGTGATTTTGGTATTGAGGTTCATTAGTCTGCGTATTTGATGTAAAAGTTCATTTGTTCGATTGCTTCGTCGAGCTCTGGGTAACTCATTACTCGGTATGGCCGCTGAAAAGTGTATAGCGGAAATGATTCGTAATCACAATGCCGCTGCACACTTAGGATTAGTCGGCCGTGACCGATTTGTATTTGTGCTTTGGTTTCTTTTTCTGATGTGTTAAGAATCATTGTTAGCCTTGCGAGCGTTTCGATTTTCTTCATCATGATTGAATCGAGGCCGAAATCTACTTTCATTGTTTAGTTAGGGCTTTTTGGGTCCTGGAGAAATCCTCAAAGTATTTGCAGACATCGGCCCAGCCTTTTTTTTCTCGGTCAGTGCTTAGGTTTTTTGCATAGATGGTTGGTTGCTTTTCGATGAAACCGTTTTTGAGTTCTATTTCAAAAATCTTGGGATTATTGACACCTTGAAGTGCCTGCCCACGATTAAGGTTTCGGTATAGGATGATTCGCTCAGGGGTGTTGAATTGCTCCAGGTAATCGAGGCTGAGCCGCTCGTGTATGAGTGAGATACAACGATTGATTTCGGTATGATTGCCTGAGTAGTCTTTATCGTTAGCGTATCGGAGGTAATACATGAAGGTTTTATTGCCCCGCTCTGATATTTGATTTTTATAGGCGACCCACAAAATGAAGACTGCATTCATTTTATCGGCAATAAGGTTTTCGGGTGTTGATTTTTCGGCAACCATAGAAAATTTGGCAAAAGGTTATCTAATGAGGGTGGCCCGCCGCCGCCCCGCAAATTTTTTGTTCATTTTTTTTCATCGAACTTTTTCCGATTCTCGGACATTTTGACAGCCGCCGAAGGCGTTCGGCGTATGCTCCCTAATTTCCGATTGAGTTCAGTTTGAAGTTCAATGAACGAAATGAACTTTATACGAAAATTTTGGGCTATCTATCGGGAAAAAAAAGAGGCTGTGAGATTTTCGAAGATTTTATCGAGCGATTGAAGGCCGCCACGGGTGTTGACATCTTCGGAAATGTTGATAACTTGTTGATTAAGTTGCTCGACTGCACGCTCTCTCTGAGGCCTGTTTGATGGCTTTAGACGTGGCTCCTGGCTTGATAAGACTTTGGTGTGACGGTCGTCACGGTATTGAATTATATTTGGTGCAATTGTCAGGACGATGCAATTGGTGTTTTGATCAGGAAGACCAAGCTGGCCACGGTATTTTTCGGAAAATATGCTTCCGAGGGAACGTTGGATTTTTTGAAAGTGGTTTTTGATGGTGTTTTGGCACACTCTGTTGCCTTCGGTACGATGCAGTGAGTTATAATACTGCTGAAAATAACTGTATGTGAAACGCAGCTGATTATTGAGCTTTACTTTTCCTTTTTGAAACTCGGTACGGAAGAAGGAAATGAGTTTTTCGAGGGTGGTTTCGACTGCACCATTTAGCCAGGGAAGAACGCCTTCGGATTCGAGCCAGCGTTGATATTCTTTAAACTTTTTGAAGGAGTCTCGCTTTGCTTTGAGGTCAATGCCACGGTCGATTAGGTCTTGTATTTGACGTTTACGCATTTGATTGTTTTTGAATACGAAATCGAGGCATACATTGAATGTTTTGAGGAAATCAATTGTTACTTTTCCACTTCTTTGGTAGGCAAGTGTGCCTGCTGAGACTGTTGACTTATTCATGATTTTCTGAAAATTTTGAAAGTTTTGGCAATATTTTCCCTTACCCGAAGATTTGGCTTGATTAGCCCACCCCGTGGGGTGGGCTGCTGCGGCATCAATTAATCGGCGTTTCGGGGTTTGTTGTGAATAGGAGCTGAATCGAACAGCGATGAGTAATGACTCACTATTGAAGCCGCAGCCTCCCTTACCTATCCTCACGTACGTGAAATGTACGGAACGTCTAACCGTTTGTTTCCTCGTTTGACCAGTCTAAGGCAGTGTTCTGGCACTTGAGACTCAACCGCTACCAACATGGTAGTAGTGAGAAGTTTACAGTGACTAAATTTGAAAGAATACTCGATTCAGTCTCAAGCTATTATCTTTATGCTAATTGTTCTTCAGTACAGATTTCACATATTCCACGAAAAGTATCCAACTCATTTTTACTTACTTTTCTAAGACATTCTGGACATTGCACATCAGCTCCATCAACGTTTACTAAAACTGACACACCTAAACTATTGGCTTGATTCTGCATTATAGTTTGTAGCTCATTTGGGTCAATCTGTTCCTTTTTTTCAAGGCATTTAGCAAAATAACTACCCATTGTTTCCATAATTTTATTCAGTTTCTACTGGAAAATGGACTTCCAGAATATTAGTTTTATTAACATCTGTGATTTGGTAGTCTTCGCATGTTCCGAGGCGTTCGGCGATCAGTTTGCAGGCTTCTTCGGGCTTATCGGCATTGATAAGCATATTGAAAGGTATTAGCTTTTCTTTCTGCGATTTTTCATCGAAGCTGACGAAGCATACTTTTACTTTGAAGAAGGTTTCGGAGCCATTTTCGACAAAGAATACATCGTGATAATTGACTTTTGAAAGCTTGAGCTGAAAGTCGGGGGTGTTACTGGCCACGATTCGTGTACACGAGCTTCGGCATCGGTGTATGATACGGAACTTACAAGGAAAATTTCCGTAATTTTTACGGCTCTGCCTTTTGAGTCTTCTTTGTAGAAGCTGACGTTTGCTTGATACCACTTTGACATATCGAAAAAAAATAAAGTAAAAAACACTGATTAAACTTCATTAGGGGGGCTAAAACCATGAAACATCCCCCCGTGAAGTACTTCTATTCAACCCTGAATCAAGTGCCAGCTCAGAGAGCTGGCTATGATGAAAATATAATCCACACAACTTTGTTCAGGGTTCTGATGTCTTTGAGAATCATGCTCCGCAAAGCAGAGCATGATTACTAATAATTAACTCTGAATACCTATTACTTATGTTGGCGTTTTTTGCAGCGATTTGGGCCGTGACCTTTCAGGGCTTGATCGCTTTGAAATTCTACTTTACAATGCGGGCAGGTGTGATCCTGCACTGACTTACATGTTTGGGATTCAATCAGTTGATTGCAGTCTGATTGAAAATATTTTTGGTTGAGGGCTTCGGATAAAAGCTTGAGGCCGTCAAATCCTTTTTGGTCGGCTTGAGTGACGAGCTTGAAAAGTTCACGCCGAGTGACGAAGCGGTTCTGGTTGTCGAGCTCGACTTGCATTGATGCGAACAGCTTTATTTCTTCGGGCTTCATCTTCAAGATCTTTGTAATATTGGATAGCCATTTTGAACTGTTGAAACTGTGGGATTGTGAAAGCTCGCTTGCGATCGAGAATTTCACGGAACATCCACTCCCAGATTTCGACGTTGGCTAAGCCTTTTTTGAGCTGCTCTTTACTGGCTTCTGAAAGGGCTTCGTATTTGCTGATTTCACGAGCCAGTGAGGTATCGTCGATTTTGCCATAATCGGTTGTATCGACAAAGGTGGTTTGGTTTTGTGCTGCCATTAGTATGAACCACGTTTAAAGTCTTTATAAATATTATAGCAATACCAAGTGCCGATACTGACTACTATGATTGCTGAAAAAATTACAAACCAGTACTGCTCAAAAAGTGCGGTGAGCGTTGTGTTAAAAGTTTTCTCCATCATAGTAATGAGGGTGTTTAACTTCCCATATTATCCAGGAAAAGAATAATATGATTAGTGTTATGACTATACTCACGATCGGGTGAGCGGTGATGAAACCAAGGATTGTTTTCATGCTGCTTCAAGTTTAGTGAGTTCGGGAACTATATTTTTCTTAAAATTATCTTCAGAAAAGCCCAAGTATTTTATGATTATATTCATCACTGGCCCATGCACATTCCTTAAATCTTTGGTATGAAATACCAATAAAGTTTTTGTAAAATATGCAAGCTTACCAATCTCAGCCAACTCAACCATCATTTGATTATAAGTTTCTTTGTTGACAGATTTTAAATAATTTACGTGGTCTTTAATTGTTGTTTTTCGGTCAGCAAAATTTTTCATGTTGGTTAGTTTTTTTAGGTAGTTGTACTGTTTTAACTGCGTATTTCTACGCTTTACTTTGAATTTTATTGTAAATTCCTTGTATAACTAAAACTTTGTGCTAATCTTTGTACTAATATTTGATACAAATATACATTAATTTACTTTTAAATTCCAAGTAAATTACTTGTAATTAACGTTATTGATATTTAGATTAATTCTAAATAAAGTATAATTAACTTATAATCAACGAATTAGAAGAATTACGAACAATAAAATTCCCAAAAATCATGAAAGAATTAGTAGAAAACTTACTTAATGATAAAAGAAAGAAAAGAGCAAGAGGTAAATTAGCTGAAGCATTAGGTATATCATATACTGGCCTTCAGCATAAAATGACTTTTGACACATTTAATGAAAATGACATTCCTATTTTAGAAAGCTTTTTTGAGGTCGAAAAGGGATATTTTAATAATAATGCCAAACCAGTGAAAGAATCAAAAATAGAAATAAGCATGTGGGAATTGGCAAAAGAACAGTATGAACGTAGAGTTGATGAATTAACAGCAGCATTGAATGATGCCCGCTACACGATTCAGCTTCAGCGAAAGATGCTTGAGCAGAACCCTTTTAAGGTTCTCAGCAAGAAACCACCTGTGAAACGAGCTTATATGGCGGGGATGTATGTCTCACAAAAATCGCTAATGAGAGCTTAGTTTGCTCACAGTCTTGCTGACAGTAGGCGTATGAGAGACGCCTAAGTGGTTAATTATCAATTTTTTTCATAGGGTTTCCACTGACCCTATTGGAATCACAAGATCTTGCTGAAAAACCTCTCAAAATTTAATTATTGGGAGGTTTTTTTTATATTAACAAAACCTTACTACCTAACCTATTGCTATTCTAACCGTGTACATCCTAAAGAATCAATCAATGAAAATAAAAATTCATATATTTTTTCTACTCCTCATTTGTCTTGAAATTCATATCACAGTTGCACAACAAACAACTACTATTATTGGAAAGGGAAATCTTCAAAAAGTAAATGTAACGTCCAGCTCAACCTCAATTAATGGGCAACGCACTCTTACAAGTATAGGATTCCTCCCCAATTATAGTGCCGCATCAAGATTCCTTTCACAAGCCACTTTTGGTAGTACTTATACTGAAATTCAAAATGTTGCTAATCAAGGTATCGAAAGATGGCTCGACACTCAATTGGCAATGCCAAATAGTTTCAGAACCCAAACTTATGTTCAGAATCTCCATCAATCAATGGTCGATTCGCTCAATATCAAAAACGGCGTAAATACTTATACGCTTAATAACGTTGGTGTAAGCAATTGGCATTTCGATGCGGCTTGGTTTCAAGGTTGTATGACTGCCCCCGACCAACTACGTTGGCGAGTAGCTTTTGCTTTGAGTGAAATTTTGGTTACTTCTCGAATCTCAGCTTTTGATGGAAATCCTTACGCATTAGCGAGTTATTATGATGTGCTGATGGATAATGCCTTCGGCAATTACCGTACATTGCTTGATAAAATTACATATCATCCGGCAATGGGTTCTTATCTTACTTTTTTAAATAACCATGCCACTGATTTAGCAAAACAAACCTACCCTGATGAAAATTATGCCCGAGAAATCATGCAATTATTTACCATTGGGCTATACGAACTAAATTTAGATGGAAGTGAAAAAAAAGATGCAAATGGGCATTTAATTCCTACCTACGATAATGATGACATTGAAAACTTGGCCAAAGTATTTACAGGACTTTCTTGGGGCGACGTTACTTACTTAGGAGCAAGCCCAAAAAACACTTGGAGTTATACACTCAGAATGAAGTTTTTTGGTTTGGATTCAAGTGATGCTAAGAAAAATACTTGGAAAACAAACCCACGCATTGTTGATGGACACGAGCGAGGATCAAAAACTTTTCTTGGCTCGACCGTTGACCCAACCGCCAGCCGAACTGCCATGCAAGGTGAGGCTGACATTCAAGATGCTCTCAATATTATTTTTAACCACCCAAATGTTGGCCCATTTATTTCTCGCCGATTGATTCAACGATTAGTTACTTCAAATCCAAGTCCAGCTTTTATTCAGCGAGTAGCAACTGTATTCAATAATAATGGTAGCGGTGTAAGAGGAGATTTAAAAGCAGTCATTAGAGCAATTTTACTTGACCCTGAAGCTCGAAATTGCTGTGGCGATGATACTGAAACTTTTGGAAAACTCCGTGAACCTTTCGTAAGATACATGAATTTGATAAAAGGATTGAATCTGATCGCAACTGGTGGAATTTACAGAAACTCCATGACACGAGTTTATGACCAAACTTCGCAACGCCCGCTCTCATCACCTTCAGTTTTTAATTTTTATAGCCCTGATTATATTCCTAATGGCCCTTTGAAAGATGCAGGAAAAGTTGGGCCAGAGTTTCAATTACTAAGCTCACAGACACTCACTGGGTATTTCAATGCACTCAACGCTTGGTTAATCAATGACGACCCGATTGATTATAGTGTATTGTTTTCTGGCGAAACTTACAAACCCAACCAAGAGCCCAAGTTTAATACAGTTTCAGATTATGTATTAGCAAGAAACGATAAACTTCCGCAACTTTTAGATAAATATAATCTCGTTTTGGCGAATGGTCACCTTTCGACTGAAACCTTAAATACCATTAGTCAAGCTATTAAAGGTATGCCTTATTCAGAAGATGCAAACGGTGTACCGAATACGACCGAAGCCTTTCGTAGAGTAAGACTCGCTATTTATTTAATCATGACATCACCCGACTACCTAATCAATAAATAAGCCATGAATAGAAGAGATTTTATCAGACAAGTAGGTTGTGGTGCGATGGGTTCGACCACCCTTTTGAGTACCTTAACGAGCCTCGGAGCGGTGAATGGTGCAATGAGTGGTAGTGCTTCTAAGTTACGTACATCTGCTACCGAT
Source organism: Emticicia sp. W12TSBA100-4 (assembly GCF_040253585.1). NCBI lineage: Bacteria > Pseudomonadati > Bacteroidota > Cytophagia > Cytophagales > Leadbetterellaceae > Emticicia > Emticicia sp. W12TSBA100-4. Next base: position 21,803 of record NZ_JBELAU010000017.1, read on the forward strand.
GACTATAAAGCACTTGTTTGTGTGCTATATTCGGGCGGAATAGATTCCTTTAATATGTTGATTCCCTTAGGAACAAACGCTGGTGGTGATAATGGTTTCAATGATTATAAAAATGTGCGGTCTGATATTGCTATTCAGACAAATACTTCTTTACTGCCACTCAATAACCCACGATGTAGTGGTTTCAGAGGACAACCATGCAATTATGGTTCGTATGGTGTACATCCAAGCATGACTGGTGTTCAGAATCTTTTCAATAACGGAAAACTATCTTTCATGGCAAATATTGGCACTTTGATAGAGCCAGTTATGACCAAAGCCGAATATCAAAGTGGGTTAAAGAAACTTCCACTGGGTATTTATTCGCACTCAGACCAAATCATGCAATGGCAAACATCCGTTCCACAAAGTCGAGATGCACTTGGTTTTGGTGGTCGCCTTGCCGATTTACTTCATGCTTCAAACAGCATGGAAGATATTTCGATGAATATTTCTTTGGGCGGAAAAAATAATTTTCAACGAGGAAAAACCGTAGCAGAGTATTCGATCAGTAATAATATCGACGCTAATAATGTTGGTATTACGGCACTTCCTTCATGGTGGAGTAACTCAGGAATCATGACCGACCTCCGTAATAATGCTATTGATAGTTTGGTTTCAAAAACTTATGCAAATCTGCTGCATAAAACATATAGTTCAACAGCCAAGAGCTCAATTGACTCATTTGAAGTTTTTAAGAATGCTCTGATAAAAGTACCGAGTATGACCACAACTTTCGGAACGAGTAGCATAGAAAAAGATCTTCAAGCAGTGGCTAAAGTAATGAGTGTAAGAAATGATTTAGGGGCCAAAAGGCAGATTTTCTTTGTAAATTATGGTGGTTGGGATATGCACGATAATCTCGTGAATGGTTTAACCCAAAGACTTCCTAATATCAGTAATGCCTTGAAATCCTTTTATGATGCTACTGCCGAGCTTGGAATCGCTGAAAACGTAACGACTTTCACAATTTCAGATTTTGCCCGAACAATTACTTCTAATGGTCTTGGCTCTGACCACGCTTGGGGTGGAAATACGATGGTTATGGGTGGAGCAGTAAATGGAGGAAGAATCTTCGGTAGATTTCCAAGAATGGATGTAAGCTCAAGCAACACACAGAACATTTCGTTCAGAGGAAATTTCATTCCTTCGATTTCTACCGATGAAATGTATGCCGAATTGGCACTTTGGTACGGTGTAAGCCCGTATGACTTATGCTATGCACTACCTAATTTGAGAAATTTTTATTCCTACAGTCCAAACACTTATCCTGTGGGCTTTATGAATTTTAATGGTACAACTATCTCAAACGAAGATAAACCCGAAGGGTGTCTGTCTTATTGATTTCCACTTTAGTATAGTTTTCACAAAAACATTTTTCATCCGTGAAAAGATTTTCCATATATATATACTGTTTGGTGGTATTTTTTATCATCAATAAAAGCTCTTTTGCTCAAAATTGCGTAGGTGCTGCTGGACAAGTAAAGTGGAGCTACTGGACGGGGTTTACATCATCGCCAGATAGCAGTGACTTATTTGCCTTGGAAAATTTTCCAAGTCGCCCAGATGGCTCTCAAATGTTAGGGCTTACCAAGACACCTACTAATTATAACGATTACTTTGCATCAATAATAAGAGGCTTTATCAAAGTTCCAACAACAGATACTTATATTTTCAATATTACTGGTGATGATAAATCAATTTTTTTCTTGAGTACCAACGATTCACCAGCAAATAAATTAAAGAGAGCAGAAATTACGACTTATTCAGACGAAACAGAATATAACAAAGAACCAGGGCAAACTTCTCAGAATATTCAGCTTATAGGCGGCCAATATTATTATTTTGAGTTATATAACTTTGAAGCTAATGGTGACGATTTTGTGAGTTTACAATGGAGAAAAGCTTCGGCAACAACAGTAGTTTGGTCAATTATCGACTTTAATTATATTTATGAATATACTTGCGGACAAGCCTGCCCAGCAAGAGGAACGGCCTGTGATGATGGCAATGCTACAACAACCAACGACCAACAAGATGGCTTCTGTAATTGTGTAGGAACTTCCCCTGCACCAAATACTTGTGTAGGTGAAAAAGGACTGGTTGAAGCATACTATTACGATAATATTACTGGCAATTATGTAGAAAATGACCTCATTAATGCCCCTAAATTTCCTTTAACCCCCGACCGAAGAGAAAAGCTTAAAGGTGCTTATGGACCGTTAGTTCCTTATACAAAAGATAACTATGGTACACTCGTTCAAGGCTTCTTAACTGTACCTGTTTCAGGTAATTATGAGTTTAACATCACTGGCGATAATCAGACTTTTTTCTTTCTGAGTTCAGATGATAAAATTGAAAATAAACAATCGCACCAAGCTTTAGTTTTGTACGGAATTGATGAAACTGAACATAAAAACTCAGTTTTTCAGAATATCGGACCACTTTTCATGGAAAAAGGAAAATACTATTATTTTGAATTCCGACATAAAGAAAGTAGCTGGCGAGATCATTTTAATCTTTATTGGAAAACACCTTTCCACGAAATCCGTCAATGGAAGCGTGTGCCAAATTTCTATATATACGATTATAAATGTGAGATTTCGTGCATAGCTCAAAATACACCTTGCAACGATGATAACCCGTTTACGAATAATGATAAAATTGATGCCCAATGTAATTGCGTAGGCACACCATGCTCTGGCCCAGATTGCGATGATTCGGCTGCCCGATACCAAAATTATGACGATTGTAAACCTACAGATAATTTGACTACACTAAAAGAAGGTTCGTGGGTTTCGTGTACGAATACTCAAAATCCGAATCCAAATCCTGCAAGGGCAAGCAATGCACACTGGATAATGTATGATTTTACAGACCGATATAAGTTTTCAAGTTCGAGAGTGTGGAATTATAATGTGGCAAACGAAACCGATAAAGGATTTAAGACAGTAGCCATTGATTATTCAGTTGATGGAACTACTTGGCAAGCTTTAGGAAATACATATTCTTGGCCCCAAGCCCAAGGTTTACCTGATTATTCAGGTTTTTTAGGGCCCAATTTTAATAATATAAAAGCTCGATATATTCTTATTTCAGCTATTAATAACTGGGGAGCTGGTTGTTCTGGGCTTAGTAAAATAACTTTTGATGCTATTTTATGTAATCCAAGTGGTACTCCTTGCAATGATAACGATCCACTGACTTCTTATGATAAATTTGATAATAACTGCAATTGTAAAGGCATAAATATCAACTGCGAAGCAGATACACTTAAACTTATTAAAGAGACACTTGCCGATGGTGCATTTAAAGCAAAAAAACGCATTGAAGCTCAAAGTTTAGTACCAACAACCAAAGATATTTCGTTTACAGCAGGAAATAGTATTGTACTATTGCCAGGTTTTGAGGTAAATAGTAGTGCAGTTTTCAAAGCAAACATTGCAAACTGTATCCAAGCAGCATTTGTGGCGAATCAAAGAACAACCGCTCCAACTGATAGTTCGGAGTTTTCAACCAAAGACACAGAAACTTCTAAGTTGAAAGAAATTATCTTTAGAATTAATCAACCGAGTTATGTAAAATTATTATTGAAAGACTCAAAAGACCAATTGATTGTAACATTAATCGACCATTATTCTGAAAGTTTGGGTACACAAACCAAGTATTTGCCAACTAATAAACTCGCCAAAGGTACGTATTTTGTAGAACTTGAGTTAGGAGAGAAAAAACTGCGTCAAGAGTTTTTGGTGGATAAATGATGAAATATTTTAAAGGAAGACTTCACTTAAAGTGAAGTCTTCCTTTTTTACTTAGTTTTCAACAAAAGTAAATACTGGTACACTGGCGTGATTTACAACATCTTCAGCAATACTTCCCCTAAAGAAATGGCTGATTCCTGTGCGACCGTGCGTGTACATAACCACCAAATCGGCATCGATTTCTTCCACATAGTCTAAAATTCCTGCATCAACAGTTGTAGCTTCTCGAATCACAAACTTACAATTTGATAATTTTAGTCTATCCGCCATTTCTTGCAATTTCTCTTTAATTTCGGCATAATTCACCACTTTTAGAGCTGTATCGACATATAAGAAATGTAATTCAGCATCTTTAAAGGGCAAGTGATACATCGCTTTTCTAAGAAATTGTTCATGGGTGAAATCAACCGTAAAGACAACTTTCTTAGGCTCAAATGTTTCTTTGTGGCCTTTCACAACCAAAACTGGGCAAGAAGCCATTCTTACGATTTCTTCACTGTTCGAGCCACCAAAAAACTCTTTAAACCCTTCTGCCCCATTAGAACCCATGACAATCAAATCGGCTTTATGATTCAAGACCGAATCTATAAATCTATCACTGCTTTCATCAACTAAAGCATTAATTCTTACATCTTCATATTTGGCAATAAGCTCATCGAGTTCAGTTTTGGCTTCGGTTAAAACATTCTTCCAAGCATCATCAATCGACACACCCGATGCTCCATATAACGAATAATAGGTATTAATATCTTGTACGGGATAAACCGTGACATTGAGTAACTCAATTGTTGCTCCGTTATAACGTGCAATATTTACGGCTACATCAAGAGCTTTATTAGCAATCGGGCTAAAATCGGTAGGAACAAGTATCTTTTTCATTTGAATTTCGAGATTTGGTGAGGTTTTATTTTTTGGTAAAATTCTTCTTCAAACTCGTAAGTTTCTATGATGAAAACTAATCTTATAACTGATTCTTTATTCCCTAAATAATGCTAAAAATCAGCTTTTAACCTGACCATTCACCTGTCTTTGGTAAAAATTGTACTTATAGAAATCAATCAAAGTACAAGTATTAAAAATCATTTTTTTACCTTTACGTTCATAGAACTTAAAGAATCTCTCATTTACTTTTATAAGCAACAGAAAATAATTTAATATGGCTCTTATTTTACCAGTTTTAGGAAAAATGCCTCTGAATGGCGAAAATTGTTGGTTTGCTCCAAATGCTACCATCGTTGGTGATGTAACGATGGGAAAAGATTGCACAGTTTGGTTTAATGCAGTTATACGTGGCGATGTAAATTCAATCATCATGGGCGACCGTGTAAATATTCAAGATGGTGCAGTGATTCATTGTACTTACCAAAAATCAAAAACTATTATTGGTAATAATGTGAGTATCGCCCACAATGCAGTGGTGCATGGCTGCACAATTGAAGATGAGGTTTTGGTAGGAATGGGAGCAATAATTATGGATGGAGCAGTTATCGGTAAAAACTCAATTATCGCCGCAGGAGCAATTGTAACACAAAATACGGTTGTACCAGCAGGCAGTATTTATGCAGGAAATCCAGCGAAGTTTTTGAAAGCCGTAACACCCGAACTCGGAGAAGTTTTTATGCGAACTGCCAACAATTATGTGATGTACGCAGGTTGGTTTAAAGACAATAATTAGGGTAAAAGAAGGAAGGCTTCGCTTTGAGGAGGACGCCCAGTCCGAAGCCTTCCTTAGAAACTTCACATATCTTTCAATTCTTTCTTTGCATTAAGATAACCTTTAATGACTGTGAAAGTTGTGATTCCTAAGAAGAAGAAAATAATGTATTGAACGTAATCGACTATCCAAGGGAATTTTTCGCCAAAATAGAAGCCTCCGCCTACTAAAACAACCGTCCAAATCAATCCGCCTAACACGTTATAAAGCATAAATTTGTAAAAATTCATTTTTACAATTCCCGCTAAAACTGGCGAAAAAGTACGAACAACAGGCAAAAAACGGGCAATTATCAAAGTTTGGCTACCGTATTTCTCAAAATATTTGTGGGTATTGATAATATACTCTTTCTTAAAAAGAAGCGAATCGGGTCGGGTTTGAATATTATTTCCAAAAAATCGACCAGTAATATAGCCTATAAGCGACCCCAAAACAGCAGCTGAAAAAATACATACCATCAATAACGAAATAGGAACATCAAGCGTTTTTGTACCGCAAAAAACTCCTGAAAGAAAAAGAAGATAATCGCCAGGGAGGAAGAATCCGAAGATTATACCATTTTCAATAAATATAATCAATGTAATTGTTATCAATCCACCAGTCTGAATCAACTCTTTGGAGTCCATCAAATATTTAAACCATTCGCTAATCTGTTCCATTGAATATTCTGTTCTAAAGATTGTCTCTCAAACAATCGGTTTTGTTGTTGGAAGTAAAATTTTCAATTACTCAACTTTCGGCTCATTCAACTCAATTACATAACCATCGGGGTCAGTCACATAAATTTGAAAAGCCCCATCGAAACGTTTCTGACGAACATAAGCTAAGCCCTTTTCTTTCAAAAATGCTTCGATTTTATCAGCAGAGTTTTTCGGAATTGTTAGCGAAAAATGCCCGCCATTTTTATCATTATTAGTCACTGGCTCGTTTCGACCAAGCAATAAATGTAACTGCTGATTTGGTGCAATCTGAAACCAACGTCTGATAGCCACTAAATTATCTGGCACGTCAACTGGCTTTAAACCAATAATCTCACGGTAAAACTTTGCACTTTCTCTGAGGTCTTTCACGTAAAGTCCTACATGATTATAGCCTTGAATCTCGATAGCAGATTGGCTTTGTGCAAAACTTACGGTGCTTATCAATAATAAAAAAACAGTTGTTATTCTAAAATAATTCATTGGCTTGGGTTTAGAAAATTAAAAATTGAGAATTAAAAATTAAGAATTGTATTCTAAAAGTAATTATAAGAGAACTATTCCTTGAAAAACTAATCAACCAATATCAAGCCAGTTCTGCCAATTCTAACCAGCGAAATTCTTTTTCTTCGATTAGATTTGAAACTTCTTCAAATTCTTTTGCCCAAGCAGCCAATTCATCATGCGAACCTTCGCCTGCATTCATTTTTTCGACTAAAGTAGCTTTTTTCTTCTCTAAGCTTTCAATTTCTGTACCTAAACTTTCATATTCTTTCTGCTCTTTAAAGCTCATCTTACGTTTGGGCTCACTCGGTTGAACAGCCACTACAGGCGTTGAATTGGCAGATTTTAAATGAGCTTGTTTCTCTTTTTCGGCTAATTCTTGCTCTTCTTTATCTTCTTTCCATGAGCGATAATCCGTGTAGTTCCCTGGATAATCTCTGATATATCCATCGCCTTCAAATACAAAGAGGTGGTCAACCAATTTATCCATGAAATAACGGTCGTGCGATACAACTAACAAACAACCGCCAAAATTCAACAAGAAATCTTCTAAAACATTGAGTGTGGCAATGTCTAAATCGTTGGTTGGCTCATCAAGAATTAAGAAGTTTGGATTTTGAACCAAAATTTTAAGCAATTGCAAACGACGTTTTTCGCCTCCACTCAACTTGCTTACATAACTGTATTGCATAGCTGGTGGGAATAAAAAGAGCGTCAAGAAGTTTGAAATTGAAAGTTCAGAACCATCTGCCATTTTTACGTACTCCGCAATTTCACGCACTACTTCTATTACTCGTTGGCCTTCATCAAAATCAAGACCCGCTTGCGAATAATACCCAATCTTGATGGTATCGCCTTTTACGACACGCCCCATGTCGGGTTTTAGTTGTTCGGTCAGAATTTCGAGCATTGTACTCTTACCCATGCCGTTTTTACCCACAATCCCGATTCGGTCGCCACGCTTAAAAGTATAGCTAAATTCTGAAATCAGTTTTTTATTATCAAACGACTTACTGATATGCTGAATCTCCATGATTTTACTGCCCATACGCTCCATTTTCATGCTCAATTCAAGCTTTTCGTCGGGGCCTTTTCTGACAGTCTTTTCTTTTAATTCATAAAACGCATCAATTCTACTCTGCGATTTTGTTCCACGAGCCTTCGGTTGCTTACGCATCCATTCCAACTCTTTACGCAATAAATTTCGGTAATTTTTCTGCGTTGCTGCATCAACGGCTTCTTGTTCTTCTTTTTTCTCCAAATAATAAGCGTAACTTCCTGCATACTTAAAAACCTTACTATTAGACAGTTCCAAAATCCTATTACATACTTTATCTAAAAAATAGCGGTCGTGAGTAACCAAAAGCAAGGTAATATTTGAGGAAGAAAGATAGCCTTCGAGCCACTCGATAGTGTCAAGGTCAAGGTGGTTAGTAGGCTCATCAAGAATCAAGAAATCAGGTTCTTCGATTAAAACACGGGCAAGAGCTACACGTTTTTTTTGTCCTCCTGAAAGATTTCCCACGAGTTTATCAAAATACTCAATTCCCAGTTTCCCCAGAATCTGTTTAACTTTGGTTTCGTAATCCCAAGCCTTTAGATTATCAACCTGCTCAATGGCTCTCGCAATTCGATTATCATCACCCGAAAGCAAGGCATCTTCATATTCTTTAACCGCTTTTGTATTAGAATTTTCAATAGCAAAAATTGTTTCCATCACAGTTTTACCCGCCTGAAAATCTGGTTCTTGGTCTAAATATCCAACTCTGATGTCTTTTCTGATGCTAATTTCGCCACCATCTACATCCGATTTTCCGATAATCATATTGAGCATCGACGATTTTCCTGAACCATTCGAGCCAATCAATGCCACTTTTTCGCCTTGTAAAATCCCAAATGTAAGATTCTTAAACAACCAACGCTCTCCTAAATTTTTTCCGATATTTTCGGCCGATAAATAATTCATATATTTCTGCTAAACATCATCTGATAAACTTCAAATGACTACCAATTCTTTAATTTTATGCAATTTAATACTTTATTCGTGGAACGTAACTTTATTTCGTTTGATAGTTAGGTCAGATGTACCTTCAGACCTCATAGAAATCGTTTCACAAGTATTTCCCACTCTTCTTCAAGTGAAATTTTTGGCATTGATTCTCCACACCTGCGATACCAATAATTCGCATTAAATTTGTCACCCTCTTTGCGGTGTAAGTAGGCGTGAATTTGGTCATAAGCGAGCGTTCCTTCCTTAGTTTGGGCAATATTATGGGCAGCTTCCCAATCGCCTTTGGCATCATGCCAAAGTGCTTGCACTAAAATTGGCAGGTTTTTCGGAACTTGATTTTCTTTGAGAGTATTTTTGAATGTTATTAAATCCATCTTTTTACTACAGTGAAAGATTGTTAGGTCAGAAGTACTGTCAGACCTTATTTTTATTAATTTTGCACCAAATTTAACAAAAAATTAACCCAAACTGGGGCTTTTCTTATGTATTTACTTGTGTGGTTGAAGCGTATTGCATGGTTGCTTATCTTTTATTTTCTACTCAGATTTTTGTTTCTTGTTTTCAATATCAAGTCTTTTCAATTTGCTGATGCTCAACAAATTAGCTATGCTTTTTTGTATGGTGTAAAATTCGATTTGTCGGCTATTTTTATCAGTAATATTCTCTTTACAATCGCATCTTTATTGCCGTTTAGATTTACTGAAAAACAAAGTTATCAAAGCTTTTTGAAATATCTTTACTGGATTCCAAACATCGTTTTCTTTTGGACAAATATTGCCGATTTTGAATATTATAAATTCATCGGCCGACGAACAATTTTTGAAGTTTTTGGCATCATAGGTGATGTTTTTGCTCAATCATTTAGCCTAATTGGTTCTTATTGGTATTTGGTCTTTCTATGGATTTTTGTAAGTTTTCTTTTTGTTAAATTTACGCCCAATAGTCTCAACCTTGCTAAAACTTCTTTGCGAAATAATTATCGTCAAATAATCTTAAAATCCATCATTTGGTTACTTGGAATCGGTTTTACAATCTTATTTTTCCGAGGTGGATTTCAAGAAAAACCACTCAGAATCAATCAGGCATTTGAGCAGCATGATAATCATCTGGGAAATCTAACTCTCAACACAACCTTTACATTTCTAACTACGATTGATGCCAAAGGCACAGAAAAAGTTATTTTTTTTACTGATAATCAGACAGTTGAGAAACTGATTAAGCGAGATAGAAGTTCGCATTTTTCGGCAAGTGCTACACCCCAAAACGTTGTGATTATTATTCTCGAAAGTTTTGGCAAAGAATATATGGGCTATAAAAATCCTTACAAAGGTTATACACCATTCTTGGATTCTTTGGCCAAAAACAGTCTTTTCATGGAAAATTGTTTTGCTAACGGCCGAGAATCAATCATTGCCATGCCTGCTATTACGGCTGCCATTCCGCAATTGATTGAAGAACCGTTTATTACCTCAAGTTATCAATCGAATAAATTTGCAGGATTGGGAAATATCGTAAAAAAACACGGTTACGTTTCGTCATTCTTTCACGGTGCAAGAAATGGCTCAATGGGCTTTGAGGGCTTTTCGCAACTTGCTGGCTTTGATAAATATTACGGTCTAAATCAATACCCTAAAGAGAAAATGGAAACAGATTTTGATAAAAACTGGGGAATTTTTGATGAGCCTTATTTTCAGTATTTTGCTTCCGAACTCACAAAAGAAAAGAAACCATTTGTAGGCTGTATTTTTACATTGAGTTCGCACCACCCCTACCCGATTCCTGCTCAGTACAGAGGAAAATTCCCAAAAGGAACAGCCGAAATTCACGAAAGTTTGGGATATACGGATTTAGCTTTGAAGCATTTCTTTGAAACTGCGGCTAAACAGACGTGGTTTCAGAATACACTTTTTGTGATTACTGCTGACCATACGCAGTTTAATACCGAAAAAAAATACGCAACGCCAACGGGAGCTTATAGCGTACCATTAATCTTATATCACCCTAATAATCAAACACTTACATATTTAAAAAACAAGGCTGATTCCTTAAAAATTTGCCAGCATACTGATATTTTACCAACTGTTTTAGATTTTTTGAATATTGAACAAACACAAGTTTTACCTTTCGGTGAATCTATTTTTGCTCGAAATAAAGGTTTAGCGTTTCAATTAAATTCGGGGGTTTTTAGATTAATATCAGAAAATAAATATGTAGAAATGAGCCTTGATGGCAAAGCCAAAGGTTTTGATTTAAAATCTGATAAGTCAATAAATAATTTTGAGACAAAACAACTGAAAGCCTACATTCAATATTACAGAAATGGACTAATTGAAAATTCGTGGCTAAAGTAGCACAACTGCCTCGGCAGTCCGATTGCCAAGTTGTGTAGTACCAGTAGAACAATTTAGAAATTGTTCTACAAACATTATTATCATGCTTAATTACAAAATTTTCTCACTAAGCGATTCGGCCATAACGATTGATTTTGGCAATGTCATTGATGAAAAAATCAATGATACAGTTATGCAATTATATCAATATTGCTCCAAAAATGCTTTTATTGGCATGAAAGAAGCAATGCCTGCTTATGCTTCTTTGACTATCTTTTATGATGTTTTTCTAGTCAGAAAAAACTATATTTCGTTCAAATCGGCTTATGCTTTTGTGAAAGATTTCTTGATTAAAAGTTATGAAAATATCGGTAAAACCGAAAGTTATGTAGCAAGAACAATTGAAATACCTGTAATTTATGAGGGAGAGGATTTAAGCTATGTAGCTGATTATCATCAGATTAGCGAAGCACACGTAGTTGAATTACATACAGCCCCAACATACAGAGTATATATGATGGGATTTTTACCAGGTTTTGCGTATATGGGTGGTTTGGATGCTCGAATTGCTACTCCTCGTAGAGCAACGCCACGCACGAAAGTTCCTGCGGGAAGTGTGGGTATTGCGGGAAATCAAACAGGAATTTATCCTTCAGAAAGCCCTGGAGGCTGGCAACTAATCGGCCGAACGGAATTACAACTTTATACACCTAATGCCACTGAAATCACTCTCCTAAAAGCGGGTGATTTAGTAAAATTTATTGCCTTGTGATTGGAAAACTGGTATATAAAATTGACTAATAACAAGTAACAAATAACCAGTTTGCCAATCACAAATAACTACTTTAGCGGCGTTAAATCTACTTTTCTGAACTCTACTTCTGCACCTTCGGCTTGGAGAGCGATTTGTCCCTTTTGGGCAGTTGCACCAAAACCATCATTGACCATATCGCCATTTACCCAAACTTTAATTTTATCGCCTCGGCATTCGATTGTCATTTTATTCCATTCACCGAGTGGTTTTTCTGAGTTATCGGTCAGATTTTTAACTCTTCGCTCTTTACCTTCGGTTATTCCCCAACTTTCTTTTGGTCCACGTCGTGCTTCCATGTTTTCTACCTTAATATCTTCTACGATACACCAAAAATCTCCTGCATTTTCGTGCATCATTTGTACTTCGATAGATTTCGGAAACATTCCATACAATGAGCGAGGCGTTGAAGCATGTACCAAAACACCACAATTACCCGGTTTTCCTGCAAAACGATATTCTAATTCAAGACGATAGTTTTCGTACTTATCTTTGGTCAATAGATGGCCTTCGGGAGTTCCCATACTCACCAAATTTCCGTCTCTGATGATAAACGATTTTCTGAGATTTGGGTCTTTGTCGGTGGCAGGCACATCGCTATACCAATTATTAAGGTCTTTGCCGTTGTATAAATGGATAGTTTGGGCAAAGGTTTTCTCTAAGCTAAAAATGCTTAGAACAAGTACAACAAGATATTTCATTTCGGATTGAGGGTTTCTGATTTAATTAAGACCCAAAGTAAATGAATTTTTTGATTTTTGTGCCAAATTTTTGCAGTTCAAAATAATTCGTTGAACAGGCAGATTATCCCACTTGGTTTTGAAACTTACATATTCCATGCCTTCGGTTGAAGGTAAATCGGTCGAAACTTCCCAGACTTTTGGGTCATATTGTAGATTTATGAATTGCCCTTTTGGTGTTTTGAGCGTAATTTTGCCCGCTACCGAGTTATCAATCGTGCATATTGTCATAAAAACTTGTTTCAGCGAAGTGGGTTTTTGACTCAACGAATAATCATCGGTTAGTTCAACGGTATTTTTTACTCTATTCAATTTCACAGTTCTATTCCAAGATACAATTCCTGCATTTTTATCATAAGCATTTGCTATATCGAGATTGAGTGTAGCTTCTTTCTCCGAAATGGTACTTTTTACATTAATTGCTTCAAACTCTCGGCCTGCTTTTTGTCCTAAACCATTGATTATAGGCAAATTATGGTACTGTGACTGCGTAAACCACAATTCGTAGCGTTGGGCTGAAAAAGTACGAGCCGTGTAATTTCCACGTCCTGCATCAATAATCACAGGTTCACCATTAGCGTATAACATAAAATCACCCACGTCGTTGTGGTTGTGACTTTCGGCGTTATGTCCACCATGAGTTGCCATGAAAAATCCATTACTGGCTCGTGCCGTAAGCACCTGAATATCACCAAACCAAGCATCATTGACTGGCACATAAGGAGCCGATTCTTTTTGTACTTGCTTGATAGACAGATAGTTTTCTATTCGGCGTGGACGGTGATAACTTCCACCCATCGAAGCAGAAGTAAAGTTTTTGAATGCCCATTGTCCCATCTGAATCATTTTTTCATCATTCAAAGCTTTTCCGAAACGATACAGCATCAATCCATCAGGGCGAAGTTTTGGGTCGGCATCGGCAAAATTCACGAAATAATGCCCGTTAATATGCGTTTTATAGACATACGAAGCCATTTTTTTGATAAGTGGCTCATCATAAATACTGATTTGATTTTTGGTAGCATTGCCCAATAATTCAAGACAATCAAACACGCTTGCACCTGCGGCAAACCAATAGCTTGGCCCTTCGTCGCAACCGCCATCTTCGCCCAAGCCGTTTAGATAAAGGTCAGTTCCGAGCATTGTTCCGTAAATCATTTCGGCACGACGTTTTTCGTCTTTTTCAAGCATTAAAGTAGCCGAAATCCAATTCGACATAATCCATGGATTCCAGTTATTAACTGGTTTTGTTTTGCTCATCCAACCGTAACTATCTGATTTTGTGAGCATTGGCTCAAAAATACGTTTGTTGGTTTCGTAGTAAATTCTTTTGCGTAGAAGCTTACTGATTTTATCTAATTTATCGCCCACAAAATAGTCGGCCATGCCCAAAACAGAAGCAGTTTCGGCCGAAAACAAATCTACAACAGGGTTTTCTACATCGGGTAAACCTCTGATGTGGGCAGGAACACCCCAATAACTTTCTTCGCAAATTGACCAAACTCCATTCATAATTGCTTCAACGAATCGACCTTTATTTTCGACACTTTCGGCCAAAATCAAATCCGTGAGTGCGTTTCGTTTGCCATAAGATAATTTGCCGTGACGCTCACGGTCGCCCGAACGCAAGTAGTCAAGCGAAGTAGTTGCTGAAATTGCCTCATACTTAAAGTCAATTAGTTTTTCGCCATTTTTTACGATTTCTTGCAAAACACTGTCAGGCACAGCTGCTTGCCATTCTTCAGGAGTTTTAGGATATGGGTGATATTCTTTGAGCGGAATCAACGTTTTTTTTACCTCATCGAGCGTATATTTTTTGGCAAAAATGTTCCGCTGGGTTACTTGTGCAAAAAGTATTGTGCTAAAAAGCAATGTTAAAAAGAAGAGTATTTTTTTCATCTGATTGTTGAATAAAGAGTTGTTAATAACGGTCAATCATATCCAAAATACCACGCACATAGCCGACCGATTCGGCCAAACCACCTTCGGCATTTTCGGCATCTTTTTCGTATTCGATACTCATAACGCCTTGATAATTAACATCTTTGAGTGCTTTCATGAGTTTGGGAATATCAATTACACCACGCCCAATCTGAATAGATTCGCTTTTGGCAACCGTTCCATCAACATCTTTTAAGTGCATATCATACATTCGATGTCCATATTTTTTTATGGCCTCAAGCGGATTCATACCCAACCTAACTACGTGACCAATGTCAATACAAAGACCGATTCGTTTATCCAAATTCACAATTTTATCATAGACGGTAGCGGGCGTAGGATACACTTCATCTCCTGGTCCATGATTATGAATGGCAAGTTTGATGTCGTTTTCTTTCACATATTTTTCAACCAATGGAAGTAAATCGTGATTAGGTACACCAATTATCATTTTCATACCTGCCGCTTTAGCGTAGCGAAAGGCATTTTGTACTTCGGCTTCATTTTTCATGTAAATTACTCCACCACCGTAGATATTCAATCCTGCTTCTTTAAATTTTGAGATAGTTGCTTGAATATCACTATCACTCGCATCAAGCGAAAGGTGAAAACTTTTTAGTGCTATATCTTTGATATTAAGGCGTTTACAAATATCTATGAGTTGGCTCACCGAATATTTTCGTAGCGTATAAGAAGCCAAGCCTATTGTAAGTTTAGGCGAGGCAGTCTTTTGCTGAAATGACAATGCAGGAACACTCAAGGCTGTTATTCCTAAGTGTTTCAAAAAAGTTTTTCTTGAATAAGTCATCGTTAAAAAAGGTTAGGGTGAATAGATTTTTGATTATTTCCAGTCTTTCAATGGAAGAATTTTTGTCTTTGAATTTACTTTGTTTTCTTCGGGAATCAATAAAACATCGAGAGAAATGCTACTATTGGCCGGAATTTTAATTTCAAAACCTACCAAAGTTGTACCCGTATTCGGGGCATCATAATCATGCAAACCTTGGGTTGACCATGTTTTCAATGTAACATTACTCGGGCTACTCACTTTCAGTTGCAGTTTTTTGCCTTTTTGCGTGAGTTCGGCCGTTCCATCATTACTGATTTTTACCTCAGCGGGCGTGAGCATTGCCCAACGAACGGTCGTCTCATTTTCAGCGGCTGTTATTTCATCTTTTACCAAAACATATTTTTTGTCGATAATGGCAACACCTCGATTGACAGATGTAGCTTTGCCTTTATAAACCCCACTAATATCGCTGACCGCACTCAAAAAATTAGGATTTTTAGAGGATTGATTGATACTCGCATACCCTTCAACTTTCTGAAATTCATTATCGAAAGCGAGTGTGCTGTGGGCTAAATTATTGTAGCGAAACACCTGCCAACGCTCCGAATTTTGTGCCATTCCCCAAAGTTTTACGCCTTTTGATTCGAGCGATTCGTATTCTTGCATGCCAAAATCCATCGACCAGCGTTCGCCGTTGGCATCCATCACAAACGAACCAACATCCATGTGTCCGTGATTGACTGAAGGAGAACCAGCCTTTAAACCCACATAAATGGCATCGGGTTTCGACCACGAAGTACGCATCATAGCCACAGGATTTTTGCCTTGCCCAACCCAAATCATTTCTTTTGGTTCGGTTACTTTTTCTAAACTTATATCCTTGCCCCAAATCATGGTAGCGGGCAAAAGCCTATCTCGGTGCATTGATTTATCTTTGCCTTGCAAATACTGTTTTTCGGTAAATAACAAGCTTGAATTTTGGGTTTTATTAGCAAACCAAAACATTGCGGGGTTTAGTCCGCTGCCATTTCCTGCATCTGAATAATTAAAGTTTTTGCCCGAAGAACCTACCATATTTTGCATGTAGCCAGCCGTTTTCAAAAATCCTGCCGTTGCTGATAAACCAAAATCTGTATTGAAAACTCGCTGGATTGCATCTAAAAACATCACATTGAAACTTGTGCCGTAGCCCCAATAACTGTAACCTTCGGGATATGCTCCTTCGGGTTTGTAATCTTCCATCGGTAGCTTGATTGACTCAATGGCTCGGTCGATTATTTGTTGGGCAAGCGTTGGGTTTTCTTCATAAATCGCCATAGCTCCGTAGGTCATTCCTGCATTACAAACCTGATTCCAATTGTGCGATGCTTTTAGCCAACTATTATACTTTTTATCAAGCGATGGCTCAATCCCTTTTTTTAGAATTGCTTCTTTAATGATGCCTTTTGAGGTAACAGATAAATCATCGTAAAGCCAATCGTAGCCAATCGAAACGCCCATTGTCATTTCAGCTACATCTAAAAAATGACTCGGATTCCAATCGCTGAAATGTGAAACTTTTACGAGTTCGGCTTCCGCTCTTTCTAAATATTTTTTGTCTTTTGTGATTCGGTACGAGTATGACAGAAAAAATACTCTTCGCAGACACTCCCTCGATTTATCAAGCAATCGACGACCAATTTGAATGCGTTCGAGCGTTGGTAACGGAATAATTTTATTGCTTTCATCAATGATGAGTTGATTCAAGCTTGCCCAAGTTGGGTCGGCTACTATATTTCTACTGATAGCATTTTCTTCACCTTTCAACAACAAAATGCGTGGGTGAGCGGGTACTTGGGTTGCTTCGTTGAGGTACTTCAACTGTGCACAAGTTTCGTTAGTAAAGAAACCCAACGCAAGAAAGAAGAATATAAATTTAGTTTTCATTGATTAGAACTGGCAAAGGGTTGATAGCGAATCAATTACAGAAATGTACTACTTTATTTACCTAAACTTTAAAAGTAAAGAAAAGCCCTTTCTGAAATGCTTCAGAAAGGGCAATTTAACTCAAAAAATTACCAATTTGGATTTTGCTTGAGATTCGGATTCAACGAAATCTCATTCAATGGCAAAGGCCATAAATAATCTTTTGCGGGGTCGAATTTGCGGAAATTGGCGGCTGTAACTAAAATAAAACCATCGGGGGTTACAACAGCTGGTGTTGAAGCTCCAAATTCAGTTTTAAAGAAGAAATTACCTAAAACTGGCTTTGGCAATTCAATTTCGGCAGTTTTCCAACGCATCAAATCCCAGTAACGATGTCCTTCTTGAGCCAATTCTATGCGTCGTTCACGACGAATTTCTTCACGCAAATTTAAGCCATTTGTCGTTACAAAAGCATTAGTCAATTTAGCAATTTTACCTCTTGTACGCAGCAAATTAATAGATAAATCTAAGTCAGCATCGCTGATTGTTTCATTTAACTCATATTTTGCTTCAGCATACGTTAATAATACTTCGGCGTATCGAAGCACTGGGCGGTCGATTGAAGATGCTTGCGTATTCCAATCATCAATATTTGAGAATTTTCTGAAACAGAACCCTGTCTTTTGGAAAACTATATTGGCTATATCAAACACTTTTTTAGTAAAAATATAAGGGTCTCCAGCTTTCATCACAGTCTGACTTAATCTGTCATCACGGTTGACAAATACATCAGTACTTTTCACTGGTGTTTTATAAAGTGGTGATTTTGAAGTCGGTAACCCATCGCTCATTAAATATGAATCTACCAAACTTTTGGTTGGACTCTTATTACCATTTTCAATGGTTCCTCTATAGTAAGTATGCACCAAAACTCGGTCAGTTAGGCTAACACCGTATTGTTTGACGATGATATTCTCTTTGTTCTGTAATCCTTCGCCTTCATACTGAAAAAGATTAAAATAATTTGCAAAAAGGCTATGTTGTTTGCTATCAATCACTGCTTTGGCTGCTGCTACTGCCAATGTCAGGTGCGTTTTTGAGTCGCCATAATTATGAAATTTTGAGCGGGTACCTTCAAAAAGTGCCACACGAGCCTTAAATGCCAATGCACCTGTGTTTGAAATACGTCCAAAATTAGCAGTTCCAAGTGCCGCCATCGTTGGCAATTTCGATGCAGCAAAATCAAGGTCTTGGTAAATTTGTGAAATAATTTCTTCTCTCGGACTGGCTGGGGCAGTTAATTCTGGCGAATTATCGTCCAAAATTTTGAGAATCAATGGCACATTTCCATATCTCTGAACCAGATTATAATAGCCCCAAGCTCTAAAAAAACGGGCTTCTGCCACGTATCTATCAATAACCGCCACACTGGTATTTTCAGCAGCACGAGGGGCCTTTTCGATGATATTGTTGGCCGCTCGAATCAGTATATAAGGATTACTATAATTTCCATCCGTGGCAGGTGCAAGGCGTGAACCATCGCTAATGCTATTAGCAGTCAATCCGATTGCATCGTCAGACCAGACATCTTCATTATTAAATGCAGGAATAAATGTATATAGATAATTTGTTGCCGCGATCAAATCTGTTTCCGAACGCCAAAAGGTGGCATCGCTGATTGATGTTTCGGGAAGGCGGTCAACTTCGCAAGCGGTCATGCCCAAAAATAGCAGACAAGTCGAAAGAATATATTTGAATTTAGATTTCATAAGAAAAATATTTTAATTGGTTAATCGTTGATTATCAGATTTTTATATCTTTTATAACTTAAAAATTTAAGTTAATACCTGCCGAAGCAGTAGCAAAAAATGGATAATCATTTTCGATATTGTCTCTTTGTTCTGGGTCAAAATACCCTTTAAATTGTCCTAACTTCGAGAAAGTAAGAATATCTTGTGCCGAGAAAAAGATTCTGGCTCTCGAAATTTTCAATCTACTCGATACTTTTTCAGGAATTGTATAACCCACTTGTAGATTTTTCAAACGTGCATAGCGGCCATTCAAAAGCCATTTGTCAGACACACGATAGTTGTGGTCGCCTCCTTGAAACGGACGTGGATATAAGGCATCAGGATTTTCAGGAGTCCAATAATCTCGGTGAATGCCCAGTGCTTGCTTCCATGTTACGATAAGCGGAGCAATTGTTTGAGTTTCTGGTCTGAACGAACGCTTACCAACTCCCTGAATAAATGCCGTAAAATCAAAACCTTTAAAGTTAAACCCAAGCGTTGTACCAAACACATAGCGAGGTTGAGTTGTGCCAAGATACACAAGGTCACCGAAGTCAGATGTATTTCCCTTTCCAACATTGATTCTACCATCGCCATTGAGGTCTAAATATTTTACATCGCCTGCACCAGTTCGGTTATCTTGAAATGCCCACGCTTTTACTTCATCGGCTGTTGAAAAATAACCGTCGGTTTTATAACCAAATATACTATTCAGTGGATAACCCTCTACGATGCCGTTAGTTCCGGCTCCAACGATGTTTCTTGCTGAAAAATTAATCAACTCATTCTGGTTATCCGAAAGGTTGGCGGCAACAGTATAAGAAAAATCTTTACCGATTTGTCCTCTATAACGTGCTTCCAATTCCCAACCCCATGATTTTAGTTCACCGTTATTTTTTCGAGGTGTGCCAATACCAATCACCGCAGGTAAGTTTTGTGGAGTGAGCATATTACGGTTATATTTCACGTAATAGTCACCATTGATTTGTAACCTGTTCTTTAGCAAGCCAATATCAAAACCAACGTTGGTTGTTTCGATGGTTTCCCATGAAAGCGATTGTGATGGAATAGAGCCTTGAAAAAGATAAGAAGCACGAGAATCTCCCAAAACTAAGGCAGAACCACGACTCAACTGACTGAGATAATCATAATTACCAAGGATACTTCCGCCTAAAGCACCACCTAAGCGTCCCCAAGAAGCACGAAGTTTAAATTCAGAAAGAAAGTTTACATCTTTCATAAAGCCCTCACGGTGAACATTCCAACCCGCCGAAGCCGATGGGAAATATTTTACTCGTAAGCCCGGGGCAAGTTTTGAGTTGTCATCACGTCGGATAGTTGCTTCGAGGAGATATTTACCATCATAATTATAATTGAATCGACTAAAAACCGACTGCGAAGCATTTGTTCCGATAAATTGGCTATTAGTTTTTGTTTTATCATCGCCCAAATTAAGCGTCGGCAAATCATTACTTACCAAGTTGGTTGCTCCTGCACTTACACTTTCCTGTCTAAAGTTTTCGTAGTTATAACCTACTAATACACCTAAATTATGCTTTTGAGCAATAGCAATATCATAATTTGCTAATAATTGTAAGTTGGTATTATTAATTAATTCTTCAAAAATATTATAGCTATTAACCTGATTCACATAACTTAGTATTTTTCCTCGTCCCCAAAGTGGAACTGTTCGAGCAAAGTTTTTCCTATCTGAAAGACGGTACTGTGTACCTGCAACGGCAGTAAGCCTTAGGCCTTTTACGATATTATTTGCTCGCAAAGTTGCAGTTCCATCAAAAAAGTCTCTTTTCAATATATTATACCCACCCGATTCAAGGCGAGCATAAGCCGTTGCGGCCGAACCAGCCCCATTATATTGTCCATCAGGAGTAAAAAACGGTGTACGAGTACGCAAACGATAAAGTTCATAAATAACTCCCTGACCATTCAAACCACCCGAAACTGCATCTTGCTGGTCTTTTGTATATGACAAACGAGTATCAATTGAGAAGATTTTACTCAATTGAGCACCCATGTTGAGGCGAACATTATAACGTTTGTAATTATCGGGGCCAACTTTGAAGATTCCGTCTTTTCCATAATAACCACCTGATAACAAGAAATTTAGTTTATCATTTCCGCCCGACATACTCAAATTTTGAGTTGTCATCGAGGAGTATTTTTTCAAGATTTGGTCAGTCAGTGGTTCTTGATTATAAAACAAATAAGTAGTGGTATCGGCAGGGTTTACCACATAAGGCACACCATCTCTGATTCTTTGAAGGTCTAACTCAGTATATTCGGGGCCAGCTCCTGAATTTTTCTTGGCTAAATTAGAAAATTCGGCTTCTTCCAAAAGTGTCATTCGGCTTGGAATATTGATCGACCAATCAGTACCTTGTTGAGCCAAATAATTAAATTTCACTTTACCCGCCTTCGCTTTTTTAGTAGTAATTAAAATTACACCACCCGCTGCCTGAGCTCCATAAATAGAAGCAGCGGCGGCATCTTTTAGTACACTAATGCTTTCTACATCGTTCGGATTCATTGTTTGAAGAGTGTTTCCCGGTACAGTTACCCCATCAAGCACAACCAAAGGGTCGATATTTCCATTAGCCGATGATGCACCACGAATCTGAATACCAATACCTTCGCTCCCTGGTTGACCATTTGAGCGAGTGACGATTAGTCCAGGGCTTGTACCTTGCAAAGCATTGGCCAAATTACTCGATGGACGATTTTCGATGGCCTTCGAGTCGATTGTAGAAACTGCACCCGTCAAATTAACTTTTTTCTGAGTGCCATAACCTACCACAACAACCTCTTCAAGTGATTTTGAGTCGGTAGCCATACTTACAATGATGTTTGTCTGATTTCCTACTACAATTTCTTGTGTTTCATAGCCTAAAAAACTAAATACCAACACCGAGTTTTTATTAGGGACTTTTATAGAAAAATCTCCTTTGGCATCAGTAGTAGCTCCACGAGAAGTACCTTTTATGGTAATACTTACACCTGGCAATGTTTCCCCTTTTTCAGAATCACTTACTTTTCCTGTGATTGTGATGTCAGCAGCGTAGCTACAAACTGCAAAAAGCAGCGTAAAAAGCGTGTAAACAAACCTACACTTGGTGGTTTTGTTTAAAGGTCGAAATAAAAGTAAGTGATGTTTCATAGAATTTTGGATAGAATGTTAGAATGAACGTTTACATTTTTATTTAAAGTAGTGTGGATTTAATGAATATTAGAACAATTTCTTCTTTGTTCGCAAAGCCTCATATCTCAAAAGACCTTCCAAATAATAATAATCCGCGTAAACAAGTGGCACATCAATCTCCGAATTTCCGGGTTTATGGCCCGTACTGTGCATCAATATAAAATGATTATTTTTGCCGAGTTCAGCTTTGAATGCAGGTGTAGATAATGTTTCAAGCATTTTCACGGCCGAGTTGTAGTAAGTTTTAGCATCTTTACCACCATAAGTACTTAGTTCTAATAATGCTGAGGCACAAATTGCTCCAGCCGAAGCATCACGTTCTTCGCCTTGTTTACTAAAATCCCAATACGGAATCATATCGGCTGGAAGTGTAGGATTTTTAAGATAGAAATTGGCAATATTTCGTGCAAAATCAAGGTATTTCTTGTCTTTTGTTTCACGATACATAACCGTGTAGCCATAAAGCCCCCATGCTTGGCCTCTTGCCCAAGCCGACTCGTCGGCCGCTCCTTGGTGCGTTTTCTTTGCCAAAACTTCACCATTTTCACCATATAACAATACATGATAGCTACTGAAATCGGGGCGATAATGATTTTTCATCGTATTATCAGCATGCGTTACACTTAAATTGTAGAGGCTTTTATCGCCTGATTCTTTAGCTGCCCAAAACAAAAACTCAAGATTCATCATGTTATCAATGATAACAGGGTACTTATAGCCACCTTTAAAGCTTTCCCAAGACTTAATCAAACCGATTTTAGGATTAAATCTCGTTGCTAAAGACTTCGCTCCTGTAAGCATTATGTCTTTATAAGCAGGATTTTTTGTAAGCCGATAACCATTCCCAAAAGGGCAATAGAGCATAAAACCCAAATCATGGGTGCGGGTATTAAACTTTTCTTTCTCAACTGCCATCGTCCATTTATGAGCAGCATCTTTCCATTTTGGGTCATTATTATATTGGTAAATATACCAGAGCGAACCACCAAAAAAACCACTGCACCACCAGTCAGACTTCATATCACGAGGAGAACCATCTGGCTGTGTTGACTGTGGAAATTTTGTCAAATCTTGATGTGCAGCGAGCATACCCTCATATTGTTTGGCGGCGAACTCAAATTCTTTTTTCACATCGAGTTTAGACTGTCCAAATGATGCAATTGATAACAACAATAATAGAGAAAGAGAATACTTTTTGAGGTTAATTTGTCTCATTAGTTTACGAATTAAGGATATTGGAAAAATACAATAAATAAATATTTTTTTATATGTAGATAAAAGTCAATTTAATTATCTATTTATTTATAAATTTTATTAATATTTATAAATATAGTGCTCAATTATTAATTATCAAAGAAAAAATAGTAGAAAAAAGACATAAGTTTTTATTAATTTATGCAAACGTAACCGCAAACGTAACCGCAAACGTTTGCATTTATTTTAATTTTTATACTATCTCTCAATAAATTTATATTACCTTCGTTTGCTAAATTTTTTATTTACATTTGAAAGCTTATTAGTCACTTAGAATATATTGTAAAAATTATATTTTATCCATTATGCAGCGAAGAAACCCTGTGACAATTAAAGATATTGCACAAACCCTTAACATTTCTGTTTCTACAGTTTCAAGGGCTCTGCGTGGAATGCCAGAAATTCACCCAGATACTAAAGGTGCAATTTTGAAACTGGCCGAGGAAATGGACTACCAACCTAATCAACTGGCCAAAAATTTAGTGGGAAATCGTACAAAAACAATTGGGGTGATTGTGCCTGCATTGAGCTACTATTTTTTCGCTTCCATGCTCAATAGTATCGAAGACGCTGCCATGCAAGCTGGGTATAGTGTAATGGTTTGTCAGACCAACGAGTCATATCTAAGAGAAGTAGCACAAATTCAAAATATGCTCAACTCTCAGGTTGAGGGTTTTATTATTTCATTGGCTCGTGATTCGCTCGACTATGACCACATCAACCGATTAATCCGAAAACAAATACCACTCGTATTATTTGATAGATATACTGATAAAATTGAAAGTTCTAAAGTAATTGTAGATAATAAACAAGCAGCTTTTAGGGCTACTATGCACTTGATAGAAAAAGGTTGTCGTAGATTAGCTTGCTTGGCTGGGCCGCCGCATCTTGAAATCAGTAATCAACGTTTGGATGGTTTTAAAGAAGCAATTACAAGCAGTGGGTTGCAGTATGAAGAACAATACGTAAGTCACAGTGATTTTACACAAGAAAATACAATCATCCAGGCCAGTAATATGATGAGCCTTAGTAATCCGCCAGATGGCATCCTTACTATGAGTGATAACATTGCGTTTTCAACTATGTATGCACTCAAACAACGTGGTCTTAGAATTCCAGAAGATGTAGCCATGGTTAGTTTTAATAATGAGCCTACTTGCATGTACCTCACACCTTCGCTAACGAGTATTAGTCAACCTATAAGAGAAATGGGAACTCAGGCTGTCAGGTTATTGCTCAAACAACTCGAAGCCGATAAGATAGAACCCGAAACAATAGTACTTGATACACAATTAGTTATTAGAGAATCGTCATTAAAATAAAAATTTATTAATTTTAGGAAAAATAATGATTCAAAAGTGAAATTCATTAAGAAAGGGATACTTTCGACATATCAAAATTTGGGAAATAATGGTCTTCGACATTTGGGGGTTAATCCCAGCGGAGCAATGGACAGATTTACGGTAAGACTACTAAATATTGCTCTACAAAATGATGAAAATCAACCTATTTTGGAAATGCACTTTCCCGCCCCTGAGATATTGTTTGAAGAAGATACAGTAATTATCATCGGTGGAGCAGATTTTTCTGCAACGATTGATAATGAGCCTATTGTAAACTGGAAAACAATTTTGGTAAAAACTGGTAATATTCTTAGATTTAAGAAATTAATTGCTGGTAGCCGAGCGTATTTGGCAACTAAGAAGTCTGAGAATAATTTTTTACCCTATATAGGGCAAGTTTCCAACTTTGATCACTCAAAAACAATCCGTTTCACCGAGGGTAACGAATTTGAATTACTGACCGAAAAAAGTAAAAAATCATTTGAAAATCAAGGTTTTAACACCTCAAAAGATTCCAACCGAATGGGCTTTAGAATGAATGCGGAAGCATTAGAAGTAAAGACAAAGAAAGAATTGGTAAGTTCGGCAGTAGATTTTGGTACAATTCAACTTCTACCAAGTGGGCAAATAATTGTTCTCATGGCCGACCACCAAACCAGTGGAGGCTACCCCCGACTTGGAAATGTTATTTCGGTTGACTTACCTAAATTAGCTCAAAGCAACATGAATAGCACATTTATGTTCAAAAAGGTTTCGGTTGAAGAAGCTGAAGATTTATTATTAAAACAAGAACTCGAACTTCAAAAACTAAAAACAAGCATCAGATTTTTCAATGATAAGCACAAAAATTGACCTTAACTGCGACATGGGCGAAGCATTCGGTGCTTGGCCGATGGGGAATGACACTGCTTTAATGGAGCTGATTTCATCGGCTAACATAGCTTGTGGTTTTCATGCAGGCGATGCCAGTATTATGCGAAAAACTGCTCAACTGGCTCTCGAAAAAAAAGTTGCCATCGGAGCTCATCCAGCATTTCCTGATTTACAAGGTTTCGGTCGCCGCAATATGCAGCTTTCACCGCTCGAAGTTTATGATATTTGTGTGTATCAGATTGGTGCAATGTTCGGCACAGTTAGAGCATTAGGCGGAAAACTTCACCACGTAAAACCACACGGTGCCTTGTATAATATGGCGGCCAAAGATGCCAATTTAGCAAAATCAATTGCCAGAGCAACTAAAGCCATCCATCCAGACTTAATTCTGTATGGTTTATCAGGAAGTTATTTAATAGCCGAGGCAGAAAAAATCGGTTTACAAACTGCCTCAGAAGTTTTTGCCGATCGAACTTATCAAAACGATGGTAATCTAACACCTCGAACGCAAGCTAATGCAATGATTGAAAGTAAACAAGACGCTGTCAATCAAGTAATTATGATGATTAAAAAACAATGTGTCATTTCGACAGAAGGTATAGAAATCCCTCTAAAAGCTGATACAGTATGTATTCATGGAGACGGAAATCACGCCGTTGAATTTGCAGAAGAATTAAGAAATGCTCTTTTGAACAAAAATATATTCATCGAAACCATTAAATAAGCCATGCTCCTTCCTAAAAACCTATATCAACTCTTCACTTTCATTTTTACTTCAAGCCTTGTGCGTTATTTAGTCATTGCTGGCATCTCATTTCTGATATATTACGTTGGATTAAAAAATAAAATCTCTTACAAAAAGATTCAATTAAAATTCCCAAAAACTACTGATTATCAGCGTGAAATACTTTATTCGTTAATAACATTTCTCATTTTCGGAATCGTTGGTGTTTTGCTTTTCAACCCAATAATCTCACCTTATACACTGACTTACTACAAAATTTCTGACTATGGTTGGGGATATTTTATACTATCGTTTTTTCTGACATTGCTCATTCACGATACCTATTTCTATTGGATGCACCGCCTGATGCATCACCCGAAACTATTTAAGTACTTTCATAAAGTTCACCACCAATCTACTAACCCAAGTCCATGGACATCCTTTTCATTTCAGCCACTCGAAGGCTTTGTTGAAGCAGGAATTTTTGTCGTTTTCGCTTTTGTGCTACCTTTGCACCCAATCATCATGCTTTCGTTCCTTGTTTTTATGACTTCCTATAATGTTTATGGACATTTAGGTTGGGAATGGCTTCCGAAAAATGGACATAAACATTGGTTCTGGAAATGGCTCAATAGCTCGGTGATGCACAATCAGCACCATCATTATTTCAGAAATAATTACGGACTATACTTTAGTTTTTGGGATAGAGCAATGGGAACACTTGACAAAAATTACGAAAATGAATTTATAGCACTAAAAGAAAGAACACAATCTGACCTTTTATCTCAACATTAAAACCGTCAAACTAACTTACTATTAAAACAATGTTTGAAAAAAATAAAAAGAAGGTACTAAACGCTTGGACAATGTATGATTGGGCGAATTCAGTACATAACCTCGTAATAACAACAGTTGTTTTTCCGATGTATTTTCTGGCAACCACTTCCGAAAAAGATGCAGACGGAAAGGTCATTAATGATATTGTAGATTTCTTTGGAATTCAGATTCAAAATTCGGTTTTATACTCCTACACAATTTCAGCTGCTACACTCCTACTCGTTATTCTCAACCCAATTCTTACACCACTGGCCGATTCGAGTGGGCGTCGTAAGTTTTTTATGAAAATCTTCTGTTATCTCGGAGCAGCCAGTTGTGCCTATTTTTATTTTTTTACGAGGGGAAATGTAAACCCTGCCGTTATTGCATTCGGGCTTTCGATTGTTGGTTGGGGTGGAAGTATTGTTTTTTATAACTCATTTCTCCCCGTAATTGCTACCGAAGACCGTTTTGATAATCTAAGTGCAAAAGGCTTTACGATGGGCTACATTGGCAGCGTTATACTACTGATAGTCAACTTATTAATGATTATGCAGCCTACATTATTTGGTTTAACTCAGGCTGATTCTGACTCAGGTTTCACAGCTCGAATTTCATTCTTAACTGTTGGACTTTGGTGGGCTTTATTCGCTCAAATTCCGTTTTATTATTTGCCGAAAGATGAGCCCAAGTCATTTAAAACAGGCCGTCTAACCACTGGTGTTCAAGAATTAATCAAGGTTATTAAAGAAGTCAGAAAAAATAAACTCATCACTAAGTTTTTAATGGCGTTTTTATTCTATGATATGGGTGTAATGACAGTTATTTATGTAGCTACAATTTTTGCGGATAAAGAATTGCACATCGAGAAGCAGGGACTCATCATTACACTTTTGCTTATTCAGCTGATTGCCATTCCTGGCTCATATTTGGCCTCATGGTTGTCGAGCAAATTCGGAAATACTAAAGGACTTTTGGTTTTTATATTCATTTGGTCATTTATGCCTTTGGCAGCTTATTTCACCACTACTCAAAATGAATTTTATGTCATTGCAGCGGTAGTAGGCTTAGTAATGGGCGGAATTCAATCGCTTTCTCGCTCTACTTTTGCAAAATTAATTCCAGATAATACAACTGATACTGCATCATATTTTGGATTTTATGATATTGTAGAAAAAGTTGCTATCACACTCGGAACACTTATTTTTGGTTTCGTTGGACAACTAACTGGCAATATGCGAAACTCAGTTCTAACAATTTTAGTATTTTTTATTGTTGGATTTATATTACTGATGCGAGTGCCATCAAAAAAAGTTTATCATTAAAACCGTCAGAATGGTTGGTAGAAAAGCATAAAAATCATATCTTTGTGATACAATTTTTGCAGTACAGTTATAATAGTATCAGAATATTTGATATTAGTTTTGAATATCAAATGATTTGTTTGAAAAATGTACTACTAACTTATTCAAAAACAGGATGTTAGCTCAGTTGGTTTAGAGTGTCGCCTCGACAAGGCGAAGGTCATCGGTTCGAGCCCGATACGTCCTACTTTTTCTCCTTTATGAAAGTTCTTTATGACCACCAATCATTTTCAGGTTCAAAATATGGCGGAGTAGCAAGATATTTCTACGACTTGATGTATAATCTAAAATACGAACAAGGTGTTGAGGTTGATTTAGCTCTCTTATTTTCGAATAATGATTACCTAAAAAATGGTGAGATAAAGCACGTAACTCCTTTCAGTTTTTTCTTGGGTTATGCCAAAACCAATATGCTTTTTTCGCATATCAATCGACTGAATAGTGCAGTACAAATTGCTCGGCAGAATTATGATGTTTTTCATCCAACTTATTTCAAAGATTATTTTCAAGCTTTTCTTGGAAAAAAACCTTTTGTCATCACTCATCACGATGTAATTCCTGAAAAATTCTCTACTCAATATGCAGGTTTAGATGGATTTGATATAAATCAGAAGAAAAAAATCTTAGATAAAGCCTCAAAAATCATTGCCGTTTCAGAAAATACAAAGCAGGATATTTTGGATATCTTCAGAGTTGATCCCGAAAAAGTAGAGGTAATCTATCATTCTACTCATTTTTTGACTTTTCAACCCAATCCTACTATTAAAATTTCAACCCCAAAAAGATACCTACTATATGTTGGGAGTAGATATAATTACAAAAATTTTGATATTTATATTGAATCAATAGCCCCTATTCTGAAGAAACAAGATGATTTATATCTAATTTGTTCTGGAAATGGCAAATTTACCCAATCTGAACAAGAGTTATTTATTCGATTAAAAGTAGAAAAACAAATTCTTCACCATGAAATTGATAGTGATGATGTGCTTTATCAGTTGTATAAAAATGCAATAGCATTTGTCTATCCTTCTTTATACGAAGGCTTCGGAATTCCTATCATTGAAGCATTTGCCTGTGATTGCCCAGTTATCTTAAGCGACCGCTCTTGCTTTCCAGAAGTTGGACAGGACGCTGCTCTATATTTTAATCCTGATGACAAAGAAAATATTGCTTTTCAGATTGAGAAAGTCATTGAAAATGCTGATTTACGAACAGAATTAATACAAAAAGGCAGAAAACGTTTGCAAGATTTTTCACCAACAATTACTGCAAAAAAAACACTTGAAGTCTATAAAAGTGTGCTGTAAAACTTCAAATAACTTAAACAAAAGCCTAAAAAACTTAAAATATGCGAATTATTATTTGTGATATATATGTCAGATTAGTTGGTCATAATTTAGGTCATATACAGAATATCCTCCGATTTTTAGAAAATCATCCATCAAACGATGAATATATATTTCTACTCAATCCCGATGCACAAAACATTCCCTCAGTAAAAACAACTGCCAAGAATGTGAAAATAACTTTCTTTACTGAAGAAGAATTTGCACCATTTAATTCAGGCTTGACGATTATCAAGTCTACCCAAATAATTTGGAAACACATTACTCGCTATGCAACTGATTATCAAGCAAATAGAGTAATTATGATGATGCTTGATATGTTTCAGCATACGATTGGAAGTAGTCGTTTTCCGTGCCAACTCAGTGGAATAATGTTCAATCCATACCCACGTGTAATTCCACAAGATTCGACTTTAAGAGCCAAACAAAAATCGACTATTACGAAGGCAAGAAAACTTTTTACTACTTGGTGGATGTGCCGCAATGCTCAGCTAAAAAAGGTTTTTATATTCAATGATAGAGAAACTATCAAAAATATGAATGAGACATTGGGAACGAAAATTTTCACCTATCTTCCAGACCCAGTATATGATTATCCAACTCGTGAAGGCTTAGTTATCAGAGAAAAATACAAGATTGCTGCTCATAAAAAGATTTTTTTGGCCTTTGGATTTATTGATGAGAAAAAAAATGTAGTGAATTTACTAAAAGCAATGCAACAACTCACAGCCGGTGATGCAGAAAATACTTGCCTTTTGGTAGTAGGAAAAATCCATGAAGCAAATCGAGCTGCATTAATGCAAGCGTTAGATACTGCAAAAACTATAAGACCAGAACTACAAGTTGAGTTTGAAAGTAGATTTGTCGATGATGATGAAATGGAAGCGTACGTTGGGCAAAGTGATGTTGTATCGGTAGCATATATCAATTTCTTTTCTTCAAGCGGTGTAATTGGCTTAGCAGCAAGACATAATAAACCAGTTTTGGCAACAAAATTTGGAGTTGTGGGAGACCTTACTCGTGAATACAATTTAGGCATAACTGTTGATGGATTCAATCCAGAAGAAATAAAACAGGCGATTATAAGCTTCCAAAACACAAAAAACACTTACCCCGAAAGAGCAAGTGTTTTTGTAAAAAATCACAGTAGTGAAAATTTTATTAAATCTTTACTTGAAATTAATTAAGCCATTTCAACTTCTTTAATTGCTTGTTCAGCAATCCAATGATATGTTTTGGTGATTCCATCTCTCAGTGAGTTAGATGGTGCCCAACCCAATTTTTCTTGAATCAAAGCATTATCTGAATTTCTTCCACGAACGCCCTCCGGGCCTGTGATATTCTTGATGGTTATGTTTTTACCAGAAATTTCAGCAATTAATTTAGCAAAATCATTGATTGAAATCATTTCTTCAGAACCAATATTTACAGGGCCAGAGAAATCAGACTCCATCAAACGGCGGATTCCTTCAACACATTCGTCAACATACAAAAACGAACGAGTTTGTTTTCCATCACCCCAAATTTCGATAGTTCCGCCATCAACTGCCTCTATTACCTTACGGCAAATTGCGGCTGGAGCTTTCTCTTTACCTCCTCTCCAAGTACCTTGTGGTCCAAAAATATTATGGAAACGAGCTATTTTGACATTGATACCTAAATTACGTTGATAAGTCAGATACAAACGTTCACTGAAAAGTTTTTCCCAACCATATTCGCTATCAGGAGCAGCAGGATATGCTGATTCTTCTGAACATTTTGGGTTTTCTGGATCAAGTTGGTTATATTCAGGATACATACAAGCCGATGAAGAATAAAAGATTTTTTTTACTCCACCTTGTTGTGCTGCATGCAACATATTTAGATTACAAAGTGCCGAATTATGCATTACGGCTGCATCATTTTCGCCAGTAAAAATATATCCTGCACCACCCATATCAGCAGCCAATTGATATACCTCATCAAAACCACCTTCAACTACTTGATGACAAATAACGGGGTCTGTCAAATCTCCAATTACAAATTCGTCTGCATTTCCGTTACCGTACTCATTATATTTTAAGTCTACACCTCTTACCCAATAACCTTCACTTTTCAAGCGATTAACCAAATGGCCGCCAATAAAACCACCTGCTCCACAAACTAATGCTCTTTTCATGTAATTTAATTATCGAAATGAATATTTTAAATTCTAAATAAAGTACAAATTTAATAAATGAAACCTAAAAATTATATAAAAGACACAAAGATTTATTAAAATGATTACTATTTAGATAAATCATACCACTTAATATATATTTTTTGCACTAAATATGTAATTTATCTACAACTTTTAACATCAAAGTATTCTTGTTGCTTGGGGTTTTATATTTTAAAATCTAAAAATTATTATATCAAGTCAAAGAGGGTTTTAATGCCGATTATCTTTGTTTTAGTATATCCTTCACCAAATTTTGCACCAATCATGTGCCCCATTTCCTGTGAACGAGCTTTTAAGAATTCTAAGAATTCAGGACTTGTTAGATACGATTCAGGTTCTGTGCTATTCGGGTCATGAAACTGGCTTTTATAAGCTCTGATAGATGCTTCTTTCACCTCCCAATAATCTGAAATATCAACAACCAAGTCTGGTTTGATAAATCTATCTTGAATGTAGTGATACAATGCTTTGGGTCGCCATTCTTTTTGAGGGGTTCCATCAGTCTCGAATGTATGAATCATTCTTAAACCCGAATAAAAACAAGCATCTACTGCCAAAGCGGCACCTTTTCCGTGGTCTGGGTGGCGATCTTCGATAGCATTTGCCAAAACTATATCTGGTTGATAACGGCGGATAGCAGCTATTAATTTTAGTTGATGCTCTTCATCGTTTTTGAAGAAACCATCTCTAAAACCAAGGTTTTCTCTGGCTGATATATTCAGGATTTTTGATGCTGCTGCTGCTTCAGATGCTCTGATTTCAGGAGTGCCACGGGTGCCGAGTTCGCCTTTGGTAAAATCGATGATGCCTACTTTTTTTCCTTGTGCTATGGCTGAGGCAATTGTTCCTCCGCACGACATTTCTGCATCATCGGGATGAGCGGCCAACACAACTAAATCTAATTTCATTTGTTACTTGATATTGTTGAACTGTATTATGATATAAAAAAAAAGCGACGTAAAAAGTTTCACGTCGCTGATTTTCATTGTATTTTCTTTTAATTCTTACTTTACACGTAGCCGATAGCCAACACGTAAGCGAGAAGAAGAGCGTATTTTATTTAGTTTGCAAATTTCAGCAACCGATGTATTGAATTTGTTTGCAATTTCACTAAGATTTTCACCTGAACGCACTCTGTACCACATTTTTCTATTAATTGCAACTGGTTCATCGTACTCGAAATCACCTTTACTTGCACCACCTCTCAGATAATCATACACACGAGATGTCATTAAGAAATCTTGCGAAACTATATTGATTTGACTCGGACTAAAGTTGAAAATATTTCTTGGGTCAAATGGATTTCCTTCGTAACGGGTCTCAAAATGAAGGTGAGGCCCCGAGCTACGTCCAGTACTTCCACCTTTACCGATTTCATCACCTGCTTTTACGATTGTGTTTGGCTCAAAATTGATTTTTGATAGGTGTCCATAAAGTGTTTCGAGTCCATTATAATGACGAATTACGACACATCTTCCATAAGCTCCACGGGTACTTGCAACCCTAATGATTCCATCAAATGCAGCATAAACTGGTTCTCCAGTTTCTAAATCAAGGTCTTGACCAGTATGCCAACGTTTCCATCTCCATCCAAATGGCGAGTTGGTTACACCTTTACTTAATGGCCCAGCCCAGTATCTTCCTTGTGAAATATCATATAATTGAATCGGAACGACATCATCAAACTCTTTGGCATCAATACCATAAGGATCAACAGAGTCAGTATCCCAAACTGAGAAATAACTGGCAATTTTTACCATTTCGTCACTTCCTACGAATTGAGCCTCATCTTCGATTTCAACAATTTGCACTTCACCTTCATCAATACTTGAAGTATCTTCATGGACCGCAGTATTGAGTTCTTTGATAGGTTCGATTTTGACTGCAGGTGCAGATTCAACCACTTTGGGTGTTTCAAATTCGTTGACAAATCGAAGTTTTGGTTCTTCCTCAAAACTAAATTCATCATCTTCTTTTTTGTCCTTATTGAAGTTTTTGTCTTTAGAATTTGATTCTTTCTGTTTAGAAGGAATATTTGGTTTATTCAATTTTAACCCTCGCTCACGTTGGGCAAAAGTTGCACTTGAAAAAGCCAATGCAATGATAATTGGTAATATAGCCTTTTTCATATTTTTTTGTTTTGGTTATAAGGCAGCACCAAACTTGTTACTAAAAGTATGCCAAAAATTACTGAATGGACACATTTAATAACAAGTTTAAGTAATAAATCTGATTAATGCAAGCCTTGAGAGGCTAAATATCGCTCAGCGTCGAGGGCTGCCATACAGCCGCTTCCTGCTGCTGTAACCGCCTGACGATAGATTTTATCTTGAGCATCACCACAAGCAAATACCCCTTCAATATTAGTTCGAGTACTTCCTTTTTCGGTTTCAATGTAGCCTGCTTCATCAAGTGTGATATAATCTGCGAAAATTTGTGTATTGGGTTGGTGGCCAATCGCAACGAAGAAACCAGTTACATCAATTGTACTTTCTTCGTTGGTTTTTGTATTTTTCAATCTTGCCCCTGTTACTCCATCTTCTCCCAATACTTCGAGCGTTTCAGTATTGAATAATATTTCAATATTTGGTGTGTTTTTTACACGGTTTTGCATGATTTGCGATGCACGGAATTCATCACGACGCACCAACATATATACTTTATTGCAAAGTTTCGATAAGTAGTGAGCTTCTTCGCAAGCAGTATCGCCCGCACCTACAATTGCTACATCTTGTTTGCGGAAAAAGAATCCATCACACACTGCACATGCCGAAACACCGTAGCCGTTGAGACGTTGCTCTGATTCTAAACCAAGCCATTTTGCCGAAGCTCCTGTGGCAATAATGACAGTTTTCGCTGTAATCTCGATAGTATCATCAATTATTACTTTATGGGCATTTGGTGTTGAAAAATCAACTTTTGTTGCCATTCCGTAACGATTATCAAGTCCGAAACGCTCAGCTTGTTTTCTAAAATCTTCCATCATTTCAGGACCTTGAATTCCTTCTGGATAGCCTGGAAAGTTTTCA
The DNA here is from genome assembly GCF_040253585.1 of Emticicia sp. W12TSBA100-4. NCBI lineage: Bacteria > Pseudomonadati > Bacteroidota > Cytophagia > Cytophagales > Leadbetterellaceae > Emticicia > Emticicia sp. W12TSBA100-4. Next base: position 57,006 of record NZ_JBELAU010000017.1, read on the forward strand.
ACATCGGTTGTGATTGTCAACTGCCCACCAGGTTGTCCACCTTGATACATCATTGGTTTTAGTCCTGCACGTGCTGCATAAATTGCTGCTGTATAACCCGCTGGGCCTGAACCCAAAATTAAAACATCTACTTGTTCTTGTGTCATATAACCCCTCCGCCCCTAAAGGGGGACTTGTTTAATTGAATGATGAAAATTTCTGTTGAAAGAAAAATTCCTAAATTATTTATTGTCTAACAAATTAATTATATCGCAAAGTTCGGCAAAAAAGACCTAAACGCCAACTTTACAAAATACTCATTTCGATTCGTCGGTTGATTTGACGGTTTTCTTCGGAAGTATTCGGGACGATGGGCTTTGTTTTCCCGTAGCCTTTAACCTTAATATTTTGTATGTTTATACCTTTTTTTACAAGGTAATCAGCTACAGACAAGGCTCTTTTCTCTGAAAGTAGCTGATTTTCAGTATCTTTTCCTACATCATCGGTATGTCCCGAAATCTCTACCTGCAAAGACGGGTTTTGTGTTAATAATAGTTGCAGTTTATCAAGTTCGGTAAATGACTCGGGGCGTAGTTCAGCTTTTCCAGAATCGAAAAAGATATTATTCAATACCGTTTTTACGTCTTTTTTGATTGGGTCGAGCAAAATATCAATTATTTTTCCATCGGCTTCATTTTTTTCTGAAAAATTAAAAGTTAAGCTTTTGAAAAAATAATCTTTTTTATTGATGAAAAGTCCATACTGACTACCATTGGGCAAAACTGCTGTATATTGCCCCGTCACGACATCAGAATTTGTTTTTTCTACAACTTTATTAGTTTTTAAATCAATTAATTCTATTTCGGCCGAAAGATTTTGTTTGGTAGTCGCATCTTGCACGATACCTTTTACGAAACTGGCTCTTTTGAATTTATCAGAAAGTTTTTTCGGAATATCAAACTGAAAGAGTTTTATATCGGGTTTTACATCGGAAGAATAATAACCCTTTGTCCCATCGGCCGAAATAAATAAAGCCACTTGATCTTCGTGAGTATTAATTGGAAAACCCAAATTTTCGGGTTTAGAATATATTCCAATTTTTGATTCGGTCATGAATAAATCTAATCCGCCCATGCCCAAATGTCCATCCGATGCGAAAAATAAAGTGTGTCCATTGGCGTGAACAAAAGGTGAAATTTCATCACTTGCTGTATTAATAACATCACCGAGATTTATGGCTTTTGTCCAAGTATTATTTTCTTTTAATTCACTTACCCACAAATCTTTACGCCCATATCCTCCTTGTCGGTCAGAGGAAAAATACAAGATTCGACCATCGTTAGATAAGCTTGGCTGTGCTTCCCAAAATGGACTATTAACACTACTTCCTAAATTTTCGGGCGTGGTCCACTCTTCGCCTACTTTCTTTGAAATGTACAAATCGCAACTTCCCAGACTATTTTTGCCATCGCAGCTCGTAAAAACCAAAGTTCGTCCATCAGCCGAGATGCTACAAGTGCCTTCGTTGGCGGTTGTATTGATTTTATCAGATATATTTTTGGGAGCAGACCAGTTTCCGTTAATCAGTTGTGAAACATATAAATTTTCATCTCCATCGTCGGAGCGAGCCGTGAAAATGATCGTTTCGTTATCGGCAGTCAGTACGGGAAAATATTGTTTATTTTTAAAATTTATGGTTGCTCCCATTTCGGCGGCTTTGAATGTCATAGCAGTGCTTTTGGCTTCTTCACCGAACTTACATTGCTCCAATTGGCGAGTAAGCTGTTTCATAACTGGACTGCTTTGCGGTACATTTTTAACCGAAAAACTCAAATATTCTTTGGCTTTTGCATATTCACCTGCTTTTATGAGTCTTGTGCCAATATAGGTGTAGCCTTGTGTAAGAAGTGGGTCGTTCGGGCGTAATTCGATGGCTTTTTTGTAAAATTTGATAGCATTTTCTTGATTTCGAGCTGCTTCGTTGATTTGACCAAGTTTGAAATATGGGTCAGCGAAAGTAGAATCTTTGTCGATGGCTTTTTGTAGATTTTCAATCGCTTCAACTGATTTTCTTTCGGCTATATTCTTTAGGGCTTTTTCGTAAAACTCTTTGGCTTTTGGATTAGGGCTTTGAGCAAAGGTATTGATGGATAGAAATAGAAGCAGTATTGTAAAATGTTTTATCATAAATTTTGTTGTAGATATTTATTTTAAAACGTTCGAGAGCTTTTCATTGTTATCTTTGCAATCAATTAATTGAAAGTTTCTGTATATAAATTTTCGTTGAAGAAACATTCATAATTCTTAATTCTACATTCTCAATTATAAAAAATGCTTCATTTATATCTAAAATCGCTTCATATTATCGGGTTTGTATCTTGGTTTGCAGGCTTGTTTTATTTGGTCAGAATGTTTGTGTATCATGCCGAAGCTGCCGATAAACCAGAGGCATTGCGAGAAGATTGGAAAAAACAATATACAGCTATGCAGTGGCGAGTGTATAAAATTATCTGTAACCCTGCCATGATGATTACATGGACTTGCGGAATTTTGATGCTGGTCAATACACCTGCATTTTTGGAACAAGGGTGGTTACAAACAAAATTAGTTTTGTTAGTGCTTTTGACGGGCTATCACATTTACTGTAAAGGAATTATAAAAAAACAAGAAGCCGATAGAAGCACTTATACTTCATTTCAATTTAGATTGTTGAATGAGCTTCCTACCTTGTTTTTGGTCGCAATTGTGCTTTTAGCAGTTGTGAAAGATTTACTAAACTTCGTTTATTTGTTTTTGGGAGTTTTAGCTTTTGGTTTTACTTTATTTTTTGCGGCGAGAGCTTATAAAAAGTTTAGAGAAAAGTAGGACATTATAAAATCCTACTTTTCCTTATTCTACGCTTGACAAGTTGGAAACTTGTCCTACTTACCATATAGCTCATTAAATGCTTTTTCGTATTTATCACCAGCCTTCCATTTAGGAGCCGTTGGGCGGTCGGCAATCAATCTGGCTGCATAAACGTAAGCTTGACAGAATTTCAGTAAATAATTGTAATTGACTGATTCTGGGCTGTCTGATACTTGATGATAAAACTTGTTGATTTCTGCATCGAAAGCCGTAAAACCTGGGGCAAAATCGGGTGATGGAATACCTTTTGCAGCCAAATTTACATTATCTGAACGGTCGAAAAGATTTTGTTCGGGAGCTGGGTCGGTGATGGCTGTTAATCCAAAAGCCTTTGCTCCTGCTTCGATTTGTGGTTGAGCATCGGTGCGGTCAAGCCCAATAACGGTTACTTTTGTTGTATCATTATAACCTGCACCATCGCAATCGAGGCTATAAACACATTGTTTCAACGGCACGAGTGGATGCTCGGCATAATATTTACTTCCCAGAAGGCCAATTTCTTCGCCTGTGTAAGCAATGAATAAAATCGAACGCTTGGTTGGTTTTTGTGTGAATGCTTTTACTGCTGATAAAATGGCAGTTGTTCCGAAGGCATTATCTCTTGCTCCATTGAAAATTGTATCACTTTCAGTTACTCGACCACCTTTTCTGCCAGTACCAACGTGGTCGAAGTGAGCAGTTAGTACTACATATTCGTTTTTCAAAACTGGGTCGGAGCCTTCTAAAACTCCCAAAACGTTATACGACATCACCGTTTTCTTTGAAACTTCACTCACATTCAAACTCAAGGTTTTCAAAGACTCTCTGTCAAACTTTTTCAAGTGCGTATTGCTTACCCAAATATGTGGGATATCAGCATTCTGTGCATTTTCAGGAGCTAAATTGAGCTTTTCACCACCCATATAATTGGTGATTGCTGCCCACGGATATTTCAAATTATATAACTGGATAAAAGCCGCAGCACCATTTTTGGCGGCAAAATCTACTTTTTTAGATGAACCTCTAAGGTTTTCGTTCGGGTCATCGCTGTTTGGAATACCAAATTGAGCAATTACAATTTTACCTTTTACGTCAATACCTTTGTAGTCATCTTGCTTATCATCTACCCAGCCATAGCCAACAAAAACTACAGGAACATTTTCGAGTTTAGTGGCTTTTCCGCTCAACATAATAAAATCTTTTGTCCATTTTAATGAGTCAGTTCCAACCAAAACTTCTCCTTTTTTTGTTGGTTTTACCATTTCAAAAGGCACAGGTTGTAAATAATCTTTTTGTCCGTTTGGTGTTTTTAAACCTTGTAAACGGAAGTTTTCGGCTACGTATCGGGCAGCTACATTATTCGTAATTTCGCCCGTTCTACGCCCCAACATTTCATCCGATGCAATGAAACGGATATGAGACTCGATTTCTTTTTTTGATAATTTGTATTCTGGTAGCTTGTTTATTTTTTGAGCATTTGCTCCGAAAACAATAATGGTTAAGATAAGTAATAGATGTTTGATTTTCATTTTGATGATAGATGTTTTTATTTGAAAATATTTAAATTTTTGAGCAATTTAGAAATCGGACTGCCGACGCAGTTGCTCTACTGCATTAGTTCTAAAGCCTTAGTTACTTCGGTTGTTGGTAATTGGCAAGTTTTATCGAAACATACATAAATCGTTGTTTCGCCATTTTTTGCGGTTCGATTTTGTAAAAGTGGTAGTTTTGAGTCAGTTTCTGTGCCTACAAAAACTTTATTGAGCATAAAATCTGCATCAATTTCTTTTCTGATTTCTTTTAGATTCTTACCAACAATGGCTACTTCGGCAGTTGGTTTTATGTGTTGGGTTGCCAAACACGCCCATTGCGTTACCCATTGAGGGTCGGTCAGAACGATGCGTTTCATTTTTGCCAACATCAAATTGCTTATTTCGATGAAATCATTTCTGCCTAAAATTAACCCTAAATTATACAAGTTAGTAGCCATCATTGAGTTTGAGGCAGGAATCACATTATCGAAAATTTCTTTTTTTCGAGCAATCAATTCTTCGCCTTGACTATCAGTAAAGTAGAAAAACTCGTCTTCTGCATCATAGAAATTAGCAATTGTATAGTCGGCCAATAGTTCGGCTTCTTCTAACCACGTTTCATCGAAAGTAACCTGATAAAGAGCTGTGTAAGCATCAATTACACTGGAATAATCTTCGAGGTATGCCACAATATTTGCTTTGCCATTTTTATAGTTGTGCCAAAGTCCACGACCCTCTGCCCCATCTTCGGTTGTGACTTTGATACTCATTTTTTCTTTGATGAAGTGGGCATTTTGTAGAGCTAATTCCAAAAACTTTGGTGTATCAAGATAACGATACGCATCAACCAAACCTTTGAGCATCAGGCCATTCCACGAACACAAGATTTTATCATCAAGCCCAGGACGAATTCTTTTTGCACGATAATCAAAGAGTTTTTGTTTGATTTCTTGGCTCAACGGAAAACCACTTTCCATGAAATCACGCTCTTCGAGATGCACCACATTATTGCCGTGTTCCCAGTTTCCGTCTTCCGAAAACTCAAAAGTTTCGCAGAATGGAGCGGCATCTTCTCCCAAAATGACTTCAATTTCTGATTTCTTCCAAATATAAAACTTTCCTTCTTCGCCTTCACTATCAGCATCTAAGGCTGAGTAAAAACCACCTTCTTTGCTCATCATTTCTCGTTCGAGCCATTCGATGGTTTCGGTTACTTTTGCTTTATAAAATTCGTCGGGGCGGCCTTCTGATTTTGTGAGAGCGTAGGCTTCGGCATAAAGCGAAACCAATTGTCCGTTGTCATAGAGCATTTTCTCGAAGTGCGGCACTTTCCAATCTTCATCAGTTGAGTAGCGAGTCCAACCGCCACCAATTGTGTCGTAAATTCCGCCCAAAGCAACTCTGTCGAGTGTGTGAATGAGGTGCTGATAGGCTCGTTTGTCTTTAGTAATGGTATAATATCTGAGCAAAAACTTCCAAATGCTCGGCATCGGGAATTTTGGACTGCGATTCATACCGCCTTTCTCGAAATCAAAATCTTTGTGGAGGCGATTAAAAATCGTGGTGAGTTCTTCTTCCGAAATCTTCAGTCCATCGTCCGAAATATCCATTTGATATTTGTCGCTCTCTTTGGTGTGCATATTTTGCGTGAAACCTTCGGCCGATTTTTGTAGTTTTTCACGGTCATTCTTAAAAGCATTGCTTATACTTTCGACCAAATTTGCCCAATTTCTTGGCGGAAAATACGTTCCACCGTAAAATGGTTTAGCATCGGGCATCAGAAAAACATTGAGCGGCCAACCACCACGCAGCCCCATTGCTTGCAGAGCATCCATATAAATCGCATCGACATCGGGGCGTTCTTCACGGTCAACTTTGATGCAGACCAAATGCTCGTTCATTATTTCAGCAATCTGTTCGTTCTCGAAAGATTCTCGCTCCATGACGTGGCACCAATGGCAAGCCGAATAACCGATACTTACCAAAATTGGCTTGTCTTCTGTTCTGGCTTTTTGCAGAGCTTCTTCTCCCCACGGAAACCACTCAACAGGGTTATGAGCGTGTTGAAGTAAATATGGACTTGTTTCGTTGATGAGTTTATTTTGCATGATTTTTGATTGGATATTTTCTCTAATGCCGTTGTAACAACAACTGACACACTCGAACTCAATGAACATCCCACCTAACAAGGAACAAAATCATGGAAGATTTGTCCAAGTGGAGTCAGAAATAACATTGTAATTTGTTATTATCCAGTTTGAGATAAAATATTTTTTTCGTAAAACTGTATTTCCTTCAATTTTAACTTTACCATTACTTCCTTTCATTATTGCATCAAACTGATACTGAGTATCATCAGATTGATTAATTGGGGTATATTGAATTTCACTACCCCTAAAATCTCCAAAAATATTCTTTAACTTATTATTTTTTTCTATTAATTCTATTAAATCAGTTGTGATTTCGGGCGTTCTTTTAAAAAGCAGTAAGCTAACTATATCCATAAAAATCGCCAAGACTACAATAAATAAAATGACCTTAATTACACTTTTCATTATTAGAAGTTTTTAATATTTTCACAAATAATTACTCCACCACAATCTTCTTACTCCCACCCAAAACTCTCAAAAAATAAGCTCCAGCATATAAACTATTGATATTCAAAAACTTAACATTATCACCCTGCAATAAACTCACTTTTTCTTGCAACACTTTTTTACCTTTTACATCAAAAATCTCAACAGGAATTTGTTGTTCTTTTGTGCTAAAAATTTTGAGCTGAATTTGGTCAGAAGCTGGGTTGGGAGAGACTTCAAAATTGGTAATTGTTGGTTCGCTTCCGAGCAAGGTCATATCAAACTTACATAAAAAAACTTCGTAGCCTTTGAGGGTGATATTTTGTCGGTAATTTTTGTAGGCTACTTCTATCGTCACAACTTCATTTTCGTCTTTGGCATAAGGATTATGGGCGGCAACCAGCAATTCATTTCCTTTAGCAACGGCTCGCCAAATTGGTTTTCGGGTATCTACATAATCCCGGGCGGTTGTCTGCATCACCAACTCATAATTGCCCGTAAACATTTCTTTATATTGCGAAAGTCGGTATAAACCATTGATAAAATACTCGTAAGTGGCATAGTTTTCATTATTACTAAAAGTACCAGGGTCATCCCAAAGCCACAAACCTTTTGCTCCCGAAAAAAATGGAAAAATAGCGGTCGCCTCAGCCATAAACGGACGAATAAACTTCTTAACAAACTGTGGTGTATAACTATAGCGAAGCCAAACAAATGGAATAATTGGTTTGCTCGTCCAAGCTCGATTTACTTCGATTTGAAATAAGAGATAGGCCAAATAATCAGGTGCAAGTGGACTCGGAAAATCGTAATAATAATAAGCGGCTGGACTGTAAAAATCTTGATTATCGAATGCAGTTCCTCCGAGAGCATTCTTAGAAAAGTCATAATTGATATAATTCAGCAACGAAACATCTGAAGTCCATTTTTGCCAAGAATTTCCTGCAATATTGATGTACGTATTCAAAATTGGAGCATCAGAATAACCGCCAATTTTAGTGGTTGAGGTGGCATATTTCTTGGTATCGGCAAATGCTTGTCCGTATAATGCTTGAATATCTTTTTTGTATTGTGTAATAAAAGACTGATTATCAAGACTTCTGAAAGCAACTGGCGTTGTTGGGTGATTTCTAAGGAGCAAAATCGAATCATTCGATTTTATTTGAAGTTCGATATCTGGTACAAACAAATCAATGTCAGCAATGCCTGTTCCTGCTGAAGTTGAAAAGGCATTTGCAAAACCCGACATATCGTTTCGCCACTTATTTTTGTACAATTCAATATTATTCCCCCAAGGACTTTTAATAGTTTCCCAAGGCTGATTGGCTGACGCATAACCAGTGCCGTACCAAACAGCGGCACGCTGATTTCTTGGTAAGTCGGCATCATTTCCGTCAGAAGTAGCTAAATGACTAAAACCGTGCTTGAGTGGCAATTTCTGAAAATCGCCAAAGCGAGGTCCACCATAAACGATTGAAAAAGGCAGACTAAATTCTGGAAACTTTTGCCATTCAATCGTGCGATTTTGGGTGGTTGGTTTCAATAAAAACGAACTCGGCTGACATGAATTTTGGGCATTAGTTTCAGATTCTAAACCAAACAAAAAAAGCAGCCCGAAAACGTATTTATTGTATTTTAGTTTCATGTTTTTCTTTGAGTTGATCAATCACATAACGGATTGAACTGTAAGAATTTAGTAAAGCTGTTTGCACCTCTTTTTCGGTCATCCACTCCAGTTTTTCAATGCCTTCTTCAGTCTGTGGCTGCATTTTCGACTCGTCGGTGCAATTCATTCTATACCATTTCGTTCGCTTCAAAATCTTTCGAGTCCCCATCGTATAGGTATGCCACGTTGTGCAGAGTTTTTCGGACAATTGCACTTTTATTCCACACTCTTCTTCTACTTCTCGTACGGCGGTTTGTTTAGCTTTTTCGTTATCGTCTCGTTTTCCTTTGGGCAAATCCCATTTTCCGAGTCGATACATCATCAAAATCTTTTGTTCTTCATTGAAAACAACCCCACCCGCCGCTTTTACGACTTTATAAAAATTCTTAATCTGGGTTTCGATAGCTGGTTTATTTTCTACAACGAGTGTAACTGACTGATAAACAACATCTTTTGATTGCTGAATTAACTTAAAAAACTTGTCAACAGTAGCTTCGGCAGCATTCAAAATTATGACATGGCCATGCAATTTTTTCAGACTCAAAGATTCCAAACGAGCATCAATCATCGTATCAAAATCATTACCATGCAGATGCTTAAATTTTTTGGTGCTTACTATTCTAACTAATTTATCGTCAATAAAAATAACCATGAGGTTTTCAGAAAAAGATTGATTAAGAGACAAAGTTCGGAATTTTTTTGGAAGTAATTAGAGAGATAAAAAAATTATAATATTGTTTTTGCGTAATTTCTGATTAAAATATTTTATTTTGCATCTTAATAATCATCCAAACCCCAGTAAATGAGGGTTTAAACTTTAAATGGAAATTTTAATAATCCTTTTTTTAGTCATTCTTAATGGTATTTTCTCCATGTCGGAGATTGCCCTAATATCCTCTCGAAAAACAAAACTTGAAATAGCAAGCAAAAACGGCGATCGCCGAGCCGCCGCCGCACTCGAACTCGCAAATTCTCCTAATCGCTTTCTTTCTACGGTTCAAATCGGTATCACACTCATCAGTATTTTGACGGGTATTTTTTCGGGCGATACGCTCACGATTGGTATTCAAGATTTTCTTACAGGTCTTGGTCTCGAACTCAAATACGCCGATAATATCGCAGTTGGTTTAGTGGTGTTAATCATCGGTTTCATTCAATTAGTTTTAGGCGAATTGGTTCCGAAACGAATCGGGATGTCGAACCCAGAAGCGATTGCCAAAACGATGGTTGCTCCGATGAATATCTTGTCGAAAATAACTTCACCTTTCATTTGGCTTTTAACTCAATGTAGTGATTTGATAATCAAGATTTTAGGAATTGAAGTTTCCGACAGCTCGGTAACGGAGGAAGAAATCAAATCAATGATTCAAGAAGGTACAACAGGCGGAGCAATTGATGAAATCGAACAAGAAATTGTACAAAATGTATTTCATTTGGGCGATAGAAAAATCACTTCGTTGATGACTAATCGCAGTGATTTAACCTACCTTGATTTAGAAGACTCCGTAGAAGAGAATATTGCAAAAATCATCGAAACGAAGCACTCGGTTTATCCGATTTGTAAAGATGGTATTGATAATATAACAGGGCTTCTCTACATCAAAGATTTGCTTGGTAAAGATTTAGGTACTGAACTTCAGCATCTTGATGACCTCGGCAAAGAACCATTGTTTATTCCTGAAAATAACCAAGCTTACCAAGCACTTGAAAAATTCCGTGAAGAACGTATTCACATGGGAATTATTTTAGACGAATACGGTAGTGTGATGGGAATTATTACACTCAATGATATTTTGGATGCTTTAGTAGGAGATATTTCGATGGATGATGAGTTTGAATATGAAGTAGTTGAGCGTGAAGATGGAAGTTTCTTGGTAGATGCCTCACTCCCATTCGATGATTTCTTGAATCAGTTTGAAGTAGTCATCAATAATCGTAAAGAATATACTGGTTTTGATACCCTTGGCGGTTTTGCTCTGCATATTTTACAGGAAATCCCTGATACAGGCGATAAGTTTGAATGGGAAGACTACGAATTTGAAATTGTCGATATGGACAAAAATCGTATTGATAAGATTTTATTAAAGAAAAAAGAAAACTCCTAAACACCCCTAACCCCTAAAGGGGAACAAAAACATTTTCTACTCATTGAATACGAAAATTATGTCCCTCTTTAAATTGCCTCTGTTAGGATTATTTTTATTTTAGCTCCCCTTTAGGGGCGGGGGGGTGTTTTTCAGTTATGACAGTATCTCAAAAAATCGCTTCTCTATTATTAGAAACAAAAGCCGTAAAATTAAGTCCCGAACAACCATTCAAGTGGAGTTCTGGTTGGAACTCGCCAATCTATTGCGATAACCGTGTAACGCTTTCGTTTGCCGAAGGACGTACTTTTATCAAGAAATCTTTGGCAAAGGCCATCAAGAAACATTTTCCTGATGCAACTTTGGTTGCTGGTGTGGCTACAGCTGGAATCCCACAAGGAGCTTTAGTTGCTGACGCCTTAGGTTTGCCGTTTGCTTATGTTCGTCCGAAACCAAAAGAGCATGGCATGGGAAACCAAATTGAAGGGCGTATCGAAAAAGGACAAAAAGTTGTAGTTATAGAAGATTTGATTTCGACTGGTGGAAGTTCATTAAAAGCCGTTGATGCCTTGCGTGAAGCTGGAATAGAAGTTGTAGGAATGGTGGCAATTTTTACTTATGGCTTTAAAGTTGCTGATAAAAACTTTGCCGATAAAGGAGTAAAATTGGTCACTTTGAGTCATTATAATTCACTCATCGACCAAGCAATTGCCCAAAATTATATCTCAGCCGATTCGTTAGAGTCATTAAAAAAATGGAGACGTAACCCAGAAAAATGGGGCGTTTGATTTTTGAAGTCATATTTTAAAAAAGGTTTGATGTCTTGAACATCAAACCTTTTTTAATTTCTACAAAAACCCGACTATTAATTACATCCTGCAATCTCAGCCTTGAAAACTGAGCTTGAATTTGCTTGAAAACCCGCATTTAATAAAATGGAATTACCTGCTTTATAAATTGTATTTCCAGGCGAAAGTACTTTATTTGTTGCTGTTATTGTTTGGCTTGCTTGATTTGTTGTTACTCCACCAGAAATATCATTATTTGGACTAACGAGATTTAAAGTGGCCGTCACAGAACTAAGATTTGAACCATTATTTCCTCCAGCAAGCATTTGATTTGTAGAAACCACCCTAATTCTATAATTTGATCCTACTGCTATATTTATCGGAATTGTACAAACTGCTACACCCGCCGCTGGTGTACTCCCTATAATAACTGGATTATCGAATGTACCGTTTGCATCAGAAAGTTGTACATCAAACTGATTAGCAGGGTTAAATGCTCCAGTTGTTGTAAAACTCACATTGAATGTACTTCCTGCACATAAAGAATTAAGTGTAAACGTCGGAGCTGAGATACTTGCATTATTGGCCACTACTGTAAAGTCAGTTTCAATTGGGCCATAAACAATGCTTCCCATTGCATTATCTTGGCTATAACCTGTGACGGTAAGCTTATAATTACCTGGTCCTAAATTTCTACCTAAAACATCATTCCCTGTATTATTGAATAAAGCAAAAGGTGCTATACTCTCAATTACTTCGTGCAAATAAGGTAATCCTGTTATTCTCATCCTAAAACTTTCAATTAAAATATTAGGGCAAATTGGATTCACCAAAACCGAAGTTTGCTCTGGCACTTCGGCAATAACCATATTATTGAGCAAAGGGAATTTAAAGATAAACGGATTACCAGCCTGCACGTAGTCGTATTCAACAATTGCTAAACAAGGATTATTCTCTGTAATAATAACAGATGTTGTAGCCGTGGCTGTGCAACTATTTTGGGTAACAGTAACCGTATAAATTCCTGCCATTGCTAAAGTTGCATTTGCTATACTTGCAGGATTTAGCGTACTCGAAAAGGCATTAGGGCCTGTCCAAGTATATGTACTTCCACCAGTTGCAGTTAGCTGAATTGTTTGGCCAGTTAAATAAGGTCCATTATTTGTGGCTATCGGCGTAATGGTAGTAACAGTGATTGTAGCAGCAGATGAATTAGCTTCTGGACACTCTCCATCTTTTACTACTGCTCTATACTTGGTGGTTTGAGTCAGATTACTATAAGATAATGTATTGTTAGTATTTGAAATCAAAGTAGTATTTACAAAATTATCCGTTGAAGACTCCCAACGAATAATTGTACCAGTATGCCCATTCAATGTTAATACTCCTGAATTACTTCCAGCACAAACATTTGCATCAGACGACACAGATCCTCCTGCTGATAAGCAATTGAGTGAAGAAATCGTTAGTCTTGCAGGTTTTCTTACACTTGTTGCACATTCAGTGAGACCCGAACAACTTGCTTCAGCATAATAAGTATATACTCCTGGGGCTGTATCGGTCGGAATATATTCAGAACCAGTCCCTAAGCTTGTGCCTCCTGTAGCACTGCTATACCAAGAAATAGTACTGGCAGCACCTGACCCAGAAGTGAGAACTGTCACCGAAAAACCTTCCACGCAAAGAGGATCAATCGAAGCTGCATCTTCGGCAATTAAAGTCCAAGTACCATTTGGGTTTAAACCATTAAATGCTGCAAGAGATTGGGCAGGAGAAAAAGTGCCATTTGCAGGCAATGAACCAACAGTCAATGCAGAGCCCCCATCTTCAAATACAGTTGTCAAAACACCTAACGGAACTACTCCAATAGCATAAGTATCTGTATTTACAAGATTGACTATAGTACCATCAGGAGCTTTAATTTTAAATGAAACTTCATCATAATAAGGTCGTCCTGTTCCACCAACAGTTCCACAATCAATGATAGTGCCACCACTTCTTTTTCTCCATGTAACAGAAATTTTTGTACTACCAATACTTGGTCCTGCACCCGAAACCAAAACTTGAGGATCAACTCCACTTTTTGTTCCACCATCATATCCAATCGTTGTACCTGTGTAAGTAGTAGTAGTGGTACTCGGACAAATAGCATTTGCCTGTAATCCATTTCCAGCAGTGATTATTGTACCAACTGTAATAGTGCGGCTAACCGTTACAGGGGGAGGCGTACCTACTTTTACAATTATCACAATAGGTGAAGAAGAAACAGTACAACCAAGACGGCTCACAGCAACTTGATAGCTCCCAGAGGTTTTGGCATTGTATTGAGATTGAATTGCATCAGTAATCAAAACATTATTTCTATACCACTGATAAGTTAAATTTGCTCCAGTATTAGCTACTAAAATAGCGGAATCACCTTCACAGAAAGTAGTTGGTCGGGTTACAGAAATATTTGCGGTCGGACAACTTATGGTTCCAATGATCGTAATTCTATGCTTTTGGTTGAAAGTGCCAGCAATAGCATTTCCACCATTAGCATTGATTGTATATGCTAAATCTATAAATTCATCGGCTTCATTGAAAGAATCATCATAAACTCTTAGTATAAAAGATTGGGTTAAATTTGAGGTATTTAAAACAATCGGAGAGATATTCAATAAATCATAATCGACCCCTTCGGTAGCGGTACCAGTTTTGGTTATTTCGATGTTTACATCTTGTGACGGTACTTGATCTATAACAACTGTAATCGGGTAATCTTTGTAATACTGATTTGCATTTAGAGGAGTTATTGATTCTTTCTGGCGTGCAATTGTTCCCCCAAATTTAAAGTGTACTGTCGGAGTTGTTACTGGGTCATTTACTTTAAAACTACCTATTCGAGTCTTAAAATCAACGTTTGCCGTTGTGGCATAATATTCAGCAGTAAACCAAAGCGTCTCTTCATCTGCTGGGTCGGTGGTCATAGCAGAGTAATCTCCCCAACGCCCATTTGAATTCGTCTGCGAACCTCCCGAAGCATGAAAAAGCTGTTCTGCTCCCAACGTACCAACTGGGTCTGTTTTCTTTCTTTCAGCATAATAAATATCTGGATAATTTGTAGAACTTGACCTGCTATAAGCCAATGCAATATTGCCTCTTTGATCAATCCCCGCACAACCCATCCAACGGTTAATCCCCGCAGTACCACTAATGGCCGTAGGTGAATAGGTAGATTGTTGATTCACTACCCAAGGACTTGATGGACTGGCTCTTGTAAGTTCATACCAGCGAGTAGCAGCCTGATATGTAGCAGCCGATGTGGGACTTTCGCCACTTACATTCACTACATGGTTCATTACTAAAGATTCGTAATCATCAAATCTTCGATATATTATCCGACTCATCATACGATCGGCGATGGCATCTAATCGCACAGCTGTGCCTTGCTGTTCGATTGGGTTTGAAGAAGGGGAATTGCCATTGAAAGCAGCTACAGGAATACTCGTAACCGAACTAAGTGTTGATAAAGCAGGATTTGAAAAGTTAGGGGTTAGTGTACGTAACTGTAATTCATCCGACCCACCAAATTCATCAGCATTAAAAGTAACAAATGTAGGTTGAGAACTAATTTCTGGAGTTTTAAAACCTTCAAAACTTGCTGGTAAATAACCACCCGTAGTGGCATCATTGAAGCCAACCCCATTGGCAGTACTTTCACCGTTAAGCATTTTACTTCTGTCAAAAGCCCAATATCCTTGCCCAAGATAGGCTGTTCCAGATTGATTGAAATTATGAGTTGTTACGATATAACTATTATTCCAAATCCCAACGTGCGGGTAATCAGGAAAAACACCTGTTGTTAGAAATTCGTAAATATTATATGCACCAGTTGGGTCATTGGTCTGTGAGACACAAAAAATAAGAGATTCTCTGCCAGAAGTAAATAAACTACTAAATTGAAGCAAAATCCATCGATCTGCCATATGGTCATATAGAGTTATAGGGTCGCCATCATCCGTAGAAGTCGATGCAATTTGACTAAATTTCAGTGCTGGAGTAAGTGGGTTTCCTGATTTATCATAAACCCTATGCACTAAATTTATCATCTGCACTACGTGATTTGGCCCTACACTAAGAACAGGGTCTGGCGGAGACAACAATCCAAAACCAGCAGTAGAATTATCGGGAGTACCGACGCCATCGAATGAAGTACTGAGAGCCTTAGTACTCAAATTATTAAAATTTATTTTTGTAGTTTTTTGAAGTGCCTCATCAGTATTCTTAGCCAGTGGGTTTTCAACTGCAAACCTTACTCTTTTATTAATTTTATCACGTAAAGCTTGATATTTAGGATTTCTATCTGGTTTTCTCTTTGTATCCAATGCTTCTGGTGCTTTAATATCTTTTAGCTTTGGTGATACTCTAACGAGTTTTCCTGTAATAATATTCGACGGTGCTTTCTGCCCAAAAGTATCTACATATACCAAGGTAAGAAGCAAAAGTAGAATTCGATTCATCATATAAAAGTTTTATTTGCCGAAAAATGTATAAATCTAATAGAAGTATTTAAATTTTGTTAGTAAAAAAAAGGTTATTTACTTAATGGTAGATAATTATATAAACAAAAAACACATTATTAGGCAAACAAAAAGCCAACTCCTTTTGGAAGAATAGGCTCAATATTAAATAGTAAAGACATCTCAATTCATGAAAACTTTCTGAATATTTATTGTCACATTCGATCCAAATGCCTTTTTCGTCCATCAGAGCTTGAGTGTTCCAGTTTCATTATGACTAAATTGAATATAAGTTCCATCTGAAAAAAAGATTCAATCCAGTCTGCAAACTTCTTGCTTGATTTGAATAAATGGTTCAGTTTTAGCTGCTTATTTCTGAGTTTTTTTCCAATCCACTATTAAACTTTGGAAATAGAGCATATATTTACTTATTTGCACTTCCATTTTAACCTTATTACTTATGCAAAATAATCGTTCCCATCTTTACACCCTCATGACCGTTTGGTTTTTTTGGAGCTTCGTAGCTGCCTCAAACGGTATTTTGATTCCTCTTTTTAAAGAAAAGTTTACACTTACTCAAACTCAAGCCCAGCTCGTTGACTTCGCATTTTATGCAGCTTACTTCATTGGCTCGGTACTTTATTTGATATTTTCTCGCATCATGGGTGGCGATATTCTCAACAAGATAGGCTATAAAAATGGTATAGTCATTGGACTTTTGATTTCAGCCGTTGGGACGCTTCTTTTTTATCCTGCTGCCCAGACTGCTTCATATAATTTATTATTATCAGGATTATTTATTGTTGGATTAGGATTCTCTCTCCAACAAACTGCTACTCAACCTTTTATGATTGCACTTGGGCCACCAGAAACGGGTGCTCAACGTATCAATCTCGGTGGTGCGGTCAATAATTTAGGTGGAACAATTGGGCCTGCTTTGGTTTCTTATGCCATCTTCGGTTCAATTTCAAAAGATGCCGCCGCCAATGCTTCAATCGAAGATGTAAAAGCACCTTACCTTATCTTAGGTGTTTTGTTTGCATTGATGGCCTTGTTTTTCTGGATTTCTAAACTTCCACGAATCAAAAATGATGAGGATGTACAAGTAAGCAATATTGTAATTGGCCTTCCATTAGCATTTTTGGTGCTGTGTGTGGGTGTTGCGGTTGCTTTTTCTATCGAAATCGCCATTACGTTTACGTTTATACTCATGTGTATTCTAATGATTGGCTATATGATATATTCGTTGGCAGGAAAATCGGGAGCTGTACAAAATGCAGGTTCGGTACTGAGTTATCCACAAGCAGTTTTAGGTATGACGGCTATCTTCGTTTATGTGGGTGTTGAAGTAACAATTGGTTCTAATCTTGGTGAATATTTGAAAGAAACTGAAAACTTAGATTCTTCACAAATTTCAAAATATGTATCATTGTTTTGGGGAAGTATGATGATTGGTCGTTGGACAGCTTCTATCGGGAATTTCAATCCTTCGGCTTCAATGAAGAAAATCCTTACAGTGATTGTTCCTTTCATTGCTTTTGCGATTGTTTTGATTGTAAATTCATTGTATAGTGGCGATGTAAGCGATTTATATCCTTACGCTGCTTGTGTAGCCGTGATGATTTTGGCTTACTTTGCGAGTCAAGAAAAGCCAGTTCGTTTACTATTAATATTTACAGCTCTTGGTGCAATTATGTCGATTATAGGCGTAATGACAACTGGAAAAGTTGCTCTTTTCTCATTGATTTCGGGTGGACTATTCTGCTCAGTTTTATGGCCAAGTATTTTCTCTCTCGGCACGGCTGGACTCGGAAAATTCACAAATCAAGGGGCAGCATTCTTGATTATGATGATTTTGGGTGGTTCAATCATCCCGGTAGTGCAAGGAAAAGTTGCCGATTCATTTGGGATTCAAGAATCGTATCTCTTGGCGGCTGGTTGTTTTGTTTACCTATTCATTTTCGGAATTGTAGTGCAAGGAGTTTTGCGTAAACAAGGTATAGATTTTGATAAAGAAGTAGTAAAAGGTGGCGGAAAAGGTCATTGATAATTATAGAAAACATAAAAAGGTCACTTCTTATTGAAAAGTGACCTTTTTATGTTTAAAAACGCATTAATTATTATTATTCAGAAAATCTTGGTTAGCTTTCATTCCAGAATCATATGAAGACGAGATTTTTGTAAGCATTGGTTATATTTTTAGGAATAGAAGATGTGGCTTTGTTCTGATAAGTAAGTAACAAAACTCTCCAAAAAAATTCAAGTTAAATACAATTTTGCAAAACAGGTATTTTTACGTATTGTAGCACTAACCAAAAATTATATATTTGTACTACTTCACTTAAATCTATAAATTATGGCCTTGGAACTTGATGGTACACCAAAATACGATAAACCAATTAGCCCTGAAGATGCAAATGGATATGTTCAAAACTATTTGAACAACGAAAAATTTAAACCAGCCGACTTCAAAGCTTTTTATTTCCATGTGGATGAAATTCAAAAAGTAATCGATGAAAATAAAGGCAGTAAATACATCAAATTTACTCTTGGGATGAAATATTTATTGGCTGATGGAGTGCCAAATAATGTATTATACGGATGTGTGATGATGTCGAATGTAAAAACGAAAGTCGATGATGGAGCACATTTGGTAGCTGGAGATGAAAACATTTATGATTACAGTCGTCCCGTTCCTCCATATCCTGAAGATTAAGGATAATTGCCACAAATAGCTTAAACAAGAGTAAGTAACACTGATAAATTGCTTACCCTTATACTGCACTTTAGATGATAAATAACTTTTTAATATGGCTGCTTGATTATGTACATTACGTACTGCTGTTGACTATAACTATTGGTATACTCCGTATAAAATACTTGAAAAATGAACTAAAGTTCATTTGGTATTTTATTCTTTTAGGAGCTTTTTCTGAAGCTTCTACTCGTACTATCTCCTATTTTCATCCCACATTAAATATATTACCAGGCTTACACCTCTACACCATTTTAGAATTCATCACAATTGGTCTATTTTATCATACGTATTTTGGCAATTTTTTCAACCGAAAAATCTTACCATTTACCCTACTTGGCTTTATTCTGCTTTCTATTATTAATGCGTTTTGGATTCAAGGCATCTTCAATTTCAACACTTACGCCAGTGGTTTGGAGGGCATCCTGATTATATTTCTATCATTATCTTGTTTTTATAAAATGTTGATAGAATTGGACACTCGTGACCCAACAAAACAACCAATTTTTTGGATTAACTCAGGTTTTTTGTTTTACTTTGCAGGTAGTCTCTTCATCTTCATTTTAAGTAATTTCATCAAGGAAGATAACTACTTATTGTCGCTTGCATGGGGTATGCATGCCTTTTTGATGTTAATCTTACACATATTTTTAGCAATAGGTTTATGGCACAGTCATCGCCGTTAGATTTATACATTTTGCTTTTTGGAGGCACTATAGCCATGATGCTTTTGGCATCGGGAGTTATAGGGTTCATTTTATTGTATCAGCGTAGAATCATCAGACAGGACCTAACATTTAAAGAAGCTGAAGCCAAACACCAACGAGAACTTTATCAAGGAACACTCGAAGCCATCGAAACTGAGCGAAAAAGACTCGCCAGAGACCTACATGATGAGGTTGGAGCAGCACTCTCAGCACTTAGATTATTGATCGGGCAAATTCAACAAAACCCAACCGAGCAAATTAATATCGAAACAATTAGTAATAAATCTAAAACACTGATAGACAATACGATAGATAACGTGAGACGTATCTCAAATGATTTATTGCCACAAGGTTTGGAAGAATTTGGGTTGGCATATTCTGTTGAAGGTTTATGCGAAAAAACTATGGAACTCGCTGATATTGATATTTATCTAAAAGTTGAAAACCTGATGCCGATTGATCCCAAAATAAATTTAATTGTTTATCGACTCATTCAAGAATTACTCAACAATGCAGTAAAACATTCTGAAGCTGAAAGTGTGCACTTACACTTAAAAACTGCCAATAATACCCTTGAAATTGAATATAAAGATAATGGTCAAGGGTTTGATTTTGAAAAGGCTTACCTAAAACGCAGCTTAGGTTTAAAAAATATAGAGACACGAACAAAAATGATTGGTGGCACAACAAAATTTGAAACAAAACTCAATGAAGGGCTAAAACTCCATGTAAGTATTCCTTTAAATTAAGTATCTTTAACATCTAATACGCTTATCATTAGGATGTTCTATTTCAGATTACCCGTTGAATTCCATTTCTAATACCCCATGAAAACTATAAACGTAGCCATTGCTGACGACCAAGTGTTATTTCGCAAAGGCATGATTTCAATCATTAATTCCTTTGAAAATATCCAAATTATACTCGAAGTAGATAATGGAAAAGCTCTTATTGAGGCCATCGAAGTAGCAGAAGTGAAACCTGATATTGTATTACTCGATCTATCTATGCCCGAACTAAACGGAGTTGATACAACCAAAATTCTTCATCAGCATTTTCCTGAAATCAAAATTATTATTCTTTCAGTTTACAGCGAAGATCGCTTCGTTACGCACCTCATGGAGTTGGGTGTGAATGCCTATCTCTTCAAAAACGTTGAGCCAGCAGAAGTCGAAAAAGCCATTTGGGCAGTCATTGAAAAAGATTTTTATTTCAATGAAGCATTTTTGACAGCTATGAAAAACCGTTTGACAGGAAAGAAACATCGATTACTGATTCAAGACGATATTCCATCTACTCTCACCCAGCGAGAGCTTGATGTGCTCGACCTTATTTGTAAGCAATATACTGCCCAAGAAATTGCCAATAAATTGTTTATCAGTGTACGTACCGTTGATGGTCACCGAAATAATTTACTCGAAAAAACAGGCATGAGAAATACGGCAGGTCTGGTAGTTTTTTCAATAAAAAATAACCTACTCGACCCAAGTACTTTATTATGATCGGAAATTAGTTGCTGGGTATTAGTTTACTTGCTATTAGTTAAAAAAGTACATAATCTCTTCATTAACAATACTTTATATCTTTCACAAAAAACAAAGCCATTTACCAATAACAGATAACCAGTAACAAATAACAACCTCATCTACTACGAGCAATTTCTTTTCGGATTCGGCTTAGTGAAGTATCGGTAATTCCTAAATAAGAAGCAATATATTTAAGTGGGGCATTCTGAAATATCTCAGCATGTGAAGTGACGAGTCTTTCGTAGCGTTGTTCGGCAGTAAGTTGAATCATACCAAGCATTCGTCCCTTCAACCTCGAATAATTATTGATAAGCATCATACGACCAAACTCACGAAATTCAGGAATCGTATGGAAACATGTCTGTAAATCTTCGTAATTTATCATCCAAGTTGAACAATCAGCTAAAACTTGAATATTTTCGTTGGAGGGAATTCGCTTAAAAAACGATAAAAAATCATTAGCGAAGATATTATTTCCGTAAAAATCGGTCGTAACTTCATTCCCATCAATATCAACCACATAAGAACGTAAAAAACCAGATTCGATAAAATGTGATTCGATGCATATCTTACCTTCTTTTAGTAAAAAGTCATTTTTTGTATAGCATTTTTGAGTAAAAAAGGTAGTAATATACTCCGCCTTATCGACTGGCATCGGTAAGATTTCATGAATATAATTTACTAAACTTTCTTTACTCATTTTTCTCTACACAGCTCCATGACCCAAATTATGCAGCATTCTGATATGTGACTGTAAACCTTTCGTAAATGATTGTTTGTTATTGTAAACAATTCCGAAGTCTTCGGCAGTATTTTTCACAATTGAAGCAATGGCAGGATAATGAATATGCGAGATATTAGGGAATAAATGATGCTCAACTTGATAATCAAGTCCACCAATATACCACGATAAAATCTTATTATTTCCCGCAAAATTAGCAGTTGTATCAAGCTGGTGAATTGCCCAAGCATTTTCTATATTTCCTCTATCATCGACCGCTGGTTGAGCTGCTCCTTCTACCACGTGAGCCAACTGAAAAACCGTACTTAAAATAATACCTGCTGTGCAGTGCATGGCCATAAAACCTGCAAACCATTGCCCAAAAGTAATATCAAGTACAAGCATAGGCATAACGCAGATAAATAAAACATAGCCAATTTTGCTGATTATCAGTGTAATCAATTCTTTTCGGGGAAAAGGCTTAACCAAACCAGTTTTGGCCATTTTATTGTACAATGAAATTTCTTTAAAGTCTTTCCATAAAAACGAAATCGTCATTAGACTATATAAGAAAAACGCATATATATGCTGAAAACGATGTACAGATTTCAGTTTATCACCACAAGAAAGGCGTAACATAAATTTACCTGTAATATCTTCGTCAATATCGTGTAGGTTAGTATATGTATGATGCAATTTATTATGCTGTACATCCCAATTATATACATTACCACCAAGCAAATAAATGGATGCTCCAAACAGCTTATTAAGCTTTGAGGAAGATGAAAATGACCCATGAATAGCATCGTGCATGACCGACATTCCAACACCAGCCACTCCCAAACCCATCACAACTGTCAAGATTAACATTTGTAGTGGAGTGAAATTTCCAGTAAGAATTAGTGCAAAGGGAATCAGATAAAGGCTCAACATAAATATTGCCTTGAAAAGCAATTTTGAACCACCCGTTTTCTCAAGAGAATTGGTCTCAAAATAAGAGTCAATGTTTTCTCGAAGTACTGAAAAAAACAATGACTTGTCTCTATTCAGAAACTTTACTTTAGCGTACTTGGCGGGTTGCATTTAGTGGTTATAGGTTTAGGTAAAAAACAAATCTAATCAAAAACAATTTATTTCTACAATTTTTTATAGAAAAAGTAATATTTCTTGGATAATTTATACGAATTCTAACTATGCTCTCATTAATTGTGCCATAAGATTTTTAGTGAAGTGTCTATTGATTAGTTCACGGGTGAGCTTATAATAATCAATTGCCCCATTTGATTCTGAATCGTACATAAAAATATCCTTACCGTTGGCTTGAGCTTCTGAAATTGCTATATTATCACGTATATAGGTATCCAAAAAGTTTTCTTTAAGTTGTTTCTTTGTAGATTTTATTAAATCTTCACTCAACCGACGTCTTATTTTTGGGTTATAGCGAGTGGCAAAAACCCCGCCGAGTTCGAGGTCTGGACAAAGTATTGAGAGTTGATTGGCAAAAGCAAAAAAATTACGGAGTCCTTCATAGCTTAAAAATTCAACTTGCAGTGGTACGAAATATAAGTCGGAGGCAACTAAAGCGATTCGGGCAGAGGTGGATAAACTTGGGGGGCAATCAATGATGATAAAATCGTATCGGTGTTTGATTTTATCAAGGGCAATTTTGAGATTAAACGGAAAAACTGCACTGGCTCGGATTCTCTCTTCGGCGGCCAAAAACCCCATTGAGGCGGGCAGTAAATCACCGACATCTGTCGAAATTACTACTTCATCAAAAGTTTTATCATTTAAAATAAAACTGCCACTATCGCCATTGAAAAAATGCAAATTATGATAACCAAAACAGCGAGTAAGACTTGCTTGGGCGTCAAGGTCGATAAACAGCACCTTACTTTTGGCAAAACGATGCAAGGCTACACCTACGTTCTGAGCAGAGGTTGTTTTTCCGACGCCACCTTTGTTGTTAACAAAACTGAGCGTTTTCAAATTTTAAGTATATATTTTAAAGGTTATGGTTGAACAAATATAAAAAAAAAGACATTCATTACAAATGCCTTTTCAGTTTTATAATTATTTGATAATCAAAATGTTAGAAGGTATTTTTCAACTTTATATAAATCATATTATTCTTAAACAAGTAGTTGGAAATTTAGCCGAAATAATAAAAAACGGATGCAATAATAAACCCAAACAATAATTTATTGCCCGAACCGAATTTGTCAATAATTGAAAATATTGATAGTTTTCTTTTATAGACTTTATTTCTTCTCAATACTATACAAAATATCTCTTATTTCGTCGGTCGGCATTATTACGTTATTGTGATTTTGAAGGATAATTATTGTCTTGTCGGTATCCATATTTCTTTCGATGTATGTCATATAACCTGGCCATCCACCACTATGCTTCGCAATTCTTCCGAATTCTTTCGTATCTAATATTCTCCATCCAAATCCATGTTTCCCGATTGAACCATCATTTAATTTTCCATTTGTAAAAATATCTTGCAGACTTTCAGTTGAGACTAACTTTGTTGAATACAAAGCCCTATCCCACTTTAAAAGGTCAATAACGTTTGAATTTACGGTTCCATCTCCCACCACACCATCTAACCAATACACCATTTTGGTTTTCTCATAATCATCTGGTAAGATATACTTGTTTTGACTTTTTATAAACAAATATCCAAAAGCATAATTTTTAATTTTCTTTGGTGAAAATCGTCGATTATAAACAAACGAGTTCTTCATTTTTAAAGGTTTAAAAATATGTTCTTTTAAAAAATCTGCATAAGTCTGGCCTGATACTCGTTCAATAATTGTGGCAAGTAAAGCATATCCTGTGTTACTATATTCATGTTTGCTATTAGGCTCAAACAATACTTTGGGTTTATGTTTGCTGAAAATATTAATTATGTCAATATTTGTTGCAATTTTCGATTTATCCCAAACGGTATCCATGATTGGCATATAGTCTGGAAGTCCACCAGTATGATGTAAAAGATTCTTTATTGAGATTTCTTTATATTCTGATAATTCGGGTAAGTATTTAGAAATCTTATCGTCTAAATTTAACTTGCCCTTTTCTTTAAGAATGATGATTCCCATAGCCGTAAACTGCTTCGAACAAGAAGCTAACTCAAAAATCGATTCTTGAGTTAATTTTTCTTTTGTTATTTCGTTGGCAATTCCATAGCTACGTTGATAAACAATATCTCCTTTTTCTGCAATTAATATATTGCCATTGAATTTTTGTAGCAAAAACAGTGAATCAAGCAGTTTGTCTAACTTATAAATGCTCGATTGAGCAAAAGATACGTTGGCAATTATAAGAAATAAGATTACGAATTGTACTTTCAGATTGTTAAATAGCTTTTTCATTATTTTATAATTTTGTTTGAAACGGATATTTGTCCTAAAACAAAATTACAAAACATAAGCTACACTTTGCATTGCATAGTACCTTGCATTAACAAAAATTATGATGAACGGAATATTTCTGGTCTGAAAGGGCCTGCTATTTGGTTATGATGTCAACGAATGCAGCTTCGAGAGATTGCAACCTTATTTTAAAAATACCTTTTCAAAGCAATCAATTGTGGTGGAATTGGCTTAGAATTCCAATGTCCATGAATCACCAACGCAGCTCCCAAAGCCGATGCTTGAGCTATTTCGGAAGCATAAACTTGCTTATCGAAATAGGTTTCGGCTAAGAGATTCATGTAAATATCATTTTTCGAGAAACCACCATCCACAAAAATCTGCTTTGGTTTGCTCCAACCCATTACCAAATTTAATGATGCCACCTGCTGAGCCACCAAATCAAGCAAAAATTGATGATAGGCTTCTTCGTAAGACTTGAATAAGTTAAGGTTTCGCTCCACAAATGGGCAATCTTTTAAGAGTCCAACATCAGCTGTTTGTGGGGTAGCTTGTTTGAATTTATTACGTAAAAACCAAACCATGTCTTGGTCATATTTTACTTGTTTGTAGTAATTAGGTTCTTTACCAAAATACTCAGCTAAATGTTTAGTTTGGCGTTCGTGTTCATTACCTGCAAAGAGTCTTGAAGCCTTTACTGGATGCCCAGCGTAGTTAAGAAAACACAAACAATCTTTTTGTAACTCGGTGTTAGTCAGAGGTTCATCATTGAACGGATTGATACTAATGGCCCACGTACCTGTTGAAAGTAAGATAAATTTTTCGTCGAAAGATTTAAGATAAGGCACAAGTGCCGACGAACTATCGTGAATACCAATACCGACTGCAACACCATCGACTGAACTTACAATATTACTCGAAAGTTGTGGTTTTTGCTGCACTGAATGAAGATGTTCGGCTTCGACCCAAGCATGGTAATCGTTTTTCTGAAAATCCCAGAGAGCGGTATGACAACCCACACTTGTGATTTCGGATACTGGTTGATTCGAGAAAAGAAAACTGCAATATTGCGGCAGATGCAGAGAATATTTGATTTGGTGAAAAACGCTTGGTTTTTCATTTTTCAACCAATACAATTGCAAGCCCGAATTGAGCATACCGAGTTCGGGCGAAGCCGTTTCGGTAAATACATTTGAGGTATATTTTTCGGCAAACTCTTTACTCATTTGGCGAGTAAAGTTTTTGAGATAATTATAGAGTGGAGTAATTGGTTTCCCTTCCGAATTTAGATGTACAAAACTTGCACCATAACCAGAAAAATTCAATCCGACTACTTGATAATCAGGATTTTGCTTAATAGACTCGTAGGTAGTTTTGAGCCATGAACTTAAACGAATCAAATCATCACAAGGAAAGCCGTCGTCGTCCAAAATTTCTTCAAATTGCGATTGTTCTTCTCTTACAATTTTATAATCTTCATCGAATAGAAGTAACTTTTTATTGGTTTTACCAATATCAAAAACGGCACAGACTTTCATGTAGATTGGTTTGGAGCTTTGTTTCTTGTTTTGTTACATAAAATATGGTGCTGTAAAAATACAAATTTATCTGATACGAACAAGCCTGTTGTGTACTGCTCTGACAATTTAACTTTGTCTGAAATGAAATCCCATAAATTTTGTAGGAACATCCAAAATTGGACGTTCCTATGAGTATTTAACTAAAACTTAAATCATAAAAAACGTTACTTATAATCTAAAATTACGCAAGTTATAAGTAAATGTAAGCATAAAATAACGTGTAAGCACCTGACTACGAGCATCTTCGATATAAGCTGTTGATACATTTCGAGCGATGCTGTTGTTTTGTTTCAGTAAATCAAAGACATTGATACGCAATTCGGCTGCTTGTTTTTTCAAGAATTTATAACCAAAACCTGCATTCCAAAGTGTAAAATTTTGGTTAAAGCCTGTACCTAAACCAGAATATGCTTGGTTGAGAACTTCTGACTGCAATAAAAATCCTTTGCCAAATAACCAGTTAATTTTGAATGATGTATTCTGAAACAAATAATTGGTGTTGAGAGTGGTTTGCACCGAATTTCTGACCAAACTATATGTTGGCGAATAGGAAAGCGTAAAATCAACTTTTTCGCTCACATTACTACTCAAAACCAAACCTCCATTGATGCCGTAGGTATTTGTAAAACTTTTAATATCATTAATCAAATTTGGATTTTTTGCATAATTCACACCAGCACTAAAGTTAAGATTCGATTTGATTTTTGAAATCGGAATACCGTAACTGATAAAAGTACGAGCATTAAATTGTCCATCAAGGTTAACTGGTTTTGTGAGTTGTGAACCTCTGAAAAGTATAATTCCATCAGCTAATTCGTAATCTTTATCGGCAATAAAGGTTGATTGAACAATGGCATTATTTGAATATCCTAAATTCAGGAACATCATAATATTTTGAGCAGTTTTAGCATTCGTAACTCCGTAACGGAATGATAACGAGTGACTATAATCTTGCTTCAAATTCGGATTCCCTGTTGAAAGTTGGGTTGGATTACTATTATTAATTACACCTTGCAATTGATTAACCGAAGGTGCATTTGTGTTGGTACGGTAAAAAATTCTAAGATTTGCCTTATTTTCAAATCTATAATTAAACATTGCATTTGGTAAAATACTGTTGAATACATATTTTACATCTTGCAAAATCGGATAAGTCTGGTCGCTGGCCAACTGGGCATTTTGGTAAGTTGTACCCAAAGTAAAAAATCCTTGCTTTCCTCGTAAACGATAACTCACACCAGTACGATTGGTAAGATACGAATTATCAAATAAATTGCTCAAAGATTTATTAAGAATTGAATAAGTTAGTAATTTTTCGTCATAAGCATTGACTTCACGGTCTGATGAACTGAGCGTATAACCTACATTATGGTCGAGCTGTATCTGTCCAGTTTTTCCCACAGGCTCGGTGTAAGTAAGGCCTAACGACATTCGATTGCTATTGGTCTGAGACTGAGTTTGTTGGTTCACAATCTGTGTTGTATCTCTGCCAGTAAAAAATCTACTGATTGAATACTGAGAAGAAAAACCCGTTTGGTCGCTGGTAGTGTTTCCAAGATTCACCGAAAAAGTACGACCATTTTTGGCAAAACGGTGTCTAAATAATAATTCTCCCGAAAAATTAAAGCCATTATTCTCTGAGTTTCTTCTGGTTAAGGCTGTATTGATTGTTTGTTGTTGCAAATAAGTCTCACTTGTCATTGTCGATAAAGCGTCATTGTTTTGCCAACTGATACGAGGCGTAAAAACTATCGAATTACTTTTATCAATCGTATATTCTAAACGAATATTAGCTCTATGATTTTGATTTTTATTGCGAGTCGCACTTGTATCGTCATACATTTGAGGAACTGTACCCAAATACTCACGGGAAGTAATGCTTTCATTGCCATTATTTGAAGCATTAAAGAAATAGCTGGTGCTTAGTTTTACTTTTTTACCCAGATTATCGCTATAATTCAAGCCGATAGAAGTAGTTTTGGCAATACCTGGCTGTTGACCAACCATAAAATTACTGGCATCTCCACCACCACCAAAACCGCCGCCACCTCCTCCGCCACCACCACGAGGGCCACCGCCGCCGCCGCCACCTTGCGGACGCCCACCGCCACCGCCACCGCCACCAAACTGCATTCCACCGCCACCACCTGAGCTACCAAGTACACCCAAAATATCTTGATTTGAGAAGTTTTGTTGGTTGATATTATTCGATAAACCGATAATTGTAAGGCGTTGATCTTTCTTAAAGAAATTCACACTCGCCCCAGATTGATAACGCTCATCATCGCCTATACCAGCATAGACTTTTCCGAACTGCCCATTATTTTTGTTTTGTCGAGTAGTGATATTGATTGTTTTTACAGTATTTCCATCATCAAAACCAGTAAACTGAGATTGTTCGCTGAGTCGGTCGAAAACTTGTACTTTATCTACCACTTCAGCAGGAAGGTTTTTAAGTGCCAGAGCTGCATCATCGCCAAAAAACTCTTGCCCATCAACAGTTACTTTTCTTACTTCTTCTCCCTGTGCTTTTACCACACCATTTTCGATAGTTACGCCTGGCATTTTCTTTACTAAATCTTCAACCGTAGCATCGGGATTGGTCTTAAATGCACTTGCATTGTACTGAATCGTATCGCCTTTCTGCTCGACACGCACTTGCTTTTCACGCACAGTAACCTCCCCGAGCTGATTAGCATTTTCGGTCAGTTTCAAGACTCCTAAATTTTTGGGGGAATTGCCAATCGAAACTCGCATTTCGAGATTTGTATAGCCAATCGAAGAAATTCTTAGTCGATAATTTCCTGATTTTACATTGGCAAGTTTAAAGTTTCCCTCGGCATCGGCCAAAACGCCTTTGCGTTGCGTAGAATCTCGTGAGTTTACCAATAAAATACTTGCCCCCGAAACCCCAACACTGGCTTGTGCATCTTGCACAGTTCCTATCAGCTCGGTAGTTTGAGCAAAGACAGTCAGGGAAACAAATGTGAATAAGAAGATTTGAAGTAGCAGCTTTTTCATGTAAGTTTTGGTAATTTATACTATATCGTAGAATTGTAATGTTCAAGTTTTTATTTTACTACGATATTTAGACAGATTTAAACTAAGAAAAGTTTAGTTCAAATCTGTCTGTAAACGACCAAAAAGGTAGTTGTGTAGATAAATGAAAGCATTAATCATCAATTGATTGATAAATCATTCGGGTAAAAAGAGCTTCAGAGCCACCATCAGCTGCACCTTGGGTTTGTTTCATTAACACCATTACGATTTTTTCTTTAGGGTCAGCCCAATAATTTGTATTAAAATAACCACCCCAACTAAATCTTCCTGCACTTCCATTGCCTTTCATTTGTCCTGCTTGTCCTATTACACTAAAGCCAAGACTAAAGAAACTTTCACCTTTCGAGCCTCCAAAGAGTTCGCCAGTTTGGTTGGTAGCTGTCAGTAAATCAACCGTAGTTCGGCTCAAAAAACGCTTGCCATTCATCGTACCGCCATTGAGCAACATTTGTAAGAAAGTAGCATAATCTTTGGCAGTTGAAGAAAGTCCTGCTCCGCCCGAAAAAAATGTTTTTGCTCCCGAAATCGGGTAATTTGGATCATAGAAGGTCACAGGGAAACGTACCCAAGTTTTTGCACTATCAGGTTTATGAATATACACCAAACGGTCTTTCTTGGCATCAGGTAAATAGAAATAGGTATCTTGCATTCCGAGTGGTTCGAAAAGGTGTTGTTTCAAATATTCATCAAATGGCTTCCCTGAAACGATTTCGATGAAATAACCTAACACGTCTAATCCTTCACTATAAGTAAATTTCTCACCAGGATTGTGATGCAATGGAAGTTTCGCCAATTTTTTGATATTATCTCCAATTTTCACTGGATTGGTGGTGAATAAATCTACAATTCCTGCTTTTTTATACATCATCCTAAAACTTTCATCGCCATCAATTACGCCATAACCAAGCCCTGAAGTGTGCGTCAACAAATGACGAATCGTGATTTCAGATTTTGCAGGTTCGCTCGTGTAGGCAGTATCGGCAAAACGGAAAGATTTCATCACACGAGGATTCTTAAATTCGGGAATGAACTTTGAAATTGGGTCGTCGAGTGAAAACTTCCCTTCTTCATAAAGCATCATGACGGCCGTTGAAGTTATGGCCTTTGTCATCGAAGCAATCCTAAAAATATCATCAGTTTTCATGACCTTTTTAGTCTGAAAATCTGAATAACCAAACGCTTTTTGATAAACAATCTGGCCATTTTTAGTAAAAAGTGCCACCATTCCAGGGAGTTTGTTTTGTTCAACGAGTTGATTTAGCACATTGTCTATACGTTTGAGTCTTTCGGAAGAAATTCCAACCGATTCGGGAGTTGTAGCCACCGAAAGTGGTTTTGATGAAACCGATGAGGTGAGTTGCGTTTGGGCTTTTGCTTGAAAAAGAACAAAACCAATAAGGGTTGTAAAGAGAAGTTTTTTCATTAGATTATATGAGTTGAATATATACATAGAAACTTTTATACTTCATAAATAACTGAATACGAAACAGTTTTCTATTTTATCAGTCGATTTTTATAAAACTTAGTTTATTCCCTTCTCCGCAAATTATCAAGCACCACCGCCGTAGCGATTCCCACATTCAAAGACTCAGCTTCTCCAAATCTCGGAATTGTTATTTTTTTAGTAATTAATTTTTCTACCTCTGCTCCTATTCCATTCGATTCGTTTCCAAGCACGATATAACCGCTTTTCGGAAAATCAAAACGATGCACGTTTTCAGAATTTAAAAAAGTTCCAATAATTTCAAATTTATTGATTTTTACGATATTTTCAAAATATTTTGAAATTTCAGAATAATAAACTCGAATTCTTGTAAACGAACCCATTGAAGCTGAAATTACTTTTGGATTGTAGAAATCAACCGTTGTTTCGGAACAAATTACTTTTTTGATGCCGTACCAGTCAGCAATACGAAGAATAGTACCGAGGTTTCCAGGGTCACGAATATCGTCTAAAACTAAGGCAAATTCATCGGCATCGGCAATCAATGGTCTATTTTCTCGCATTTTCACTACCGCTAAAGCGGCATCATTGCTTTGCAGCGTACCGAGTTTTTCGAGTTCAGTCTGTGAAATTTGCTCGACTGATATTTTTTTGAGTAATTTTTCGTTTTCTGTAAAGAACTTTGGTGTACATAACAATAACTCCGTCTCTAAGTCTGAACCCAATAATTCTTGCACGCTTTTTGCACCTTCCACTAAAAATCGTTGGTGTTCTTGTCGATATTTTTTTAATTGCAAGGATTGAACGTACTTTTGTTGTTGTTTTGAAAACATTACTTTTGAAAATTTACGATTTATAAAGGATTTCCCTGATAGAAAAAACTGATAATCAATCAATTATGATTCTAAAGATAGTATCAATTTTTAGACTGGTATTACATATTTTTCTCAATAAAAAACGCTTTTACAAGATTTCGTGTGCTTGCTTGATGGTTTTTGTTGTGAGTTCGTGTACTCGAAAAGTGCAGCTCGAACGTGACGAATACCGCCTAAATAGTTTTGAATTCAAAGGTAATAAAGAAATCTCAACCGAAGAACTCGAATTACTGATTCCACCCACACAAAAACCTAATCGACGTATTTTATACTTACCCGTTACACCTTATGTTAGTTTTTATAATTTGGGCAAAACTTTCTATAACTCGGCAAAAATCACAGAACGCTTAGAAAAATGGCAAAACCGTTTGGATAACCTGCCAAATCCTGTGTTGTATGATGCTAAAATTGAGAAAAAACGAAAAAAATATCTATCAAAAGTAAACGTTTATCAAGACCGCCTCGACACCAAAGAAAACTGGTGGATGAAAAATATAGGCGAAGCTCCCGCAATCATTACCGAGAGTGCCATCAAACGCACAAGCGGTACTATCAATAAATACTTATATAATAAAGGTTTTTTTGATAGCATAGTGAAATACCAAATCGACTCGGCAAATACAAACAAGCGTATCAAAATCAGTTATTTAATTGATGAAAAAAGAGCTTATTTGATTGATACAATTAGGTATGAAATGACTGATAGAAAGGTT
This sequence comes from Emticicia sp. W12TSBA100-4, assembly GCF_040253585.1. NCBI lineage: Bacteria > Pseudomonadati > Bacteroidota > Cytophagia > Cytophagales > Leadbetterellaceae > Emticicia > Emticicia sp. W12TSBA100-4. The sequence continues at coordinate 89,783 of NZ_JBELAU010000017.1, forward strand.
GACTCCTTACTGAAAAGTAAAGTTAAGGAAAAATTACTCCTAAGACTCGACCGAGTCGATTTCAATAATATTGATGCTGAAAAGTTACGAATCGAAGCACTTTTAAAAGAAAATGGTTATTTTAATTTCATTGCTAAAAGTTATATCGGAGTCGAAATTGACACGACCGATTACATCAGACGAGATTACAGAGTAAACCTAACGGTAACAATTAGAAATCCAAATCAAAAAGAACAACACGAACAGTTTACGCTTGAATCCATCAATTTTATTTCTGCTGATGCTTCGACAGAAAACAATCTAAATATTGATACGACCAATATTGAACTTAATAGCATTCGTTATACATTTATTGGCAAGAAATTTCCTACAAAAATCTTGGATAAGAAAATTCTTATTCGACCAAATCAGCTTTTCAAGGCATCGCTCGTTAATGAAACCAACCGACAACTTTATGGCCTCGACCAGTTTGCTTTTGCTAATGTAAAATTCACACAATTACCTGATAATCAACTAAGAGCCGACATTATTGCACCTACAAACCCTAAATACACAACGGCTTATAATTTTGATGTCAATAACATTAATAATATTTTGGGTGGTGGTGCGAGTGTTTCGCTTCGTGCCAGAAATTTATTAAGTATTTTAGAAACTACCGAACTCGGATTTCGTGCCAATCTCGAAGGACAACCAGGCTTAGATTCTACTACTCAACGTAGCCGTGAACTGGGAGCAAATTTGGCTTTAAATATTCCTAAAATTATTTTTTCTAACAAAATATCAAACCTTTTAAGTTTAAAAAATCCACGAACACAACTGGCTGTAAGTTTTAATAATTCAAAACAAAGATTATTTGAAAGACAGGTTTTTCGCCTGACTGGCAACTATTCATGGCAACGCTCGAAATACGAAACTATCGTGATTTCACCGTTTGATATTAATTTGATAAATACACCATTCAAAAGTGCGAGTTTTGAGCAAGTTTTGTTAGACAACCCCAACCTAAAAGTACTCTATGACCCTCAGTTTGTGTCGAGTATCAATGGCACTTATGTGTTTAATAATCAAGTACAAGGCAAAAATATTAAAGCTAAATACATTAGATTTTTCGTTGAATCGGGCGGTACAACGCTAAACTTTTTCCCCGATAAGAATCAGATTAAATTTATTGACCAAATTTTTCCGCTCGATACCATTAAACGTGCCTATTTTAGATTTGTGAAGTTGAATGTAGATTTTAGAAAATACATTCCAATCAATAAGCGTGATTCGTGGGCGTATCGACTAAACTTGGGAGTTGCTCATCCTTACGGGCAAAACCAAGCTATGCCTTTCGAGAAAAATTTCTTTATTGGTGGGCCAAATAGTATTCGTGCGTGGCGTCCACGTACACTCGGGCCTGGTTCGGCTTTGGGAACAACAATAAAAAATCGTTTTTCGCAGCAACCGGGCGATATTTTACTCGAAACGAGTATTGAATACCGTAAATATATGTTCAGATTTATTGGCAATTGGAATGCTGGATTTTTTATTGATGCAGGAAATGTTTGGAAATGGTATCAGATTGACTCAAAAATTGACCAAGCAAACTTTGATTGGACAAGATTCTATAAAGAAATTGCGGTTGGAACTGGTGCAGGTATTCGACTTGATTTAGATTATTTTGTTGGTCGTTTCGACTGGGGTGTAAAGGTTTTTGACCCCATAAAACCAACAGGCGAAAGATTTGTATTGGATAATCTGAAACTCAAGCGAAGTAATGAATATTATCCTGTGTTTCATTTTGCCATTGGGTATCCGTTTTAATGTAAGGAAGACTTCGCTTCGAGCGAAGTCTTCCTCTAATAAATTTCAAAAACATGAAAAACCTTTTCTTTACATTCTTAATTTTTCTCGGGTTTACGGCCAATGCTTCATCTGTAACAGATAGCATAAAAGTTTTGGATTTTAAACCTTACAAAATCGATTATCCGAGCTCATGGCGATTAAAGGCAGGTTGTGCTGTTAATGAATGTTCTATTCTTTCGCCTGCCGATACACTTTCTTGGCCTGATGGTTATACAGAAAGTATTAATCTCACTTTCAATCCTTTGCCCTCAGCAAGCTATACTGCTGACCAATACGCCACCTATTCGATTGGTTATTTGCCAAAAGTTGTCAAAAACTTTAAAGTAATTGAGAAAAAGAAGTTAAAATCAAATGTCGTTAGAGTTACTTACTCAGGTGAAAAAGACACGCACAAACAAACATGGCGACAATACTACTACGTAAAATCAAGCAAAGTTTATATCGTTACGTTCTCGACTGAAACCTCAAAATATTCTGCTTATCAGCCTTTTATTGAGCCTTTTCTGAATAGTTTTACTTTGAAATAAGCTTACGAGCTTCATTTAATTAGCCCTCTTTATAAGCATCACTCGAATATTTCAAATAATAATTAGACCTAAATACAAAGGTCATAGATAAAAAAGACCCTATATAGCTTTATATAGGGTCTTTTCAAATAAATATGCTGACTTAGAATTAATTATCACTACAACCTTTTATTTCCGCTTTAAAAGTACCTGTCGATGAATATTTTGTTTCAAAACCAGGGTTTAACATAATAGCTTTTTCTGCTCTATAATTGGTAACTGAATTATTATTTAATTTATTGGAAGCTGTAATTTGTACTGCTTTTGGTACTGTAATTTGCCCACTCAAAACATCAAATAATGATGAGTATAATTCTAAACTCGAAGGACAAGGATTTGTTGGTAATATATAATTCAATAATGAAAAATTACCATCGCCAGAATCATCATTATAACCCAATTCGCTAATACCATCAGAATCATATAATATTATATAGGTATCCAAATTTGACCCACCCGTGATCGCTTTGGTTTCCATTGTCAATACACCATTATTCATCGATACTGATAGCTTATAATTACCTGTACTGGAGCTACTGTAAGGACGGACTAAAATGTAGTACACTTTACCATTATTAACCCAGGCAAAATAATCTTTATCATTTCCGCTGTCTAAACACACATCAACACTCTGATAAGTATTATTAGTAATTATCGTTGGTGTCATGTAAGTATTATTTGGTTCGAGTGGGTCGCACTGAAGTGTTACTGTTATATTCGACAATGTACTATTACAATTATTCACATTACAATATGCTGTAAACGTTGTTGTCTCTTGTACACTCACTACTTGAGTGCTTCCCTGAACATTGTTTGACCAAAAAACCGTACCACTACACCCCGAAGCTGTAAGAACAACATTTTGAGGAATTGATGTAATTACATTTGGACTGATTCCAAGTGTAGGGGCAGTGGATGAAGTAGATGTGTTTACGGTAAGTATACCTACACTTGTTGATGTGTAGTTGGGCATATTAGACACTACTCGTAATCTATAAGCACCTGCTCCTACTGTACTTGGTAAATTAAAATATAGCGTATAAGTTGACGTTGATGTCGAGCCCATTACGGTGGCTAAATTATCATTCACAATAACATTTGTATTAGCATCTATCAATTGTAAAGTATATTTTGTTGTTAAATATAAATAGGAGCTAAAAGTAATCGACAAGCCACTTTGCTGACAAACGGTAGCTGAGGAGTAGTTTAATAGTATAGGGCAAGTACGATAAGTACTTGAGATAGCCTGACAGCCTCCATTATTAACCGCAAAATAGTATATCCCAGGGTTAGAAGTGGTTAGAGTAGATGAACTTTGACCAACTACTTTAGTGAAACCAACACCAGAAGGTGAATAAAACCACTCATAATTTCCCGAAGTCTGATCACCAGTTAGTGTTATTGCAGACCCACCATCACACAATACTGGATTACCAGAAAAATTAGCTGACTCCATATTTATTGTAATAGGATAATTTAACGATGTGGAATTATACCCTGTTGATGAGTTAGATATAATGACACTATAATTACCACTTGTTGAGGCAAAATAACTTGACGAACCAGTTGAAGTATAAACCAAATTACCATCTCTATACCAACTATATAGATTTCCACTTCCACTTGGTGAAGCAAATAAAGGTGCATTACCACATATATTATTTGAATTAGAATTGGTATTATTGGATGTTCCAAGATAAATAACAGCAGCAGGCAGACATCCTGTATTTGTTACTGTTAATGTATAAGTACTTGTGGTATAATTGCTCATATATGGCAAAATTGGACGTACTCTAACTTTATATGTACCATTGAGTGTTAAAGATGAAGGAATAAAATATCTAATAGGGTTTGTAAATGCCATCGTCATTCCACTTCCTGAAACATAGTTTCCATTAGCATCTATTAGTTCAATATTTATACTCCTTTCGTTTGTCCAAGTCCCTACTGTAGTGTATGGTATTTCGATAGAACCTCCAGTACAAATATTTGTATTACTTGGGGTATTAAGTAAAATTGAGGTTGAATTATCAACATTTACAAGTACACTGCCATTTCCATAGCCATCACCACAAGAATTACTAACACTTGATATATAGTACATCTTATTTTGATTAGGTGTTACTTGTAAAATATATGGACTTGAAGTAACATTAACGACTCTTGTCTGACTACCATCATAATATTTTACAACCCACGGAGCTTGCCCATGCAAAGTCATTTTGAGGTTAGCGGTTTGCCCTGACGAAATGTTGACTGTAGCATTCAAATTATCATTTTGGTCACTCAAAACCCCATAAGGAGTATTACCGACATAAAATGGCGAGCTTAAGCTTTCGCACCCAGAACTACTCTGCCTAACCAAAACTCTATAGTAGCCAACTGAAGTAGCAGTATGTGTCTGTCCCGTAGCTCCATTGATTGGTATATTTGAGTTTATTGAAGCTGAATAAAACCATTGATAAGTAGCACCGACTCCACCAGAACTTGCATTCAATGTGGCTGTCGTATTTGTTCCACAAATAACACTGTTTGGCGATGTAATCGATGCAGTAAAACCTGTTATTGTTATAGTTTGCTGAGAAGTTGTCTGGTCATAGTTTGAACTTGCTCTTGAAACTCTCACAGAATAATTACCTGTTTGGGTAGCAGTAAAATTACGCCCTGTTTGATTAGGTATAAGATTCCCATTTATATACCACTGATAACTGTAAGCATTCGATGATGAATACGGGTAAGCAGTCAGATTAACAGATGTACAAGAAACATTAGTGTAACTGACGGTGAAAATAGCTGAACTGCTACATCCCGTACTATTTACATTAATAGAATATGTAGAGGAAGTACTGTTCGCTATGAAAGGTAATGTACTATATGCTCTAATTTTATATGCACCGATAGGCAAAGTTTCTGGAATAGGAAATATCATAGGATTAGTTGCAAAACCAGACACATAAGAATAGGTACTTATAAAATTTCCATTTGCATCTAATAGTTCCAAAGCTATATTTCTTTCACTTGTCCAAGTACCTATTGTATTATAAGGTATTGAAATTGATCCACCAGCACAAGCTGTGGTCGTACCGGGAGTAGTCAGACTGATTGCGGTTGCGGGGTCGACGATTATATTATTATAACCAGTAGTGTAACCATTATTATTTGAACAATTACTTGTTACATTAAAAATACTATAACGTCTATTTTGTTCTGGGGTTAATGTCAAAATATAGGGACTTGTGTTTGTTGCTACAACTTTTGTGTTACTACCATCATTATAAGAAAAAGTCCACGAGCTGCCTCCATACAAACTTATTTTTAATTGTGCTGCTTGTCCAACCGCAGTATTTACATTACTGTACTTCTCATCATTCATATCCGTCATTATAGCAATCGGGACTGTTCCGACATAGTAACTATTTGACGTATTACTACAATTTCCATTATTGACATTTACATAATATTGTCCTGTAACATTAGTTGTATAAGTTGCTTGAGTTGCTCCATCAATAGACTCAAGGCTTCCTGATGATGATTGTTTATACCACTGATATGTAAAACCTACACCTGTTGGCGAAGCATTTAGCGTAGCTGCTATATTTGAACCACAAAGCGAAGGATTATTTGATGTAATTTTTGCTTGCAAAGAATTAACAATTACTGATTGTGCTGCTGATGTAGAGCTATATCCAGTACTTGACTTTGAAACTACAACCGAATAACTACCCGTTTGCGTTGCACCATAATAATAGTTTGTAGCTCCACTAATTGGACTTCCATTCAAAAGCCATTGAAATGTATAATCACTTGATGATGGATAGGCCGAAAGCGATACACTTGAACAACCAACATTAGAAGAACCCATTGTAATAAAAGCTGTTGGATTGCATACCCCACCCGAAACATTTATTGTATATGAACTTACTACTGGAAAGGTAATAGATGGTAAACTCACAGAAGCTCTAATTTTATAATTTCCTGACGAAATACCAGTTGGTATAGGAAAAAGCATTGAATTTGACGAATAATATCCATATGAACTATAAGTAGATGTACCACTTGAATTAATTAATTCGAGATAAATTTTTCTTTCATCTGTCCAAGTACCAACTGTTGTATAAGGTATTTCAATAGTTCCACCGGGACAAACAGATGTAGTAGAAGGTGTAGTAAGATTTATGGATGTAGTGGCATCAACCACTACTTTTACCAAACCACTATTGCCATTGAAGCCAGTCGAACAAGTATTATTTGATAAATATGAAATATAATATGACCGGTTTTGTGTTGGCGAAACAGTCAAGTAGAAAGGAGAAGTTGCTGCAAGTACAGATTTTGCTGAGCTTCCGTCATAATAATTCACTGTCCATGGCCCTGTTCCAAAAAGCGTAAATTTGAGTTGAACTGGCTGCCCGACTGTTGTATTAATCGTACCAAACGGATTATTAAAAGAATCACTAATAATACCATAGGGAGTATTACTTACATACAAAGGTCCTATTGTAATATTTCCACTACCGTCGCTAATAAAGACTTTATAATACCCAACTGTAGATGTAGTATATATCGAGTTAGTTTCATTCAAAATTGTTGAAAAATTTCCAGACGATGAAGTAGAATAAAGCCAAGTATAAGTGTAGCTGGGGTCTGTATTCGTAACGGATAGTGTTGTGCTGGTATTTGCTCCGCAAATAATTGGATTTGTGGATACAAGTTGAGGTAAACCTTGTGCTAATTTAATTGTATAGTTTTTCGATGCAGAATTAAAGTTAGCCAACAATTCTTTTTGTTTCGACTCAAAGCTCGGCTCTTTTAGCTCTTCAATGACAGCGTTTTTTGGCAACTGTGCATCACAATCATTGATAAAAATCTCATCAGATTTTTGTTCAAAATCTTTACCTGTAATTTTTACATAGTATTTTCCTCCTTGATTTACCGTGTAGAATGGAGTGTTGAAAGTAGCAATTGCAATATCATCTCGGTACCAACGATAAGTATATTCACTATTTTTAATACTTACAGATAAAATAATTTCTTTTTGATTACAAAGGAAATTACTTTCGGAATTTGTAGTTATTGATGGATTTAAATTAACTTGAGCAAATGTTACAATACTCAAAAAAAGAAAAAGTAAAGTTGTACACTTCATAAAAAGTTTCTTTATAAAATAAATTGTGAAGAATTGTTTTTAAACCAACAGCATGGTGGTCTTTAATCGAACAAA